>CAIMTB010000066.1 GCA_903844265.1 uncultured Verrucomicrobiota bacterium
ACCAGGTGAACGACCAGATTGGCGAGGGATTGTGACATGGTATGGTGCCCTTACAGGGCTTGGAATGGTTGTGTGGATGGCCAACCCGGGCCTCCAGCCCGGGCTGTAACATGGCGGGCTTTCAGCCCTGCCGCATGGGTGGTTGCGTGACCTTCCGCTGGCCCCTTCTACATGGCAGCACCTCCGCGCTCAGGGCGTCCAGCGTGGCATTTTTCGTGGCCGGCGGTTTCATTCATCGTCCGTCTCCTTGCCGTCCCAGAGTTTCAACCGTTCGGCGATGGCTTCGGGGCTGGGGAGTTCATTGCGGTAGGCTTCGGGGAGTTCCGCGCTCACGGTGTAAGTGGCCACGCCAATGGGGCGGCTGGCGGTGCGCAGGGCGTATTCCACGACGGTCTTGTTCTTATCCCGGCAGATGATGATGCCAATGGAGGGGTTCTCCCCGGCCAGGCGTTCCTGGGTGTCGAGGGCTTCGAGGTAGAATTCCATCTTGCCTTTGTGCTCCGGCTGGAAGGAACGGATCTTGAGATCAATGGCCACGAGGGCGCGCAGGCGGCGGTGAAAGAGCAGCAGGTCAATGAAGTATTCCTGCCCGCCGACTTCGAGGCGGTGCTGCGTCCCGACGAACGTGAAGAGGCCGCCCATTTCGGCGAGAAAGCGGCGCAGGTTTTGCACGAGGGCATTTTCCAGTTCCCGCTCGGAATGGGCCTCGGCGAGGCCGAGGAAATCGAAGGTATAGTGGTCCTTCACGGCCAGGGCAGCCTGGGCCTGAATTTCCGGGGGCAGGGTCTGGTCGAAGTTGGTCTGGTTGAGGAGGTATTTCGCATAGCTCTGATTATCAATCTGGTGCTGGAGAACTGCTTTGGTCCAGCCGAAGCGGGCGGTGGCGCGGAGGTAGAACTCCCGTTCCAGGTCCTCCTTGCAGCGTTTCATGACGAGCACATTCTTGGCCCAGCTAATTTCTCGAACCAGTGGTTCGAGAATTGGCCGGCTCCGATACTCCGCGTAAAACTGGCGCATCAGCCACAGATTGGCGGCCGAGAATCCGTTTTGTCCGGGGAACTCCGCCTGGAGATCGCGAGCCAGGGTTTCGACCACGGATTTTCCCCACCCGAGCGTTTCCTGCTTCCGGTGGATGGATTCCCCGAGGTCCCAGTAGAGTCGAACCAACTCGGCGTTGACCGCCCGCAACGCCTGATATTGCGCCTGCCGGATGCGGGCCTTGAGCTCGACGAGAAAACCCGGGTAGTCGTTGGCGGCAAGTTCGCTCACAACAATTTCCTGATATTCCCCAGCACCTCCGCGCTCTCGGCATCGAGCGTTGCGATTTCATCCAGGATCTCCGCCGGGCTGCGGTGCGTGATTTCCTCGCCGCCGTTCGGGTTTTTCACGGAGAGGTCAAACGTCGTCGGGTCAATCGTCTGGGCGTCCACGCTCCAACTCCTGGGTGAGTCGGCACAGGTCTTTTGTAGCGTCAGGAACTGGATCAGGTCGTCGCCGGTCAGGGCGGTGTTGTGGTCAATCCGGCCGTCCCCGCCCTTGGGCGCGGCCCAACTGGTCCAGCGATAGGGTTTGTCGAGGATGCCGGCGTATTTCTTGCCGTCGAGCGCGGCTTCGGTGGCCTTGTCCTGCTCGAGGGCGTCGAGATATTTCAGGAACAACAGCCAGGAGGTTTGCTCGGTGTAATCCAGTTCGCTGGTGCAACCGGCGTCTTTCCACAGAACATCGTCAATGTTTTTGAAGGCTTGTTCGAACATGGTGATCAGGTGGAAAAATCGAAATGGTGGTGGCGGCAGGTGAAATGCCCAGGCCGGGCGCACCGGAAGGGCGGCGCGTCATTGGCCGTTTGCAGGATGGGATTGGCAACGTCCATAGGTAACCCTCTGGGCATCATGCGCAAACAAGCCCGGGGTGGCGAGTGCAAAAGCATCCGCATGCAAGGCCACCGGGCGCGCATGAATGAAGGGTTCAACTAGATGTTCGCAGGCCGCGCGTGCGGAAGGGGGTGATTGGGAATTGGGGAACCGTAGGACAGTATTGGGTGTGAAGGGTGGGGAATTCTGTGGGCCTGTTTTGCCCTTGCAGGGCGGTCTGAACTGTTTTTGGTGGGTTCCTCTTCCCGGGCCTCCAGCCCGGGCTATCACATGACGGGCTTCCAGCCCTCCCAAATGGGCGGTCCTAC
>CAIMTB010000067.1 GCA_903844265.1 uncultured Verrucomicrobiota bacterium
AGGCCCACTGCGGCGTTGGTAAAGGATTCGCTGAAGTAGGACGCCACAAAGCTCTCAAACCCCGGCAGGGTTTCGTACACCCGGACATAAGTCCTCATCTCCACGGTGACGGCATCGCAGAAACGATAGGTGGACCAGAGCTCGAACGGTCGGTCCGCCGACCTCGGCCACGTCACCCGCACCGTCTCCCCATCCCCAAGCAGCACCGCCTCACTCGCCCAATCCCACGCACCCGATCCGTACCTCCGTCCCTTCGAGAAGACCCTGTAGTGACTCAATAATCCGTTCACGCGATCGAGCCGTGTCCCGCTTGGAATGTGCACAACCTCCTGGAGCCCGAGAGATTTGCCTCCCGCATGAAGGCGTCCGCGCAATTCACCCGTGTCGAAGCCAAAACCACCGTCGCCCGCGGGGTGGAACCGCAGATCGCCAGCCCATCCCAGTCCAATGGCCGCCACCCATCCAATCACGGCGACCAGGCACGACCTGATCGTCAAGGCGTGCCCGCAGGCCAGACCCGTGCGCCCGTGTCCGTTGAAGATGCTCATGGTAGGGTCGCCAATGTCGTTCCCATCCCGGCCGGAATCGAGCCGGAATCCGCAGACTTAAGTTTTCCTTCTTGATGCAACGAGGCTTCCCCAGTCTTCTTACCATGCTCGGACCACGTAGCCAGGGACACCTACAGGGTCCTGCAGACATGCCATTGTCATCCAAGGAGATCCTCAAGTCCGGCTCGGGAGCGACCTACGAGAAGGAATGCCCTCTTCCCGGCGCGACCGGAGAAGGTGTGTCGCCTGCCGTCGATCTCATGGCGCAGAAGGGGGTTGAGCGGCTTCAGAGGCAGCACTTGGAGAGGTTGGAAACCCTCATCGCGAGTTCGTCACGGCTGTTGGCGGTGAAGCACCCCGCGGCGCTCTTCCAGGCCGTGGCCAGGGCTTCGCGCGATCTGACGGATGCGAAGACGACGCTCGTGGTCACGAAGTCCGTCGAGAACGGGGCATTCGAATTGCACGCGGTGTCTTCGATCTCGGGCGACGACACCGTGCCACCCATGGGCCCGGCCCTGGTGGCGCGCGTGGATCATTGCCTGGCGGTGTTGCAGGCGCGGGCGTCGGTCCGGTACAGCCCGGGCGAATGGACAATGCAGCAGACGGCCCTGGGGATGGCCGAGGCGTCCGGGGTTTTTGGCGGCTTGATCGCTGCTCGCCTCGTGGGCACGGACGGGCGGGTCTGGGGCGCTGTCGTGGCAGTGGACAAGGCGGGAGGCGAGTTCACGCCCGAGGACGAGGTGTTGCTGGTGGAGTTGTCGTCGCTGGCATCGGTGGTGCACGAACAGATGCGGAGTCGCGAGGCGCTGGAACTGCAGGCGGCGGAGCTGCAGCAGGCTCGGGTCGACCTCGAGACCCGGGTTGGGGAACGGACCCAGACGTTGAAGCGGGCGTTATGGCGGATGGGCGCCGTGGGCGAGTTGCTGGAGTTGGCGAATACGGAGGCCTTCCAGGATCGTTTCCTCGGCGCTGTGGTGCGCCGGCTGAAGGCCTGGTGCAGCTGCTCGGCCGCCGGAATCCGCCTGCTCACGGAGGACCGGCGCATGCCGTTCGCGGCGGCCATGGGATTTCACAGCCGGTTCCTGAGCTGTCAGGCGAGGGAGGGACCCACGGTGGCCCACTGCGGGTGTCTGGCGGCGCTGGAGGTCCACTGCGCAAACACGTCGTGGGGCCCTCGATATGCCCAGGGGCTCATCATGAACGGACTCGATGTGGAGGTGGTGCCGCGCTTGAGCGGGACCGGGCGTGTCGATGCTTCCGTGTGTGTCGGGGAAGGATACAAGAGCGTGGCCTGCGTGCCGATCAGCGCCGGCACCAAGCTGATAGGCGCCATCCACCTGGCCGATCCGCGGGCGGGCTGCTTCACGGAAGAGACGGTCGAACTCCTGCACACACTGGCTGGAATTTTGGCCAATGCGCTCGAGGATTTCGCCGCCCAGGCCGCGCTCGAGGAAAGCGAGGCGAGATCCCGGGCCCTGTTTGAGGACAACCAGGACCCCATGCTCCTGGTCTCCTCGGTCAACGCGGATATCATCGACGGCAACCCCGCCGCGGCACGGTTTTGGGGCTGCTCCCGCGAGCATCTTCGCACGCAAAACCTGGGAGAACTCGGATTGAGGGAGCCCAGTGAGGCCACCCTGCCCACCTTCGAACACCCCGTGCGCGTCGTGGAACAGGTCCTGCATCTTCCGGATCAGGACGAACGGACCGTCGAGTTGCGCACGTCGGAAATCACGGTCGGCCCGAAAAGGATGCTGTTCGTGATCGTCCGCGATCTCACCGAGCAGAAGAGCCTGGAAAGGGAGGTCCTGGAGATCAGCGAGAGCGAACGACAGCGAACCGGGCGTGACCTCCACGATTCTCTGGGGGCGGCGCTCACCGGGTTGGCGGTCCTCGGCAAGGCTCTGGCGCACCGTCTCGCAGCCAAGTCGATTCCCGAGGCCGCCGCAGCCCAGGAACTCGCCGTCCACCTGCAAGCCGCCGTGACCCGGGCCCAGACCATCGCCCGCGGCCTCTGGCCCCTGGAAGTCAGCCCGGCAGCGTTGCCCGCCCGGCTTCGCCTGTTGACCGAGGGAACCACGAAGGAAGGCGAGGTTCCCTGCGTCTTCCACGAGGACCCTTCTGCCGTCGTCGATGACGCCCTCCAGGCCACCCATCTGTTCCGGATCGCCGAGGAGGCCGTACACAATGCCGTGCGTCACAGCTCCGCCCGCGAGATTGTCGTCCGACTCGCGCGCGACGGCGCGACGGTCCGGCTTTCTGTGAAGGATGATGGACAGGGGATCAGCGCCGACGCCCGCTCGTCCCCGGGGCTCGGAATGCGATCCATGCGCTACAGGGCCAGCCAATTGGGCGGTCGGCTCGAGGTTCGAAACGGCCCGGAGGGCGGCACACTTGTCGAGTGCTGCATCCCGGTCACCAACGCATACCCACCCGGGGACGCTTCGTGACGACACGGCACAACACCGAGCCTCAGGGTGACCGCGCGGGAACTCGATGCACGCAATGCGCGAGTCCAAGCCTCCCTGACACGTGCAGAACCGACATCCCATGAAGGACAATCCAGAAGTCCCGGTCCGCAGCGTCTCGAAGCTTTTCATCGTGGAGGATCACCCGATCATGCGCCAGGGGATCCACTCCCTCCTGAGCCTGCACCAGGATCTCGTCGTCTGCGGCGAGGCCGGTGACGCCCCGAGCGCCCTCGAGCGGATCGCCGCGGAAAGGCCCGACCTCGTCATCCTCGACCTGACCCTTCGCGGCGGCAGCGGCCTGCACCTGATGAAGTTGCTCAAGTTCGGGTGGCCGAACATCAAGATCCTCGTGCTCTCAGCCCACGAGGAACCCGATTATCTCGAGCGCATCTTCAGGTCCGAGGCGGATGGATTCCTGACCAAGGAGGAATCCCCGGATCGCCTCATCGAGGCCGTCAGGCAGGTGCTCCGCGGCGAACGTTACTTCTGCCCGAAGGCGAAACGATACCTGCGCGACCGCGAGGTCGGGTTGCCTTCCAATTCGGAAACCACATCCCTGCATGCGCTCACCGACCGCGAGGTCGAGGTGCTCACCTACCTGGGGCGTGGACTCGGGACGGTCGACACGGCCCACAAGCTCAGGATCAGTGTGAAGACCGTGGAAACCCACCGCGCGAACCTGAAGAGCAAGCTCGGCCTCAAGTCTGCCCCCGAACTCGTCCGCTACGCCGTCAACTGGATCGAGCGCGAGAAGCGCTAGCCCAACCCCACCTCCCCTCCTGCGGAGGATTCGCGCCAACGGTGAAAATCCTAGCCACCACTCAGGGAATCCCCTACCCGGAGTTGGTGAGTTCCCTTAGCTAGGCATTCGAAGCGGTGTTTCTAAAGGAATCACCTAGCCCGCGTCTCCGCGGCTATTTTCTTCAGGAAAGCCTTTATAATCCGGATTTTTTGGGCCAAACGAAGGCCCCTTTCCACCCCGACTCCGGCGGGATCGCCCTAGGTCGACCTACACTCCGTGGAATCCCCTATACTGTGCAGCTAGTGATTTCCGCATAGTCAGGGGACTTGGATCACGCGTTTCCCAAAGCCTGCAGTTCTGCCGCTCTCGCCGCCCTGACCCCGGGGCCGCTGGGTTGTTCAGGGCTCTGTCTGGCTCGCGATATCCACCACCCCCTGGTCGCGACCTCGAGCCTGCGTGCGCTGGCCGTGGCTCTCCGGAGTGGTTACGGCAGCTGATTCCCCACCCCACCCAGCCCCATGAAGATCCTTACCGACACGATGACTGAATTCACGCGAACCGCCGGACGGTTCGTTGGCCACCATTCGCAGGGCTGCCGCGCCGTTGCACGCACCGCTGTGGCGGGGTTGGGCCTGGTCTGGGCCGGGAGCCTGCACGCCCAGATCGTCACGCTGAACTGCCCCAACGGCTTCGGACCGGTGGTGATGCCTGTCGCTCCGGCGGCCCTGATGGCCTCGCTCAAGACGGTCCCGAACCCGGTCATTCCGAAGGCCCCGCTCACGGGCGCGCCGGTCCTGCGAGATGATCTGGTCGCCTACGTCGCGAATCTCCCGGCGGCCATCCGCCTCGGCAAGGCGCTGTTCTGGGACGTCCAGGCGGGCAGCGATGACAAGACCGCCTGCGCCACGTGCCACTTTCAGGCGGGCGCGGATGTCCGGTGGCGGAACCAGATCGAGCCCGGTGCGAACAAGGCCTGGCTCCCCAAGGGTCCGAACACTTCCCTGGCGAGCACCGACTACCCGTTCACCGACATCTTCGCGTCGCCGGTCAAGGACACCGACAACACGGCGGGTTCGCAGGGGGTTCGCAAGAGCGTCTTCACGGCCATCAATGCCAAGACCGGCGCTGAGACGACCGCGTCCATCGCCGACACAGTGTTCAACGTCGGTGGGCTGAACGTGCGTCAGGTGACCGGCAAGAACGCCCCGTCGGTGATCAACTCGGTGTTCAACCACCGTCAGTTCCACAACGGCCGTTCCCAGCCCGAGTTCAACGGGGTGAACATCCTGGGCTACCGGGATCCCGTGGCGCAGGTCTGGCAATTGGGTCTGGTCG
>CAIMTB010000068.1 GCA_903844265.1 uncultured Verrucomicrobiota bacterium
GGAAGTCCGAAGCCGGCAGGGGAACCGAGGGGCCCGGTGGATACGCGGGCAGCGCCTTCCCTGTGTGCTGGCCGTACAGGACGTGCGCTCCGGAATCAATCGTCCATGTCATCACCCCGTTCGCGTGCTTCAGATCGAGGCGTGGCCAGGGGCGACTCACCGTGCCCTCCTCTGGGCCTTGGAGCTCACCGGGAATTGCACCACGCCGGCCTCGCCAGCACGGGCCTTCCTCCGGGATTCGCGATCCGGGAACAAGGCCCAGTAGGCGGCGGACTCTGCCGTCGTCGTACGGGCCTGATAACACTGCCGGATGATCTTCTCTGAGTTCCCGGCGTGCTCGGCGGTCAGACCGTAGCTTCCGCAGCGGCGGAAGAAGTGGGAAACGCTAGTGTGCCTGACCCCGTCTGCGATCCATGGGGGGAGCTTCGCCTTCTTCAACATCCTGTCCCACGCAAGCCGATGGTTCCCTCGATCCACGACCGGACCATCGCCACACTCGCGGAGCCACGCCAGGAGGACGGGGTCAGCCGTGATGGTGCGGGTGGGGGTTTTGGAATCCAGGCCTTCGATCCGGATCTCGCCATCGATCACCTGTTCGTCACGGAACGCGAGAGCCTCGAACGGTCGCATGGAACCAAAGAGGCCGAGGACGAGCACCTTGAGGAACCGGCCACCGGCGGTCCGCCGTGCCGCCGCGAGCAAACGCATGACCTCCCGCAGTGTGTAGATTTTCGGTGGGGCCTTCTCTGGCAGTTCAACCCGTACCTGGGCGCATGGATTCAGCACGAGGAACCGCTGTCGTCGCTCGCAGCACCACGACAGGAACCGAGAGGCGGCACGGCGGTCGTTGTCCCGGCTGACGGGAGATGTCTTCCTCGACTCCAGCCACGCTTCGATCCGTTCTGGGGTCAGGTCGACTAAGGGGATGTCCCCCATCTCACCCACGAAGACCCGGACTCGGGTTTGTAGGTTCCTCTTCGAGAGGGGACGCAGCGGTGACTTCTCCAACCATTTGAGGAATCGATGGGCCGCGTCATCGAGTCGGATGTCGCCGGCCCGCTTCGTGGCGTTTGATTGATCCCGTCCGCGTGTCAGCCACCACTCGGCGGCGAGGCGGATCTCGTCAGGATCGGGAATGCGGGAGGCGAGCAACTCACATGCTTTGAGCTGCTCCGTGGTCAGCCAGGTTGCTCGGATAGCTTCAGGAGATTGCTGCCCCAGTCGCTCCTGTTCGAGTTGGAGTCGGCGAGCCTCGGCCTTGAGCTTGGACGGGAAGCCTTCCCGGATTCTTACCCCACGAAGCCAACCGCAAATTTGCCAGCTCATTTCTCCGGTTCGCCACGACGGACGTTCGATGATACGGAACGCCCGATCCTTGCCGCTGACTGTTCTTGCCATTGCTTTCCTTTGCCGGGGAAAGACTCGGCGTGTGTCACGGAATTGTCAAACGCTCTGACACACGCTTTTCAAATGGCACTTAAACAAAGCCTGTATTGATGAATCCTGAAGGACTCATAAGCCTTTGGTCGGGGGTTCGATTCCCTCCTCTGGCACCACTACAAATCGCTCAGAAAACCTCGATTTTATTGGGTGGAATCCACTTCTCGACGGGCATGCGGCAATGCTCGGCAGCCCCAACCATTGCCCCTTAATTCCAGATTTTCTGACAACCGATCCCTGGACGCGCCAGGACGTGCGTGTAGATCTGGGTCGTCGCCACGTCATTGTGGCCGAGCAGTTCCTGGACTGTCCGGATGTCGGTTCCTGACTCCAGCAGATAGGTGGCGAAGGAATGACGCAGCGTGTGGGGCCTCGCCCGCTTCCCCGGCCGCACCTGGCTCACCGCCGTACGCATGGCCCGCTGGACTCCGTCGTAGTCCGCCGCCAGATCCGCGTGAACACCTCCGGCAGGCGCGGGGGACGCTGGACCCGGGCGAGCGTGCCGAGATCCCCCAAGGGCCGTTGAAGGACGTCCCGGTACAGGAACACCAGGGCGTTGAGGGCCTGGCTCTGCGTGGAAGCCGCGACACCCAACTCAGTGGCCTCCGCAGGCCCAGCGACTGCGGCACTTGCTCCGTGATATCCGACCGGCCCGTTTGCCTACTCCTTGCTGGACAACCCTTTCGACCGGTGCAAGGTCTGCGGCATGGCCGATATTGCCGCGGCCGGAGGTAGGACTGTGGCTCAATAATAACGTTCGGCCTCACTACGCGCATGGAGCTACGAGTCACTGATGGAGACCTGCTCGACCAAGATGTGGATGTCATCGTCAACGCCTGGAACAGGAATATCATCCCGTGGTGGTTGTTGTTGCCGCAGGGAGTTTCGGGCGCGATTAAGCGGCGGGCGGGTTACGAGCCGTTTCGAGAGTTGGGTCGCAGAGGCCCGATTCCGCTTGGCGGTGCAGTCGAGACTGGCGCGGGGCGGCTACCATTCCGTGCCATCATTCACGTCGCGGGCATCAGCATGTTCTGGCGGTCGTCGGAGCGGGCCATTCGCGGCTGCGTTCGAAGTGCGCTCACCATTGCACGGGAGCGTGGCTATCGTTCCATTGCGTTTCCACTCATCGGTGCGGGCACTGGCGGTTTCTCACCGGAGCGGGCGCTCGACATCATGCAGGACGAGACACGAGAGGTTGATTTTGATGGAGAGGTTAGATTTGTCAGATTTCGACGTGCGGCCTAACATCGAGTCGAGGCAACGGCTGCTTGCCGTCCCGTTCGAGGCTGTTCGAGGCTTGGCCACTGGGGCGGCTGTGCCGCACTCTTTTCGTTAGGCGGCTCCGCCATGCACCCAATCGTCGAACAACTCCGGCGGCACACAGCAGGAGAGAAGTTGCCGCCGCCTGCCTCCCTGGCGGACATCGACGAGGCAGAGAAGCGTTTAGGCTTTCAGTTGCCGAGTTTGCTGCGCGAGCTTTACGGCATAGTCGCAGACGGTAGTTTTGGTCCTCCATACGGGTTTCTCCCACTCCTGACACCCGTGCCGGAGACGACGCTCCCGAACCTCAACCTACCAAGCCGTGAGTCAGTGGTGCAGCTCTACACACTGTTCAGAGGAGGTGACCCTGAAGACCCGTCGTGGCTGGCAGAGTTGGGCACAGGCTCAGAAGGAGCGTCGCCCAGATCAAACCCTGATGAAGGATCATCGATTTCATGGCCCTGACCC
>CAIMTB010000069.1 GCA_903844265.1 uncultured Verrucomicrobiota bacterium
CCAACCCCGGGCTAATCGACGGAATCCCTTTGGGATTCTCCCGACCGAGAACCTCAAAGTTGCGTCCCGTAGCCCCCGTTACCCGGTCGCGGTCTCTCGTTGGCTCGCATCGCCGTTCTGCGGCCACGCGGGGGTCGGTTGGCCGCTCGCTGCGAATCGCGCTCTGCAAAGCGGCGTCGAGCCGCCGCACTCCAAATGCGCCCGCCTCCCCACCACGACCGGCGCCATTCAACGCCGGGTTCATGGTCCCATTGCGCGATTCGCGAACCGTGGGGGCTCTCCATGAACCACCCAGCGTCAGGCGGTCTTGGGTTGGAGCACCAGGTTGTACTTTCTGGCCAGCTTCTGGAGGAGACCCTGCTCGGTCTGGGCGACCTTCTCCTCGTACTGCTTGAGCCCTTGCTCCACGTAGGCCACTCCGTGAACCATCAACCGCCAGAACAAGACAGCGAGCTTGCGCGCCAAGGCAAGGTTGGCGACCAGGCCGCCACGGCGCCCCTTGAGTCGGCGGTAGAACCCACCCAGCGCCTTGTCCACACTGCGCCCGACGGTCCGCGCGATGACGCAGAACAGGCGTCCAGCCCGGTTGCGGGACCGACGCTGACTCCCCTTGCGCTTGCCGCTTTGCCGACTCCCCGGCGCCAACCCAAGCCACGCTGTGAACTGCTTTTCCGTCTTCCACTGTTTGCCCAGGTCCGTCCCCACTTCGGACACCAATTGCAGCAGCACGTAGTCGGCCACCCCAGGCAATTGGGTCGGGTCCTTGCCTCCGCACAGGCGGAACAACAGCCCGTGCAAACCCCCGATCTGCGGCGAGTTAATCCCTCCCCGTTTGGTCGCTGCTGGCGGTGCCGGAGCCTCCGGGTCGTCTGGTCCGACCATCTCCTTGAGCACCTCGGCGATGGCTTGATCGCATTCGGTGATCCTTTTCTGGTAGGCTCCCCACAGCTCGTGCGCCTGGCGCAGCGCAAACAGGTGCTCCTTCTTCCACGTTCCCTCCAACGCCGCCCGCAGGGCCGTCCCCTTGCGCTTCTGCACCTGCGGATCGCACAACGCCACCAGCGCCACCGCATTGCGCTGCCCGCCCAGGATCGCTTCGATCATTTTCAGACCACTCATCCCCGTCAGGTCGCTGATCACGTCGTGAATCTTCAGATTCATCCGCTCCAGCGCCTTCTGCATGTGCTGCTCGTGACTCGCCGCCATCACGATGTGGTCGCTGCGCAAGCGCAGATAGTCTTGCAACCGACGGATGTTCTCCGGCGGTACGAACCCGGGCCTGAGCAACCCGTGCGCGTGCAGTGTCGCCTGCCACTGGCAATCGCTGATGTCTGTCTTTCGTCCCGGCAGATTCTTGACGTACTTGCCGTTGACCACCACCACCTCCAGCCCCGCCTTCTCCAGCACCTCGTACGGGCAAAGCCAGTACACCCCCGTTGCCTCCATCGCCACCGTTCGGACTCCCTCCTTCAGGAAGTAGTCGCGCAAGGCATGGAGTTCCCCGGTGGTGGTGCCGAAGATTCTTGGCGGTCCACCGGCGATGGAAACGTGGAGTTGCTCGCTGCCGACATCGATCGCGGCAGCGTGAGGGTCAAGGACGGGAAGCGAAGGCGTCGTCATGGCTCGATTCGCAAGGTTGGTTATCCATTGCCCACATCGCCGTGCCCGGTCGGGACCCTACGAAAACAAATCTCTCCAGCGGGAAGCCCAAGGCTCACCAGTCAATGCGCATGTCGCCGGCCGGAACCAATCTCTCCAACGAGCTGTCCTTGCGGACGCATCAAAGGACTGTGCGGTCACGCTGCGCGGCGATGTGGACGGGCGAATACCTACCCGGTTCATGGTCCCAATGCGTGTCCAAATTTTGGAAAACCCGGCTCTCCATGAACCGAGTGGAACCACGAAGATCACGAAGGACACGAAGGAAGACAAATCCTCTGGCCTTCGTGCTCTTCGTGACCTTCGTGGTAGATCCCCGCGTGGTTCATGGTCCCAATGCGTGTCCAAATTTTGGAAAACCCGGCTCTCCATGAACCGAGTGGCACCACGAAGAGCACGAAGGAACACAAATCCTCTGGCCTTCGTGCTCTTCGTGACCTTCG
>CAIMTB010000070.1 GCA_903844265.1 uncultured Verrucomicrobiota bacterium
CGACAAAATCCACCACGGTGTCCGCCGACGGCCAGCCCGCGGTCGACGTCGAAACAGCCCCGAGCAAGTCGCTGGATTGGTCGCGGATCGCCTCGCCGGACAGGGCCGCGTTCGCCGCCAACCTTCGCGCCATCGGCTGCCCCGAAGCCACGATCGAACGGATCCTCGGGCCAGCCTCTGAACAACAGCAGGCCGGCTCGGCCAGCAATGCTTCCATCCTGAAGGAATTTTGGCGTTCCGGATTCCTGGACGGGCGGACGGCTACGACGACTGGTGATTCGCCTGATGCGAGCGATGCCCCTCTGCCCGATGCCGACGTGAGCGCTTCGCAGGATCTGTCGTTCCTTCCGGGCGCCCAGGCCAAAGCCGTCCGCGCCTGGCGTGAACGCCTGGACTCGTCTGGCTCCGCCCAGGAGAATCCAGTCACCCCCGACGGCGATCTCGAACCTCTGGCCGAGGTAGCTGAGCGAAATGAGGCGGAGCTTGAGGCGATCCTTACCCCAGGGCAGCTGGAAGAGTACCGACTTCGGTTCTCGGAGGTGTCGAATGATCTGCGCTCAAGCCTGGTGGGCTTCGAGGTAACCGAGGATGAATTCCGACGGGCCTTTCGCGCCTTGCTCGATGAGCAACGGAGCGTGCGTCAGGGCGAGTTCCAGAGCGCGGACGAGTCGATCCGCCAGATCTTGGGTGATGAGCGATTCCAGCGATTCGGAGCCGCGCAGGATCCCGATTTCAGAGAACTCGCCCAGGAAGTCCTGGCCGCGGGGCACACCTACGAAGACGCGGTCCTGATCCAGCGGCTTATCGCCGACGCCGCAAATCCGAATGCCCGTGCTGACGGCCGAGACCTCGCCCTTGGTTCCGGTGACGGAAGTCCGATACCCGCCATGTCGGGAGAGCTGCGCATGATCTACTTGGCGAGGCTCTCCACCGCGGGGCGTCCATGAGGGACCCCGGGCAGTCATGCCGAGCTCTTGTGAGCAACCCAGAAGCGGCATTGCTGCACGGTGGGTTCAGGGCGGCCGGGCGCCGTTGCGCGTGTTCAGCCACAACCGACATCGGGAACGATCATCGGTGGCGAACTCCTCCGAATGGGTGCCTACCAGCGGGAACCGCCCCAGATCACTGACTGATGTCCTGGTCGTGGTCCTTCGTCGAAAGCACCGAAGCCTGGTGCTCAGACTCGGTTTTCGAGTGGGAACTCTCCTGCACCTCCTGAGGATTCGACATCACCTTGCCTTCGAACAGCCCCGGGGTGTGAACCACGTAGAACGGCTCCACCCAGAGGACCTCGCAGGAGGCGGAGGTGCGGACCGTGCTTGGATCTACCGAATTCTCGGGGGTGACATCCGCCATCCCCGATCGGGCCGACGCCTTGAGCGACCCTTCCGCGAATTGGTCCTGGATCTTCGACGACAGATCTTCGACGGAAGCCGCACCGGCCATGAGGTCGTCATGAATGAGCTGCGCGACATCCCGCAGCATCTCGCGATCCTTCACGTGGATCAGGTGCGTGATCGGAGACGTCGGGCTCTTCAAGTAGCCCGCCACCATGCCGAACCAAGTGGAGTCGATCAGCCCTTCCCAGCGGATTTTGTCGTTCATGTTGATTCCTCCAGCCATGGCGCCCGAGGACGGGCTTTGGGTTGTCCGAGGATCTATCAGATCCTGATGTGCTCCGACAGGTGCTGGAGGTTCGGGCGGTTTCCATCAGGAGCGATCCAACAACACCCGCGGCTTCCGAGGAATCAGTCGCGGCGAAGCGGGAAAACCGAACAACGAATTTCGCGGTCGGACCGGCGATCGGCGGCAGGGATGCGGTCGTCCTCTACCCGAGTGGTGGTGGAGTCCTGAGGGATTCTCGCCGAGTTGGCTGGAAGTAGCCTCTCGCCCCCTTCCAGCGCGAAGCCGATCTGTGGTAGAAGCCCCGAATGGAACCTCAATTCCCCCGAC
>CAIMTB010000071.1 GCA_903844265.1 uncultured Verrucomicrobiota bacterium
CCTGCCGGCGGCGTCGAAGCCCCGCCCATCTCCATGGAGGTGAGCGGTTCATGGGCCGGGTCACTGGACGTTCACTTCGCCGGCAGGGCGTACACTTCGATTTCCTGGCATGCGTTGATCGCACTGAGGCTGCTGCCCGCGGTGTAGCAACGAATGTAGCGGGACACGACTCCCTTGGCGTCAAAGGTGCGGCCCTGGTTGGTTTCGAAGTATTCCTTGTCGGTTCCGATGCCGAGCCCGGCCGAGTTGTCGACGTCGTTGTTGAAGATCGTCTGGACGTTCTGTGTGAAATCCGGATCGTCCGCCACGAGGACGATCACGTCATGGAACACCTGGAGGAATCGATGGTCGTGCCAGATCACGATGGCATGGATCCTGGCGGGTTCCCCCAAGTCCACCTGGACCCATTGCTTGCCGCGGCGGGTCTCGACGACCTGTTCGTCATCGGGTTCCTTGTTGCCGTCGGTGACCTGGGAGAGGGTGCCGGTGAACGGTTTGGTGCTGCTGGTGACCTTCTTGCCCGCGGCCACGTTGACGACGCCCTTGGGGGCCATGAATGGCGGCCTGGGCTTTTCCGGGGGCGGCTCGACGTTGGGTCCGGCGGGCAGGTCGTTGGGGGTTCCCTTGAGGGTAGGGGCTGGCGCCTTGACCGGGAGGGGCGCGAGTTCATCGGCCGCTGCCGCGGGTTGGGCGCTGAGGCAATGGACGAACGTGAGCGCGGCGCCCAGCGCGAGCGCCGTGAGGAGTTTGGGAACAGCGGGACGGTTCTGTTTCATGCTGTCGAGTTCATGCTGAAGCCAGGGGTGAGGCGGAAAGCTAATTGGGGCGGACAGCATGAGAATCTCGGCCGCGCCCCGTTGCCACCAGGTCGCGAGGATGCGACGGCGGCGCGATTCCTAACTGCCTGATGTTCGCCCCGGAATTATCCGGACGTCGATCGCGTCCATGCCGGCGGCGCGGATCGCCTGCATTCCGAGGTCTGTGTCCTCGTAGGCGCGGCAGCGGGCGGGATCGACGCCGAGGCGTCGGGCGGCTTCCAGGAAGATGTCGGGGGCCGGCTTCTGGTTTTGGACATCCTCGCTCGTGACGACGGCGCCGAAGAGGTCGCGGATGCCGAGGTGCTGGAGCACGAGTTCGATGATGCGCTGCGTGCCGCCGGACGCGACGGCCATGGGCAGGAGGCCGTGATGAGCCTGGGCGATCGCGACGACTTCGTGTATCGGTCCGACCTGATTCAGGGTCGCGAGGTAGGTCTCCTCTTTTTCGAGGGCGATGGCGATGGGGTTGAGGCTGAGGCGTTGTTCGGCCTTGAGCATCGTGAGGATATCCCGCGAGGGAACGCCGCCGAGCGAATAGAATCGGTCCTCGGGAAAGTGGAAGTTGTGGCGGCGCTGGACGGTTTGCCACGCCTGCCAGTGAAGTGGCATGGTGTCGGCCAGGGTTCCGTCACAATCGAAGATCAGCGCGAGCGGGGACATCGGTGCGGGGGGGGGCGTGGTACGGCCTAGATCGTTGCCTTCTGAAGGGCGGTCAGGCGTTCGTGCAGGTCATGACGGAGCAATGGTTCGACGAGTTCGTCGAGGCTGCCCTCGATGACCTGGGCGAGGTTGTAGATGGTGAGTTCGATCCGGTGATCGGTGACGCGGTTCTGGGGGAAATTGTAGGTGCGGATCTTTTCGCTGCGATCGCCGGTGCCGACCTGCAGGCTTCGCTGGAGGTCGTACTTGGTCTTCTCCTCCGCGATCTTTCTTTCGAGGAGCCGCGAGCGGAGGACCTTCATCGCCTTCGCCTTGTTCTTGAGCTGTGAGCGTTCGTCCTGGCACCGGACTTCCAGGCCTGTCGGCGTGTGCACGATGCGTACGGCGGAGTCGGTGGTGTTGACTCCCTGGCCTCCGTGACCGCCCGCGCGGCAGACGGTGATATCCAGGTCCTCGGGGCGGATATCAACGTCGACCTCCTGTGCCTCGGGCAGGACGGCCACCGTGGCGGTGCTTGTGTGGATGCGGCCCTGGGCCTCCGTGGCGGGGACGCGCTGCACTCGGTGGACTCCGCTCTCGAATTTCAAGCGGCGATAGGTGTCCGTGCCGGTGACGCCGAAGATGATTTCCTTGAATCCGCCGAGGTCGGACGGGCTGCATTCCATGTTCTCGATCTTCCAGCCCTGGGTCTCGGCGTAGCGGCTGTACATGCGGTGAAGATCGGCGGCAAACAGTGCGGACTCGGCGCCGCCCGCCCCGGCCCGGATCTCGACGATGGTGTTGCGGGAGTCGGTGGGATCCGGGGGGAGGACGCCACGCTGGAGCTCGAGCGTGAGCCGCTCTTCGCTGGCTGTGAGCCTCTTGATTTCCTCGTTTGCGAGGAGTGCGAGCTCGGATCCTGTCGGCTCGGAGGCGAGCAGTTCGCGGTTGGACGCGAGTTCTGAGCGGCTGTCGAGCCATCGACGGCCGGTACCCACGAGGTCCTTCAGCCTCGAGTGTTCGCGCGACAGCTCCTGGGCACGGGCCGGGTTGGAGAAGGCATCGGGAGCGCTGAGCGAGGCTTCAACCTCTGCGAGGCGTCGCCCGAAGCGCTCGATGTGAGGCGCGAGGTCCACAAAAGAAATCCGCCCGCAGAGCCCGGGGGGCCCGGCGGGCGGAAAATCTGAGGAGCCCTACTTCTTCTTCTTCTTCGCGGCCTCGGCGGCAGCGGCCTGCACGGCGACGGTCTTGGCGAGGCGCTGCTGGAACTTGTCCACGCGGCCAGCCGTATCCACGAACTTCTGCGTCCCCGTGTAAAACGGGTGGCAGGCGTTGCAAATACCAATGATGATGGGCCCTTTCCTCGTGGAACGGGTCTGTATCACGTTGCCGCAGGCGCAACGGATTTCGACGGTGTCGTATCGCGGATGAATGTCGGCCTTCATGGACGAAAAAATGGACGCGCACCCTAGCATTTGATGGGCCTGAGACAAGCGGTAATTTTCGGCCGGCGCCCGCCGGCATCGAAGATCATCGATCCGCCGCGACCGCCGGCAGGCCAGAAACACAGGTCCCGCCAGGGAACAAATCAAGTACCAGGGACACCACGGCAGATGTCGAGCAAGCTACCGTTGCTGCCTTCCGGCTCTGGCGGGGTTCGCAAGTCCACATTCCATGGGCCCTGGCGCGCGCAGTCTGGCCCCACGCCCGCCGCCCTCGGCAAGCACATTGTCCGGACTTCATCCCTGGGCCCGGACCGCCTTTGACTCCGGCTTGCGGATCACCGCGGAACCTGAGATCTCATGCTGCGGTTCGGATATCGCCAGCAAGCCCACGCCTCTTCCATCTCCATTCGTCCCCGCACGACCTCCAACATGCGCATCCTCTTCCTCGGTGGCACCGGCATCATCTCGACCGCCTGCACACGCCTTGCCGTCGAGCGCGGCCACGAAGTGTTCCTCCTCAACCGCGGACTGCATCGCGTGCCCATCCCCGGTGCCCGGTCGCTGGTGGCGGATCTCCACGACGAGCGCGCCACGGCGGCGGTCCTCGGTGATCGCGTGTGGGACGCGGTGGTGGATTTCGTGGCGTTCACTCCCGAGGACATCGAGCGTGACTTGCGCCTGTTCCGCGGGCGTACCGGGCAGTTCGTGTTCATCAGCTCAGCAAGCGCCTACCAGCGTCCGGTGAACCACTACCTGGTCACCGAGTCCACGCCGCTGGCGAACCCGTACTGGGATTATTCCCGTCAGAAGATCGCGTGCGAGGACCGGTTGATGCGGGCCCTTCGGGAGGAGGCTTTCCCGGTGACGATCGTGCGTCCGTCGTTGACATACGGGGAGACGATGGTGCCGCTGGCGATCAACAGCTGGCCCATGCCGTGGACCGTGGTGGACCGGTTGCGACGGGGCGTGCCGGTGGCGATCCCGGGCGACGGGACATCGCTGTGGACGATCACGCACAACACCGACTTCGCGCGTGGCCTGGTGGGGTTGCTCGGTCACCGGCAGTCGATCGGTCATTCGTTCCACATCACGTCGGACGAGGTGTTGACGTGGAACCAGCTCTACCAGTTTGTGGCGGAGGCGGCTGGAGTGATCCGGCCGTGCTGGGTTCATATCGCGAGCGATTTCATCACGGCGTGCCTGCCTGAGGCGGAGGGGAGTCTGTTGGGCGACAAGGCCACGTCGGTGGTGATGGACAACTCGAAGATCAAGCGGTTCGTGCCTGATTACGTGGCGACCACACGTTACCGCGACGGGGTGGCGCGCTCGGTCGCGTGGTTCGAGGAGGATCCGGCCCGCCAGCAGGTGGACGCGGGATTCAACCGGACGTGGGATCGATTGATCGCGGCGTATCTGCGGGGGGCGGAGGCGGCGAAGGCGGAGTTTGCGGTGTAGCAGGTGGAGGGTGTGGGAGAGGCGATTGAGGGGGGTGGATGTGTGGGAACCTGGGCGGTGGCGTCGGGGCCTGACGTCCTTCAGCGCGGTGCCCATACGGGGTCTGGGGGGATTCGTCGCGGCACTCCAAAGCTTGCCCCCGGCGCGCCTCGGGGTACGCTCCCGGCCCGCGTGGGCCCCCACCCCGCTTAACGATGTCGGCGCGGTGTCTTTGTTCCATGGATGCGAATGATTTAAAGCAGAGCGTGGGCCTCGGCGTCGTCGCGTGTTCGCGACCCGACGCCCAGCTGATCCAGTACATCAACTTCCGGTTGGCGGCGCTGGGGCTTCCCACCTACACCCGGGCCGGGGCTCCGAGCCGCGAGTGGACCGACATGGTGCACGCGTTGCTTTCGCACCAGCGTGAGACGGACCGTCTGCTTGCGAATTACCTGCCACCGGCGGACTGGCGGATCCAGTCGTGGCTGGACGAGTTCCTCTACGACAGCACGATCCCGGTGCGGTTGCCGCACAACACGTTCGTCCTCTACCGGTATGGGATCGCGCGTGCGCTGTCGTTGCCGCCCGAGGCCAACGAGTTCCATTCGCCCATCATCGACACCTACCGGGGGCGGAACGGGATCCTGAACAACCCGGCGAAGGATCGTCGCACGACGCAGGGCGTGTTCCATGTCGCGGACGGCGGGTTGCCGGTGCCGGACGACAAGAAGTCGGTGCCACGCCGGGCCTTCGCGCAGTTGCTTCGGGCGGCCCTGAATCCGCCGCGGGAAATCCTGCGGCTGCCGTTCATCCCGGCGGGCGATCCGCCTGCGGAATGTTTCGTGTCGCTGCTCCTGCGGCCGGTGGTGGTGCCGGCTATCCCGGGACGAAGCCCCGCGCGATCGATGGAGGTGCGGTTCTTCGCGCCCGGGAACCTCGTGAGCAATCTCGACTTTGTTGAGAGCATCTTCGGCAACGCGGGCGATCCGTTCCTGCCGGAACATGACGCGGGGCTGGATTCCGACCATTGGACCGGCCACACCGGCTGTGTGATCCTCGCTCCCCACCTGACCACGATCCGCAAGGTCGATGTCGGCCTCCCGCACCGGGACCGGGCGACGGAGCGCCAGCGTCGGGACGGGATGTGCTGGGAGTCGGAGAGCGAGCTCTACAACGACGGCGCGGCGTTCAAGATCACGGCCCGCGACGAGGCGGGGATCATCGTCACGCTGATCGCTGACAATTATTTCGGCTACTGCAAGAAGGAAGTTAAGACGCAGATCAGCTACGCGGCGAATCTGCTGGGGCAGGCGGAGGAGGAGCACGCGGGCGGCGCGCTGGTGTTCGCGAGCTTCGATCTGGGAGAGGACTTTGATGCGAGCCGGCATGTCCGGCCGACGGGGCATACGTACGACGACATGGTGGCGCAGTTCGGGGCGGTGATGGATCCGCAGCCCGAGGGTTACGCGGTGGATCGATCGTACCCGGACATCTGGTATGTGCCGGAGGGGGCGCATTTCGATCTGCAGAACCAGCGGATCACCTGGCCGCACGAGGGCGGGAAGAGTTCGATCCGCCTCCTGCCGAACCGGACCTATGTGCGGCCCTCGGGGTACAAGGTCCACATGGAAAAGCCGGCGGGCCGGGTGTGGCGGCTGGTCGGGACGCGGGCGGATGCGGCGTTGTGCCACAAGCCGTCGACGGTGTCTGGCGGTGGCAAGTCGGAGATCTCGAAGTCGATCACCGACGCGATCCTGACCGGGACGGTCTATGTGGCGGAGTACGAGAAGGATTTTGCGCGCGTCGACGAGATACTGGGGCGGGATTATTCGGATCGTTTTGCCGACCCGACGAAGCGCGATGCGCGGCCGATCCTGAGCCCGGATCGGTCATTGGGCAGCGTGATCAAGCTGCTCACGCCGTCGGTGGAGGATTACCGGCCCGGGTTCAATGCGTGGCTCGAGACGATTCCGCAGTACATCAAGGAGATCGTCTTTGTGTTGAAGCGGTTCTTCAAGCCGTCGTGGGATGGTCGCTGGAGGGAGCATTTCAGCGTCGACGCCATCAACGGCAAGCCGGGCAACGAGCTGAAATTCCACGACCGGAAGGTGATGACCACGCACCTGCGGGTGGGGTATCTGCCGGATGGGGCATGGCGCACCTTTGGTGTCCGCAAGGATTTCATGCCTGCGATCAAGGTGCAGGAGGAGGATGACATCACGGCCTCGGTGGTGGTGCCGGCGGAGGGCCTCGGGCCGATGCCGCCGACGTTCACCGCGTCGTCGGTGAAGTTCGTCCATAACTGCGAGTACCGGCTTTTTCAGCGTCCGGACGACGCGATCCACCGCGGGTACGACAAGCAGACGGAATCGGATTTTGCGCAGGGCGGGAATTTCTTCTCGAACTACGAACCGCTGGCGGCGGCGCGGGCGCGGGATTTCGTCGAGCAGGCGATCGAGTTCGACCAGTACACCCCGGCGATGCAGTCCTTCCTGCGTGACACGGCGGCGACGAAGGATTCGTCGTGGTTCGTGGCGACGTCGCATCCGAGGTTGGTGGAGGGCAGGCCCTCGAAGAATCCGCGGTATTTGCAGACGCGACCGGATCTGGTCGCGCCGCGGTCCCGTTATCTGGCGGACATGAGCATGCGATTGCTTCGTCGGCAGCCGCCGGGGAAGCCGCTGCCGATGCCGGTGACGGCCGTCCTGCCGGGGCGTCGGAACAACCCGCCGGAGCAGGGGGTACGTGCGTTGGCGGTGCACAACCCGATCCATTATCTTGAGCTGCCGGAACTGTTCCTGGAGTTCATCTGCTCGATGACGGGAAAATCGCCGTCGACGACGGGGGCGGGATCGGAGGGGGCGCTGACGAAGGGGCCCTTCAATGCGGTGCTGCCGATCGTCGATCTGAACAGCGCGCTGGTGTCCTACATCCTCTGTGGGCACTCGGCCTTCATCACGGCCGCGGGTTGGGTGGGGCCGAAGTATCGGGTCGACCACGATGTGAGTTTGCTGGTGCCGGAGATCTGGTGCCGGATGGGCTACTCGGAGGCGTCGCCGGCGAGCTTGATCGAGCTGGGATGCCTTGAGCGTTGCCGCGATTTCGAGCACCGGGGAAAGAGGGTGCTTGCGAGCCGGTTGGGTTGGCGCATCAACGAACGATTCGCGATCCGCTATCTGGGCCGCGTGTTCAATCATCCCCACCTGGTTTTCACGGAGGAGATGCTCCGGCCGGAACTTCAGGACGCGGATGTGTTCGCTGACGGGATGGATAACATCCTCACCACGCACCAGCGTGTGGCGCAGCATTACTTCGCCGATGGCGGCGTGGAACTTGCGTGTCCGCCGCTGAAGGCGTTGTTGCACGTCATGCGGGATGGGAATTGGGAAGGGTTGACGCTCGAGGACGCCGGGTTGCGGTCGCAATTCTCGCGTGAGAGCCTGATGGCCAGCTCGTGGTACTCGGAGCGGCTCGCGGCCCAGTGTGAGCAGGATCGCAGGCTTGCGACGAGGCACGTCGACAGCCTCCAGAAGTTCCTGCAACGCGCGCAGTATGCGGACGAAGCCAACCGATTGGGTGTGCCGCAACGGCTGGTACGGGCCCGGGCGCTTTTGCAGGCGACGCAGTCCCCGGGCTACGTCGGGCAGTTGCGGGGAACGATCGGCCGGCAGCCGCGTTTCGCGTGACGTGGCCGTTGGGACGGCTTCCCGTGAACGGCATTGCCCTTCGGGGAGGTGCTGGGTAGCGTCGGGGCATGATCCTTGCATGTTTCCGTCATGCTGCCTGCCTCCTTCTGGGTGTTGTCCTGTTGACTTCTGGATGTGGCGAGAAGGCGCCGAAGGTGGACCTCAGCGCCAAGCTGGCGGGGCTTGCCGGAGACGCCGATGCGAAGGCCATAGCCCTGGGTGAGATCGCCCAGCTCGGGCCCGAGGCCGCGCCGGCGATCCCGAAGATCATCCCCCTTCTCAAGGATCCGGACCCGCTCGTGCGTCGCAACGCCGCCTATGTGCTCGGGATGATCGGGCCGGCAGCCAAGGTTGCCATCCCCGACTTGAAAGCCATGCTCGACACCGACATCCGCGAGCAGATGACGGTCGTCGTGAACGCCCTGCGCGCGATTGATCCGGCCGCGGTGGCCGGGGTCAAGGTGGAGAACGTCTCGAATTGATCGTGTTTCACCCGGAAGAGCCGCGGTGAGAAGACGATGGCTTCCGTCAAGGTGGCGCCTGGGTTGGGTGCTGGCGCCCCGGATGCGGCGGTGAAGTTCGCGAGCCGCGGACCGGTGCATCCACAGCTTGGCTGGCTCGAGACCTTGCGCTCGAGACCTTGCGCTCGAGACCTTGCGCATTGCGGAAACCTGTGGGACAGGTCGTCGCGCTGTGAACCTGAACGCCTGCGGGCCCAGGGAATGGATCGTTGATTGTCATGCTCAGTCCTCAACAACAAATTGGGAATGCCACCTTGGCCCTGCCTCGTCCGCCCTGGGCGTCGCGGGTTCCCCTGCCGGTCGTGGTGGTGTTCGCGGCCCGTCTTTTCGATTCGCCGAAGGCCGGGGCCGAGGACCGGGTGGAGTACCGGTTTGAGGACTACAACGAGGACAACCACCGGATGCACATCCAGACGCATGCGGCGGGATTCGAGGCGGAGTTTTTCTCGAGGATCACGGCAAAGGGACTTTTTGTTTACGACTCGATTTCGGGTGCGACGCCGACCGGGGAACAGGCGCCCGCGGGCAGCCAGGAGCTTCCGTTGGCGCAGATCGAGGATGTGCGGCGGGCGGTCAGCCTGGAGGCGGCGATCCGGTATGATCGCCACACCACGACTCCCCAGTACAGCTACAGCGAGGAAGGCGATTATCTGTCCCACGGGGTGGCGTTGAACCACACCCTCGATTTCAACCAGAAGAACACGACGCTGGTCCTTGGGGCGTCGCACAACTTTGATTCGGTCGGGGGCGGGGCGTTGGCGGAGTGGCAGCGGAAGGATTCGACCGACGTGATGGTGGGCGTGAACCAGTTGCTCGGGCCGCGGACGGTGCTGACGGTGAATCTGACGCTGGGCTACGCCGATGGGTATCTGGCGGATCCGTATCGGAGGGTGTCGTTCCTGTTGCCGGAATCGCCGGACCCGATTTTCTCGGATGCGGGGCAGGTGAATCCGGTGGGGGAGAAGCGGCCGGAGCACCGGTTCAGGCAGGTGGGATATGCCTCGGTGATGCAGGCGTTCGAGTCGGTGGGGGCGAGCCTGGAGGCGGGTTATCGGTTGCATCACGACGATTGGGGCACGTGGTCGCACACCGTTTCGTTGACGTGGGCGCAGAAGATCGGGAGCCGGGTCATTCTCGCGCCGACGTTCCGGTACTACTACCAGACGGCGGCGGATTTCTACGCGCCGTCGTTCCAGGGCGTCTCGTTCTCCCAATACGCGGGTGGCACGCGGTTGGCGTTTGAGCAGGGGACGTTCGTGGGTTTCGAGGGTGATCCGTCGTTTCCTGTGCCGGCGGACGAGTCGAAGTTCCAGATCCTGGATGTTCCCGGGCGGCCCGATTATTATTCAGCGGATTATCGGCTCTCGGAATTCCAGGCGTTTACCTACGGGGTCAATGCGAGGGTGAAGTTGTGCGAGCGCTTCTCGGTTGAGCTGGCCTACAAGAGGTACGAGATGCAGGGGCTCGACGGCATCACTCCGGCGGAGTCCTACCCGTCCGCGAATGTGTTCACCCTTGGTTTTGGCATACCGTTTTGAACCCGACCCTTGTCCAGAAGGTTCCGGCGACAGCGACGGTGGCGCGGACTGCGCGGAGCGACGACGAGTTTGGCGCGGCGTCCGTGCTGGTGCGGATTCGCGGTTCGGTGCGGGAGGGCACCCGTGACGGGGCCTACGACTTGACGTTCCAGGCGCTGGGCACGCGGTGTCGGGTGAGCTTTTCGGCGCCCGCGGGATTGGCCCGGGAACTGAGCGGTCAAGTTCTGGCGTGGGTGGCGACCTTCGAGGCGAAATACTCGCGGTTCCTCCCGGCCTCCCTGATTTCCCGCATCAACGCGGCTGCGGGGCGCGAGCCGGTGGCGATCGATGCGGACACCGAGCGGTTGTTCGCGCTTTGCGACCAGATGCATTTCATCACCCGCGGGACGCTCGATCCGACGGCGCTGCCGCTGCTGCAGGCATGGGATTGGAAGGCGTCGCCTCCCGTGCTTCCGGATCCGGCGTCAATCGAGGCTGCGCGCCAGCTTTGCGGATGGAGGAAGCTCCAGCGGGGCGCGGGAACCGTGTTTCTCCCGAAGGCGGGAATGGGTCTTGATCTTGGCGGCATGGGCAAGGAGTTCGCGGTGGATCAGGTTGCGGAGCTGCTTGCCGCCGGGGGCGCGACGGGGGTCCTTGTGGATTTCGGCGCGGACGTGCGCGTCATTGGGCGGCCTGCGGACGGGCGGCCTGGGTGGCACATCGGGTTGGACGATCCGGTGCAGCCGGGGCGGTGCTGGTGCGGTCTGGGACTGGTGGAGGGCGCCGTGGCGACCTCCGGCGATTACATCCGCAGGTTTGAGATCAACGGTCGCAGGTACGGGCACATCCTGGATGTCCGCACGGGCCAGCCGGTCGACAATGGTTGTCGTGCGGTGAGTGTGCTGGGGCCGAACTGCACTTTCGCGGGCATGCTGTCGACGGCGGTTTTTGTGCTTGGGCCTGAGGAGGGCTTGGGCCTGATCGAGACCCAGTATGGTTTCGAAGGTGCCGTGTTGACCGACCGTGGTATGTTTACCACACGTAAATTCCATGGATATGTCGCCTCGAAAGCCTGAACCCCAGTCCTTCCGCCTTCCGGTTCGTGCCGCGTCCGCGCTTCGTCGGGCGTCGGTCCTCGTGGCGGCGGTGCTCGCCTTCCTCCCCGTGATCGGAGTGCTCGCCGCGGCGCCGAAGGTTGGGGACAGCTTCCCTGACCTTGCGGCTGCGGGGTTGGAGGGAACGCTTCCGGATCTGAAGGGCAAGGTGGTGCTGGTCGACTTCTGGGCTTCGTGGTGTGGCCCGTGCAAGAAGTCGTTCCCGGTGATGGGTGAGCTCCACCAGAAGTTTGGTCCGCGCGGCTTCGCCATCGTCGCGATTTCGTTGGATGAGCGGAAGCCGGCCATGGATGCGTTTGTGAAGAAGGCGCAGCCGCCGTTCACGATCCTGCGTGATGGCAAGGGGCGCCTCGCCGAGATCGCGGGCGTCGACAAGATGCCGACCTCCTATCTGCTCGGTGCGGACGGGAAGATTCTGTCGGTCCACAGCGGGTTTGAGGGTGAGGCGACCCGCAAGGATTACACCCGTGAGATCGAGGCCGCGTTGAAGGCGGCGGGCAAGTGATGGCGGGCACGGTGCGATGGGCATCCCGAGGATTTTGGCGATCATGAGACAACTTCTTCTTCTGGCGATCGGTGCCGCGGCGTTGGTCGGTCTGACCGGCTGCGCGCAGGTGAAGCCCTGGCAGCGCGGTGCGCTTGCCGACGTCACGATGCGTCCTGACCGGGACCCGGTGGGCCTGGCCCTGACGGAACATCTGTATTTTTCGCGTGAATCGGCCGCGGGCGGTCGCGGCGTCGGTGGCGGTGGTTGCGGCTGCAACTGAGGATCGCCCGTGAATTTTTCCGATCGCCCCGATGGCGTCCGATTTCGCAGCCCACGCCCCCACACGTATTCCCGTCGACTTCCAGCAACGAATCCAATCTCACGAGACTCCCAGTGAACACGTCCCGATTCACCAGCGTGGCCCTTGCGGCCCTGATCCATTTCGCCCCTTTTGTCGCGCGGACGTTCCAGTCCTTGCCGTCCCTGGTCCATTCGCCGGCTGGCATTCTTCTCAAGTGGGTGCTGGGCGCGGTTGCGGTCACGGGCAGCATGCACACGGTGTCGGCCGGTTCCGCGACTCTCATCAGTCCGAAGTCCGTGACCGGGCCGGTGGGTACCCGGCTGAGCTACCAGATCAAGATCAACGATGGCCAGAACCGCCTGCCGGGCTCCTGGATGATCGGTGGGAAGACCTTCAGCTCGTCGGGTTCGACAACCGTGGGGATGCCCGCGGGACTGTCGATGTCGCTGAACACGGGCATCATCAGTGGAACTCCAACAAAGGCGGGGGCGTTCCCGACCACCCTGACGGGGTACGAGAATGGAAGTCAGCGGGGATCCAAGCTCACGTTCACCGTCACGTTCAACATCACCGGGACGGCGATAGCACCGACACTGACGACCTCCCCGGTGGGCGGAACTGTGACCGAGGGTGGCTCCTACACGTTCAGGGTCTCCGCGACTGGCGACGCCCCGCTCACGTACCAATGGTCCCATGGGATCAGCGCGATCACTGGCGCCACCGGCGCCTCGCTCACCCTCTCGCCTTTGCGGTTGTCCGATGCGGGCACGTACACCGTGACGGTGCGGAACAACGCCGGCAGCGCGGTGAGCACGCCGGTCACCCTGGTGGTGAACCCGGCTCCGGTTCCTCCAACAATCACGCGCCAACCCGCCGAGACCACGTTGCACGTGGGTGAATCGCTGTCTCTTTCGGTGGGAGCTGCCGGGACGGCGCCCCTGTCCTATTCGTGGAAACGCGCGGGGGCTGCGATTCCTGGCGCCGCGAACAGCGCGGAACTGGTTGTTCCTGTGCTGACCGCCGACTTGGCGGACACCTACAGCGTGGATGTTTCCGGTCCGGGTGGCCTGGTGAGCAGCCTTGCGATCCGGGTTTCGGTGGTGCCGGTGGCGCTTCTCTCCCCGGTCCTCGACAACGCCGGGATCCACCTTGTGGCGGAGACCATTGCGGGGCGTCGTTACGCGCTCGAATCGAGTGCGTCGCTGGACGCTGGGACATGGTCCCTCGCCCAGGAATTCACGGGCGTTGGGGCCTCGACGGAGGTGATCCAGGCGCCGGCCTCGGGAAGTGCGCAATTCTGGCGGTACCGGGTTTTGCCTTAGCCTGTCCCGAGAAGAAGTTGGCGGGGTCGGTCTTCGGATTACGCTTGTTGTATGTGAAAGCGGGGTTGGGTCGCCTGTAAGGTTGACCGGGCTCCGCCGGTAAACACGAAGTCGTAATCCACGTGGAAACCCAGCTTTTATCATCGCGAACCAAACGCCGGCGCTCGCATATGCCGCGCCCGCCCGTTCTGTCCAGCGCGACAGCTCCCTGGAAGGGCATCCGAGTGGAGGCCTACAAGGGGGGGCCGTTCGAGATTGATGACGAAGCGCCTCTCTGGCACCACATCGTCGTCCAGTTGAGCGAGGCGACATCGTTCGAATGGCGGGAGGGCGATCGCACCGGGCGCACGTACGTTCCGCCTTGGAATGTGGGTGTTTTTCCTGCGTTCCGTCCGATCACCATGCACAATCGGGACACCCGGGAGTTCATTTTTCTGGCAATCGAGCCGGAGTTTCTGCGGCGTGCGGCCCACGACATGACGCACTTGGACCAGTTGGAACTTGCCCATCGGCCGATCAACGACGATCCGCTTGTGCGTGGTCTTGCGCTGGCCCTGAAGGCGGAGCTTGAGGCGGGTTGTCCAGGGGGTCGCTGGTACGGGGAATCCCTCGCGAGTGCCCTGGCGGTGCATCTCGTGCGGCGCTATTCGGTTAGCGACGGGGCGAATGCGGAAACGACTGCTGAACCTGTCGAAAAGGACGGGTCTGGGTTGGGTCGGAACCGGCTTCGGGAGGCGCTCGATTACATCCACGATCATCTTTCCGAGGAGCTGCCCTTGGAGCAATTGGCGCGGGCGACGGGCCTGAGCGCCTACCATTTTGCGCGGCTCTTCAAGCGGTCCACCGGGTTTGCGCCGCATCAATATCTGATCCGTCGCCGCGTCGAGCGCGCTCGTGAGCTGCTGGTCTCGACCGACGATGGGATCTCCGAGATCGCGGTGCTTTCAGGGTTTTGCGACCAGAGCCACCTGACGACGCATTTCAAGAGGGTTTATGGGGTGACGCCCCGGGTGTTTGTGCAGGAATTCGCGCAACGCCCGCGGACGGTCGAGGCCTAGGGCTGTCTACTGTGCAAGGCGGTTGAACCGGGTGTAGGCGGCGTCCCACGCCGCTCCGTCCTGGGGTTCGAACCGGCGCACTTCAAACGAGTTACGGACGACGTCCCGGACTTCCTTGAGGGACTCGAGTCTTCCGAGGGTCTGGGCCTGGACGAGGAGGTTGCCGGCGGCGGTGGCCTCGACGGGGCCGGCGATCACGGGCACTTGGAGCGCGTTTGCGGCGAACTGGTTCAGGAGGGCGTTTTGGCTTCCACCGCCGACGATGTGGAGGCGTCGGATCGGGTTGCCGGTGATCTGCTCGAGTTGCTCGCGGGTTCGGCGGTAGAGAAGGGCGAGGCTTTCGAAGATGCAGCGGATCATGGCGCCCGGGTTGGACGGCAACGGTTCTCCGCTTTCCCGGCAAGCGGCCTCGATCCTTGCCGGCATGCCGTCCGGGGCGAGGAACCGTGCGTCGGACGGGCGGATGAGGGACGCGAATGGGGGCGCCTCGGCGGCCATTTGGACGAGGGTCGGGTAGTCGAGGTCCTGCGCGGCGGCGGCCCAGGCCCGGCGGCATTCCTGGACGAGCCAGAGGCCGCTGATGTTCTTCAGCAGGCGGACCGTGTTTCCGAAGCCTATTTCATTGGTGAAATTCAACTCCCGCGCGAGGTCGGTGAGGACGGGTTCCGGACGTTCCACTCCCATGAGCGACCAGGTGCCGGAGCTGAGATAGGCCCAGTCGTCGCCCTCGGCGGGCACGGCCGCGACGGCGGCGCCGGTGTCGTGGGAGCAGGTGGCGACGACTTCCACGCCGCGCAATCCGGATTCCGCGGCGAGTTCGGCGCGGAGCGGTCCGAGTCTCGTGCCGGCGGGGATGATTTCGGGGAACAGACGCGCGGGAAGGGCGAGTCGCTGGAGGAGCGATTCCGACCAGCGCCGGGTGCGGGGATTGTAGAGCATGCTCGTGCTCGCGAGCGTGACCTCGGCCTTGGCGACGCCTGTCAGGAAATGGTTGAAGCCATCGCCGATCAGCAACAACTGCGCGGCTTCGGCGAGGCGTTCCGGGGTTTCCGCGGCGAGCTGGTAGAGCGTGTTGAGCGTCATGAACTGCAGGCCGCTCTCCGCGAAGATCTCGGGCCACGACACCTTCGCGTGGGCGGCCTCGACGCCGCGTGCGGTTCGCGGGTCGCGGTAGTGGAATGTCGGTTCGACCAGTGTTCCGTCGGCGCGCAGGAGCAGGTAATCCACGCCCCAGGAATCGGTGCTGATGCTGGCCACGCGGAGGTCCATGGCCGCGGTCTTCCTGAGTCCATGGCGGACCTCGCCGAACAGGCGTGGGATGTCCCAGTGGAGTGATTCGCCTGCGCGGGTGGCGCCTGTGGGAAAGCGGTGGACTTCCTTGAGCGCGAGGAGGCCCTCGTTGAGCGTGCCCAGCATGAGGCGTCCGCTTTCCGCGCCGAGGTCGATGGCCAGATGATGAGTCGACATGTCAGAGTTTCAGTTGCTGCTGCCGGTAGGCCTCGTCGCTTCGCCCTGCGATGCGGTCCACATGTTGGGGTGTGAGGAAGACCGGGCCGCCCAAGGCCGCTGCTCCCATGAAGATGGCGGCGGCCTTCACGGCCATGGACGTGGTTGCGAGCACCGATTCGGGTGATGCACCGAGCGCGATGAGCCCGTGGTTCTGGAGCAGGATGAGCCGTGGTGCGTGTCCGTGCTTCTCGATGAACGCCCTGGTCCGGTCCCGGATCTCGCGTGCCAGGGGCAGTCCGGGATCCATGTAGGGCACGAACACCGACGCGGCCCCGCATACCACGACTTCGTCGGGGAACATTCTGCGTTCGGAGAAATCCCGGGCCCTGGGCGAGCAGAGGATCTGGTTCACGGTGAGCGGGTGGGTATGGCCGACGAACGACACGCGGTCGAGGGTGAGGAGCCACGCATGGAAGACGCTTTCGATGCTCGGGTTCTTCGCCTGCGGATCGACGCGGCCGGCCTGGAGCGATTCGGTGACCTGAGCGTCGCTGAGATGCTTCTGGTCGAGCATTCCCAGCATTTTTGCGCGGTCGCACACGGTGATTTCCGCGGGTTTGAGCGTGGCGAGGCGCGCTCCGCTGGCCTTGACTGCGAAGCGGCCCTCGGGAAGGAGCATGGAGGTGTTTCCCTCGCCGAGGATGACCAGGTCGAGGTCTTCGCGCCCGAGTTCGCGGGAGAGCGCGACCAGTGGGTCAAGGTTTGGCGGCACGCCCCGATTGAACGGATCCCGGCCGCGTGCGCCAAGGGAAGAAACGGATGATCCAACACGACAGTTTCCATCGGCCCGATTCCCCGGTAGACCCACGCCCGCATGTCGAAGCTGAAATCCGCATCCCACCGCGTCGGCATCATCGGCGGTTCGGGGCTCTACCACATCGATGGGCTTACCGACACCCGCTGGGTCAAGGTCCCCACGCCGTTTGGCCCAGCGTCCGATGATTTTCTCACCGGCCGCCTCGCCGGTCGCGACGTGGTCTTCCTCCCGCGGCACGGACGAGGCCACCGGCTGCTTCCCTCCGAGCTGCCACATCGCGCCAACCTCTGGGCGATGAAGAAGCTCGGCGTGGCCTGGATCCTGTCGATCAGTGCCGTGGGGTCGCTCCAGAAGAAGTACCGTCCGCGTGACATCGTGTTCATCGACCAGTTTCTGGACCGGACGAAGCAGTCGTTGAATCACACGTTGTTCGGGCGGGGCATCGTGGCCCACGTGTCGTTCGCGCAACCCATCGCCAACGAGCTTCGCGCGTTGCTGGTCGCGAGCGCGAAGCGGCTCAAGCTGCGCCACCACGACGGCGGCACGTACGTCTGCATGGAAGGCCCGGCGTTCAGCACGCGGGCCGAGTCCCTCGCCAACCACGCCGCGGGCCATCAGGTCATCGGCATGACCAACCTCGGCGAAGCCAAGTGCGCCCGCGAAGCCGAGATCGCCTATGCCACCGCCGCCATGGTCACGGATTACGACTGTTGGAACGAGGACGAGGAACATGTCTCGCTCGAGATGATCATCGCCAACCTCAACGCCAATGCCTCTGCCGCACGAGATCTCGTCCTCGATGTTCTCCCCACCCTTCCCGCCGCGCCCGGCTGGCCCTGCCATTCGGCGCTCGCCACCGCGATCCTCACCGACCGCAAGGTCTGGCCCGCAAAGACCATCCGAGACCTGAAGCCCATCCTGGCGAAGTATCTCTGAGCCATGAACCGCGTCCGGCTTCTCCCTGAACACGTGGCGAACCAGATCGCCGCCGGCGAAGTCGTCGAACGCCCCGCCAGCGTGATCAAGGAACTCGTCGAGAACAGCCTCGATGCAGGCGCCACCAGGATCACGGTTGAAATCCTCGCCGCGGGCCGCGGGCTGATGCGCGTCACCGATGACGGTTCGGGCATGGGCCGGGACGACGCGTTGATGTGCCTGGAGCGCCATGCGACGTCCAAGATCCAGAGTGCCGACGATTTGTCGCGCGTGATCACGATGGGCTTCCGTGGTGAGGCCGTTCCCAGCATTGCCAGCGTCTCGCGCTTCACGCTCATCACCCGGGAACGCTTGGCACCCGCGGATCCGGAAGCGGCGCCGGAAGAGGCCGCCGCCGGCGATCACATCGCGGTCGGACCTGCGCGTGCCGCCACGCAGATCGTGATCAATGGCGGTCGCATCCTCGAGGTGCGGGAGGCCGGCGCGCCGGATGGGACCACCGTTGAAGTCCGGAATTTGTTCTTCAACGTGCCGGCGCGCCGCAAGTTTCTGCGCAGCGACGAGACCGAGCGTTCGCACATCCAGCATTGGCTGACGACGATGGCGTTGGCGCATCCGGGGGTGGGGTTCACGCTGACGATGGAGGGGCGGACGGTCTGGCAGTTGCCGGGATTGCCGGCGGCCAGGTCGTCGACCGCGCAGCTGGGCACGCTGAAGGAACGGTTGCGGCTCCTGGTCGGCGACGGCCTCGCGCTGGTTGCCGTCGATGCCGACGGCGATCTGGAGTCCGCGCGTGTTGCGCCGGCGGACGTGGATGGGCCGGTTGAAATCTCACCGCCGGCGAAGGCGCGGATCTGGGGTTGGATCGGTGCGCCGGGGGTTTCGCGCGGCACGAGGGATGACCAGCACCTGTTCGTGAATCGTCGGCCCGTGGAGAATCGGGGATTCAATGCGGCCCTCATGGAAGGCTATCACAATGCGTTGATGAAAGGCCGCTATCCGCTTTGCTGCCTTTTCCTCGAACTCGATCCCGGGGAGGTGGACGTCAACATCCACCCCGCGAAGCGCGAGGTGAAGTTTCATCGAGAGCGCCCGGTACGCCGCTTCGTCGCCGAGGCCGTCCGCGGGGCGCTGAAGGCGTGGCATGAGGCAGGGGCTTCGACGGTTGAGCCGCGGTCGGGCCCCGGTTTCAGGAACCTGACGCTGCCTGCAGTGGTCGAGGCGGCCCCGGATCGGACGGTGGGAGGGTCTGCGGGCATCGCGGAACATCCGGTTTTCCCCTCGCTGATTCCCCGGGAACCCCAGGTGTTTGAGAGTCTGGCGTCCTCCGGGTCGTCGTTGCCGCAGGATCAGGCTGGGCCCGGATCCGGCCCGGGTCGGGTTCCGGCACCTGTCAGTGAAATCCCGGGATCATCGGTTGCCGGATGGAATGTCCAGGGGCGGGCACAGCTTGAATCCCGGGCGACGGTGCCGGTGCCGGTGCTCTCGACCCCGCTCCGACTGGTGGGCGTGGTGGGACGATTGTACGTGGTGTTCGAGTCGGATCGTGGGCTTGTGCTGCTGGATCAACATGCCGCGCACGAGCGGGTCTTGTACGAGCAGATGTTGCGGCGCGTGGAGCAGGGGGACTCGGCTCCATCGCAGCGGTTGTTGTTGCCTGAAACAATCGAGCTTTCGCCGAAGGACGCGGGGTTCCTGCGTGAGAACCTCGACGCGCTGACGAGGCTCGGCGTGGGCCTGAGTGAATTTGGCGAGCGCACCTTCCTGCTGGACGCGCTGCCGCCGTTCGTGAAGTCGGCGAACCCGCGTCGCTTCGCGCTGGAGCTTGTGGACGAACTCCGTGCCGCCGGGGCTGCCGTCAATGCCTGGCGACTCGGCGAATCTGTCGTGGCCAAGACCGTCTGCCGCCATTCGGTGAAGGCCAACGACGCGCTCGCGGGTCCCGAGCTCGAGGCGCTGGTCGAGAGCCTGCGGCGCTGCGACATGCCGTACACCTGTCCGCACGGCCGGCCGACGTTGATCGAGATGAACTTCCGCGAGCTCGAGAAGAAATTCGGACGCATCACGCCGTGACCTCACGCGGGTCATTCGTATGTCACGACCGCTTTCCCGCCCGTGAGGCTCATTGATTTCAGGGTGCGCGCGACGGTGTCCTGCATCCGGAAGTAGCGGGGTTCGGGCTGGAGGAGGATCGTGAACCGGCGGTTTGCGGCGTCGAGGATCGCGGTGGTATCGGTGGCGTACGGACCCTCCGGCCTGGATGCGACGACCAGCGTGGCTGCCGCCGGCGCTGCCGGCGCGCCAAAGTGCCATTCGAACGACTGCGGTCCCGTGCCGTCCGAGAATGTCACCTTCGCGGTATGCGACTGCGAGGGGTCGAGGACAGTGGGCGGCATCCAGGTCACGAGCGTGGTGGGTGGGGTGGGAGTGATGTCGAGCGAGGTCGCGGGGGCACCGTCCACCTCGAGTCGGATGCTGCCGGGGTTGAGGGTCGTCTCGATGTCGGCGAGGCGGACGGTGAGGGTGTCGATCGGATTGACGGGTGACTCACCCGGGTGCGGGCTGAAGGACAGTGCTGTGGCGCGGACGGGTTCGGTTGCCGCGCTGGCCTCGTACGTGTCGAAGCGCGCGTCGATTCCGCCGAGGGCGGTCAGGGCGTAGGCGAAGACGCCGGCTGAGCCGGAGGGGTAGGAATCATCCTGGCTGAAGACCGAGTGGAGCGGGACGGCGAGGTTGTCGGGAGCGAAAGCCTGTCCGAGGATGTTGCTGCCCACGAGGGTGAAGACGAGGCGGTAATTCTTCGAGGGATCGAGTTTCCAGGGGGATTCGTCGATGGCTTTGGCCGCCGCTTCATTGAGCACGAGGTTCAGCTGAAAATACCCGGAGAAGCTGTTGTAATTGAAGGTGTAGCCCTTGGTGCTGCCGAGCCCGAGGTCCGTCACGCGGGCGATCAACCCGACCGACTGGTTCATGTTGGTGCTCCATGCGGTGATGTCCACCGCCGCCCGCGTGCGGGTGTAGATCTGGTCTGCACGGACACTCCCCGCACGCTGCGGTCCGAGGACCTCGGGCACCGGCGAAATGGGAGCCTCGATATGGTAGGCGCCCGATGGGTAGGAGTAGCTCGCGCCGCCGCCGAATGGCGCGAGTGGCGAATATCGCGTCCAGCCCGTGTCGTTGCCGTCGTCGAAGTTGTCCGTGAAACCGAAGACGGCGGAGCGGCCGAGGGCAACAACGAAAAGGGCGAGCAGGCGCGTGTCGCGTGGAATGCAGGGCATAAGCAGGTGGGGTTCGGGTGCTTGCTCTGGTAATCCCGCGCGTCGGTTGGCGTCAAGCGCTCGGAATGCCCCGCACCCCGGCTGTGGATCCGCCTCCTCCCTCATCCATTCCCTTCGAAAATCTGGGATGCGCCCCTTCAGGCAGCGAATGGGTTTGATCGCGTGGGGGCTTTCGCTTGCGATGAAGCCATGATGCGGATGACGCGCGAGGCCATGGTGCTGGGCCGGGTCGGGCTGATCATCGCTTTGGCATTCGCCGGAAATGTGCACGGCGCAGGGTTCCCGCGACTGGTGCTGGGCGAAGCGCTCCAGGACTTCGGAAAAGTCGCCCCGCGCTCCGAACTCCAGGTCGCCCTATCGCTCACCAATGCTGGCACGTCACGGCTCGAGATCCGGCAGGTTCACGGATCGTGCAGCTGCGTCCGTCCGCGGGTGCTCTTCCTCGACGTGATGCCGGGCACGAATGCGACGCTTCTGATCGGGTTCATCACCAGCGATCTCAGCGGCCCCTTCACGGAATCCCTCTCATTCACTTCAAACGACCCGGCCCATCCAGACATCACGGTCCAGTTCAGGGGCACCGTCTTCCGACGGGTCGAAGCGGTCCCGGATTTCGCAGTGCTCGCCATCACGCCCGATTCGTGGACCAACGAGACCGTTGCCGTCCGGATCCTGAACCACGGGGACACGGCGATCTCGGTGTCGGAGCCCGTGGCTGCGAACAATGCGTTTGCGGCGGCGTTGTCCACGATTCGGCCCGGGTATGAATTTGGTCTCGAGATGCGGGCCGCCCGCGCGTTGCCGAACGGCAATCACTACGGCCGCTTCACGTTGAAGACCTCGTCGATTGAGGTTCCGCAGATCGAGGTGACGGCCTATGTCCCCGGGTTGTCGGCGGTGGTTGCTTCCCCGCGCCGTGTGGTTCTCCCTTCGCTCCGGATCATCGAAGCGTCGGTCCGGGCGGTTTTCATCAGGGGCACCACGGACCAGCGCCTCGTGGTGTCGGATCCCGTCTGTGATCTTCCGGGAGTGAAGGTGACGTTGGAGGAGCGCGGGGAGGGCAGGTTGTTTGTCGCGCTCGTCCGGTTTCCGGGCGGCTTTGAATTGCCGGCGGAACGCAAGGCCGAGGTCGTGTTGAGGACGAACCATCCCCAGTTCCCGATGCTGCGGATCCCGGTGGTCGCCGTTGATCGTCCGCGGGGCGATGAATCGCCCGCCGCGAAGCCGTGACGCGGCGCACGTCCCCGTGCATCCACAGATTGACGGCAGGGCGCGCACTCCGCTGCACGCCGTCCTTCGCGGACGCACCGCGCGCGTCCATGCATCCCGGTTCAGCGCAGCACGCGCAGTTTCCCGGCCGCGTCCACCACGATGTCGCGGGCGGAGGATGGAAGGACTACATCCGTGGTCTTTCCGCCCGGCCAGCGCACGCTGAGGCGGGTCGCTGGAGCCGGGAGGGCGAGGATCTGGACGACGCTGTCGTGGGACCAGTACCCGGAACCGCCGTGGATCTCGCGGGCCGGGCCCATTCGATCCCCGAAATGCAGCCGAAGGATGGCGCCGAGGCCGTGCGGATTGCCGGTCGTTCCTTCGAGCCGAACCCGCAGTCCGGGTGTGCCGGCGCGATTGTGGAAGAGGCGGGTCGGAGCACCGTTCGGCCCGACGACGAGGTCGGCGCGGCCACCCCCCTCGAAGACGCAGATTGCCGCGCCGCGCTGGTCGCCTGTCATGCGGATCCCGGACTGGGTGGGTGAC
>CAIMTB010000072.1 GCA_903844265.1 uncultured Verrucomicrobiota bacterium
AAGGCCGGGGAGGATGAGAAGGCTCCCGGGCAACTCCCCGAGGACACGGGCGAGCACGATGCCACGGACCTCCCCACCCGGGACGAACTGTTCCCGGGGTAGTCCCTCGCCGCCAGAATCTGCACCGACTGAACGCTCTAGAAACCTCACGCCATGGAAGGTCACGAACTGCCTAATCCGAAACCCCGCAAGGGAGGCATCCCACTTTGGGTAGCGCTGGTCGCTTTGCTGGTCCTCGTCCTCGCCGCGGGCGGCATCTTCGTCAGCATGCTCTGGTACACCCAGAACGCCAAGCACCGGCAGGAGGTCCTGCTCCAGGAGGCAGAGGCCCGGAAGGTGGAGGCGAAGCTGGCCGAGGAAAAGGCAGCCCAAGACGCCAAGCTTGCCGCGGCACGGAACCGGCAGGAGGACGCACTCCGCGTCACGCGCTCCGCGACCAACGCCTTGGAGCGGTTCGCCGCCGCGCTCGCATCCGTCCGTGCCGACGCCGATTCGCTGAAGACCAACGATGCAGGGCGCCTGGTGGCGTTGCACCCCAGCCTGGTCCGCCTCGCGCGCCAGATCTTCGACGCCAATTTGCCCACGCTGCCGGCCGAGGCTGATGTGAACCTACGTATCGAGAACGTGCGTCGGATCGAACAGAAGCTCATCGAGTCGACCTCCAGCACCTACGTCCCGACCCCGGAGACAACCGCTGAGGCAGACCAATCCTCGGCCTGGGCCGCCGACCAGACGCGCACGGTCGAGGAGGTTCGGAACCTGATCCAGGAATCCAAGATCCGCTTTACCAAGGCTACGCTCAGCGCGGATTCGCCGACGTTGGACGCCGCGATCTCCCGCCTCACCGAATCGGAGCTCTCGACGCAGCAACAGGTCGCCGTCGCCCGCCTCGACGACGCCCGGCCGTCCGCCGCGGAGGCGGTGGCGAAAGCTGAGGCCAAGCGGATTCTCGCAGAGCCCAAGGCCAAGGCGGAGAAGATCGTGAGCGAGGCGGCGGACATCGCGGCCCAGCAGAAGCGCGAAGCCGCGATCCGCGCCGCCAACACCAAGGTCGAGGAAGCGAAGGTCCAGGTCGCGACCAGGAACACGAAGGACGAGGCGCGCAAGGTCGAGCTCCGCCGCAAGGCCGATGATCCGGAAATCCGGGCCCGCCTGGCACCGTTCATCACGCCCGGCTACTGGCAGCTCCACTCGATGGGCATGGAGAAGAAGCCGCTCTCCTTCACGGCTCTGCAGTCGACCGGGGCCTTGGAGTCCACCCCCAAGGGTGGCCAGACCATGGCGAAGATCCTGTCGTTCGGCGGGGACAAGATTCGCCCCCGATGGAACATCAATTCCGCCTACTGGATCAGCAAACCCGAGAACATCGAGCGCATCAAAGAGGCGCGGCAGCTCCTCTCCGAGCTCGGCCCGGTGCTCGTCGAGATGAAGCTGCTCGAACCGTGAATCGCGGCCAAACGCGGATCTCGTTCTCCCCCGCGTCCTCGATCGCCTCCCGTCCGATCTCCCCACCGTGAGGCCGGGCCAGCAAGTCGGTCGCACCCTTCGGAATCCTCAAGCCGAGCGCCAAGACATCGTCTCGCCCTGACGGGCGAGCGTTGTTTCCGGGCGCCGCATCGCGGGCCGCTCCGGCTTGGTCGGGCACAATTCGCGCCAGCTCCTGGCCGTCGCGTAGCGT
>CAIMTB010000073.1 GCA_903844265.1 uncultured Verrucomicrobiota bacterium
ACCCGTAGGTCTCCTCAAGCGCGGCGCGAACCGCGGCGGGAGAGTCGGAGGCCTTGATCGGATCCTCCACACCCCAATCAAGATGGACGACCTTGCGGGGCTTGAGTGGAAACGCCCGCTTGGCCTCCGCCGCCAGGGAGACGATGGCATGGTAGTGGTCCAGGTGGGGAACCTGATTGATCGCCTTGGGCACCTGACGGGAGATGTCGATGCCCTTCTCCCTCATGAATTCCACGGTGACGGCAGGGATGGGCTTCGGATCCAACCCGGCGCTGGCAAAGACGAATCGAGGCTGGTTCAGCGCACGCGCGATCGCTTCGGCCATCTGGCTCCGGCACGAGTTGTCCTCGTCGACGAAGATCACCCGGAACGCCTCGGCACCGGCGTGCTTGGCGTACTCCCCGGTGCACATGTACAGAACCTCCATGCAAATGTTTCGCGCCTGGTCGGATACCCGTTCGAAGCGACGGGAAATCATGATCAGGGGATTCAGCGCCTCGAAGGGCAGGTCGTTCCGCCGAAATAGATCCACGAGATCCCGGTTCAGGGAGCTCTTCAGACCATCAATCACCTCTTCCGTCTCGACCGTCTTCCTCGCCAGATCGGCATTCTGCTCCAGAAACGACTGGACGGATTCGTGCAACATCGAGATCGAAAGCTCGGCGATCTCAAGGAACCGCTCCTGGGGGATCCGCACATCCAGGTCGATCAGCTTCAGGGTCTGACGGGCTACGCTCTCCGCGTAATCCCCGACGCGTTCCAGCTCCGAATTGATCTTGATCGTGGCGTAGGCGAAGCGGAGCAGACTGGCCACCGGCTGCTGTCGCACGATGAATTCCAGGCACAGGCGGTCGACCTCCTTCTCAAGCTCATCGATGTACTGGTCGCGCAGGATGACCGCGTAGGCGAGCTGACGGTTGCGCCCGATCAAGGCCTTGAGGCAGGTCCGCAGAGACTTCTCGGCCAGGGCCGACATGTCGCGAACCTTGGACCGGATCAGATCGACGTCACGCCGCAGGGATTCTTCCATGTGTATGGAGGTGCTCAATCTGGCTCGGAGACTAGCCGGGTCCCGGACGGAACGCGACAACGCTTCTGGGCCGGCGGCGTACCTGGACGAACACCCCCTTGACGGATGGAAAGGCAGTCCCCGGGCACATCTGCGAATTTGCCATCTGGACCCGGTTGGGGCGCCGGGTTCATCTGTCAAATTTGCAGACGTCACCGCACGATTGACGCAATGAATCGTGCGATGACGGGGGTCGTGTGGGCGGCAGGGCTTGCCGCGCTGACTGCCTGTCAGCACTACACCCCGGCACCGCTCGACCCCTCCCGCTCCGCCGCGGCGCTCCAATCGAGATCGTTCCACGACGCCGGCCTGCGTGCGTTCATGGAATCGGTTCCCGGCCGCCGCCCCGCGGACTGGCCTCCACGGGACTGGGCTCTCGATGACCTGACCCTGGTCGCGCTGTACTTCAATCCCACGCTGGAATTGGCCCGGGCCGAGTGGAAGGCATCGCGCGCCGCGATGACCACCGCGGGGGCGAGTCCGAACCCGGTGTTGAATGTCACGCCGGGGTTGAGCGCCAACGCCCCCGCCGGCATCTCACCCTGGTTCCCGATGGTGACACTCGACCTGCCGCTCGAGACGGCGGGCAAGCGGGGGCATCGCATCGCGGTGGCCACGCATCTCGCCGACGCCGCACGCCTGGCCACGCTCAACGAAGCGTGGCACATCCGCAGTGAATTGCGGGCCACCCTGCTTGAGGACGACCTGCTCCTTCGGCGCATGCACGAGTTGCAGCGGCAGGATTCGGCCCGCGAACGGATCCAGAGCATGTTGGATCAACGCCTCGAAGCCGGTGTTGTCTCCCGGCTCGAGGTGGGTTCGGCTCGTCTCGCGCGCAGCAGGTCCGCAGCCGACCTGGCCGAGGCCCAGCGCCAGTGGAGGTCCGGCAGAAGCCGGTTGGCCAGGGTACTGGGGTTGCCCCTGGAGTTGGTACGTTCGGTGACGGTGGCGGAGGGGACCCTCAGACCCCTCGATCGCCTGCCCGGGTTCAACCTCGGCAAGGCCCGCGACGCCGCCCTTACCCACCGCGCCGATGTCCTGGCCGCGCTGTCAACTTATGCGGCGTCGGAATCCCAGCTCCGGTTGGAGTTGGCCAAGCAGTACCCCGACCTGCACCTCGCCCCCGGATATCAGTTTGATCAGGGCGAACACAAGTGGTCGCTCGGCCTCTCCGTGGAACTTCCGGTGCTCAATCGGAATCAGGGCCCGATCGCCGAGGCCCGGGCCCGGCGCGATGCCGAAGCAGTCCGGTTCCTCGCGCTGCAGGCGAGGATTCTCGCGGATCTGGAGCGCGCCGGGGACGCTTGTACCGCGGCCGAGGCACAGATCGAGGGGCTTTCGAAACTGAGGCAGGCCGCCGAGGAACAAGTGGCCCGCTTGAGGGCCGGAGTGTCTGCTGGAGGCACCGACCGGATGGACCTTGAGCTCGCCATTCTCGAGCGCGGCGCCGCCGAGTTGTCGTGGATCGAGGCCGACGGCAGACGGAACGTCGCGCTCGGGGAACTTGAGGATGCCTTGCAATCGGACTGGAAGGATCTCCCGGTGTTCGAGGTTCGGGACAAACAGAACAAGGAACCGCAGCCATGAACCGCGTCATCGTCGCTCTTCTCATCGGAATGGTGCTCGGGGGTGCCATGGTCTGGCGCCTGCGCAACGGCGCGGATTCCAGCCACACCGACGTCGCCCAGTCGAAGCCCGGGGATGGCGGGGATGTCAAGGACGGCAAGGAGCCGGAATCCTGGGTCCGCCATCGCACCAATGGGTCGGTGTTCCTGCAGTTGGATGCCGCGACTCAGGGCCGCATGGGGCTGGTGTCCACCTCGCTCGTCGCCCTGAAGCTGCCGCCCGAGGCGGAGGCCCACGGGATGGTTCTCGACCCGGCACCGCTGCTGGTTCATCTCACCGAGGCGGACGCGGCCAGGGCTGGGCTCAACGCGTCGGTCCGTGAATTCGAGCGCCTCACCGCGCTGGCCAAGTCCGAGAACGCTCCGCAGCGCGCGGTGGAAATTGCCGAAGCCGCGATGAAAAAAGACCAGCTCGCATATGATGCGCTGCGCCCCCGGTTCCAGTCCGCCTGGGGACAGGCGCTGGCGGGATCATCGACCCTCGTGGAGCTCGTGCGGGCTTTCTCGGCGCAGGAAGCCGCCCTGGTCCGGGTCGACCTGCCGTGGTCCCAGGCGCCCGACGGGCTGCCCGTTGCGGCCAGCCTTGCCCCTCTTGCAGCGCCCGACAGGTCCTTCGACGCGGAGTTGCTCGGACCCGCTCCGGCGAGTGATCCGCAGCTTCAAGGGCGGGGCTTTTTTCTCGTCCTGAGGACCCATCCACTCCCCATCCACACCGCGGTGGTGGCGAAGCTGGCGCTGCCGGGCGAGCCGGAGGCCGGGGTGGTGGTTCCGGACGGCGCAGTGGTGCGAAACGAGGGCGAGACTTATGTCTATCTCCAGACCGGCCCGGAGACATTTGAGCGGAAGGAGATCAGCGTCGCGCGACGGACCCAGTCCGGCGGCTTCGTGCATGAGGGACTCGAGGCCGGGGCCCGGGTGGTGACGATGGGAGCGCAGCAGTTGCTCTCCGAGGAACTCAAGGGCCACGGTGGAGAGGACTGATCCGGTCCCGCCCGATCCACCCACCCTTCGTCCATGTTGCGAGCCCTGGTCCAATTCTCCCTGCGCTTCCGCGGCGTCGTCCTGGTCCTGGCGGCTTTGGTGCTTGTCTGGGGCTTCCAGGTTGCCCGGCACGCCAAGCTCGACGTCTTCCCGGACTTCGTGCAGCCGCAGGTGGTGATCCAGACCGAGTGTCCTGGGCTGGCCCCGGAGCAGGTCGAGTTGCTGGTCACACTCCCGCTCGAGGCGATGGTCAACGGCCTCGGCGACATGGAATCGCTGCGGTCGGAATCGATCCAGGGACTGTCGATCATCACCGCGGTATTCCGCGATGGCACGGACGTCTTCCGCGCCCGCCAGATGCTCGCGGAGAAGCTGGCCGAGAGTGCGGGCCATCTTCCCGCCACGGTGGGAACCCCGCGCATGACCCCGCTGACATCGTCCACCATGGACCTGCTCAAGATCGGGTTGGTTTCTGACCGCCTGACGCCGATGGCCCTGCGGACTTTCGCCGACTGGACCCTCAAGCCGAGATTGCTGTCCGTTCCAGGGGTCGCGAAATGCAGCGCCTTCGGCGGGGAAGTTCGGCAACTGCAGGTTCAGGTACGCACGGACCAATTGCTGGCCCGGGGCCTCGATCTTGCGGATGTGCTGGCCGCGGCGCGCGCGGCGACGGCGGTGTTGGGGGCCGGGTTTGTGGAGACCGCGAACCAGCGCATCACGATCCAGACCCGGGGGGAGGCGGCGACCGCGGAGACCCTGGGTGGCGTGGTGGTGAGTTCGACTCCCGCGGGGCCGGTGCGATTACGCGACGTGGCCCGTGTGGTGGAGGGGGCCGAGCCGAAGTATGGCGACACGCTGGTGATGGGACGCGCCGGGGTTTTGTTGACCCTGTCGAGTCAGTACGGGGCGAACACGCTGGAGGTGACCCGGGGTCTGGAGGCGGCGCTGGAGGGGTTGAAGCCGTTGTTCGAAAAGGAGGGGATCACGCTCTACCCGCGATTGCATCGGCCGGCGACGTTCATCGAGGCGGCGCTGGGAAACATGGAGCATTCGCTGGCGCTGGGCGGTGCGCTGGTGGCCGTCGTGCTCTTCCTCCTGCTGGGCAGTGTCCGCACCGCGCTGATCTCGCTGGCGGCCATCCCGCTCTCGTTGCTGGCCGCCGTGCTGGTCATGGGCCGGTTGGGCATCACGCTGAACACGATCACCCTCGGTGGCTTGGTGATCGCGCTGGGCGAGGTGGTGGATGATTCGATCATCGACGTGGAGAACATCTTCCGGCGCTTGCGCGAGAACCGTCTATTGGCGGAGCCCAGACCCGTGTTCCAGGTCGTGCTGGAGGCGTCGCTCGAAGTCCGGCGCGCCGTGGTCTATGCCACGTTCGTCGTCGCGCTGGTGTTCGTTCCGGTCCTCACGCTCGGCGGGTTGCAGGGGAGTTTCTTCTCGCCGCTGGCGGTGAGTTACATCCTGGCCATCCTGGCGTCGCTCCTGGTGGCGCTCACCGTGACTCCGGCCCTGGCCTTTCTATTCTTCGGAGCCGGGGCCGACGAGGCGGTCGAGCCTCGATTACAAGTGTGGGCCAAACGGGTGTACCGGATGTTCCTGCAGCGCGTCATCGCCTGGCCGAAGGTGACCCTGGCGTTCGTGGCGCTGCTGGTGGCCGCGGCGCTGACCGGGCTGCCTTCGGGCAAGGGGGAATTCCTGCCCTCGTTCCGCGAAGGTCACTTCGTGCTGCAGGCCTCGGCCGCGCCGGGAACCTCGCTGCCTGAGATGCTCCGCATCGGGGGCCAGATCTCGCGAGCCCTGCTGGGCAACCCGCATATCGCGACGGTGGAACAACAGGTGGGCCGCGCCGAGTTGGGCGAGGATCCGTGGGGGCCCCACCGCAGCGAATTCCACATTGACCTCAAGCCGATGTCCGGACGCGAGGAGGCGGTGGCGGAGGCGGAGATACGCGGGATCCTGAAAAGCATTCCCGGGATTGAGACCGAGTTGCTCACCTTCCTCGGCGATCGGATCGGGGAGACCGTGGCAGGCGAGACGGCGCCGGTGGTGGTGAGTGTTTTCGGCGAGGATCTGGACGTCCTCGACGGCAGAGCCGCGGAGGTGGCCGCGGTGTTGAAGGGCATTCCTGGTGCGGCGGATATCCAGGTCAAGTCACCCCCCGGGGCGCCTCGGTTGGCGGTGAACTTGCTGCCGGAAAGGCTGAGTGCGTGGGGCTTCCGGCCCATGGAGGTGCTTGAGCGGATCCAGGTCGCGTTCCAGGGAGTCGTGGTGGCCGAGACGCATCGCGGCAGCGAGGTGGCGGGTGTTGCCGTCCTGCTGGACGAGCAGGAGCGGCGGGATCCGGCGTCGGTGGGCTCGCTGCAGTTGCGCAGTGCGCAGGGACGTCGCGTGGCTTTGTCCGAGTTGGCGGACATCCGCCTCACCAGCGGTCGGCACTCGGTCCTGCACGAGGGCGGTCGGAGGCGGCAGACCGTGACCTGCTCCGTGGCAGGGCGGGACGTGGCGTCGTTCGCCGACGAGGCGAAGCGGCGCGTGGCGGAGAAGGTCAGTCTGCCGAGGGGTGTCTACGTCCTGTTCAGCGGGGCTGCCGAGGCGCGTGAGAAGGCACAGGACGAACTCCTGTGGCACGCGGCGTTGGCGTCAGTGGGGATACTGCTGCTGCTGGCCGTGGTGTTTGGGAATGTGCGGAACCTGGTGCTGGTCCTCGCGAATCTTCCGTTCGCGCTGGTCGGGGGCGCCTTGGCGGTGGTGCTGGCGGGACGGTTGGCGGGGGATGGGGCGGCGGTTGGAGTCTCGATGGGATCGCTGGTGGGGTTTGTCACCTTGTTCGGGATCACCACCCGCAACTCCATCATGATGATCTCGCACTTCGAACATCTGGTCCGGGAGGAGGGGCAGTCGTGGGGCATGGAGACGGCGTTGCGCGGGGCTTCGGAGCGGTTGATGCCGGTGATCATGACCGCGACGGTGACCGCGCTCGGATTGCTGCCGCTGGCGCTGGGGAGTGGCGAGGCCGGACGGGAGATCGAGGGCCCGATGGCCGTGGTGATCCTTGGCGGGTTGGTGACGTCGACCCTGTTGAACCTGCTCGTGCTCCCGACCCTGGCGCTGCGCTGGGGAAGCTTCGGTGGGGCGTTGGGGTCAAACATTGACAGTTGACATTTGACCGATGGGACTCAAGGACGCCGCTGTTGCCGAGGTGGCGGTGATTCACGGCCACTGGCGCCCGGCGGTGGGCGGTGGGCGGTGGGCGGTGGGCGGTGGGCGGTGGGCGGTGGGCGGTGGGCGGTGGGCGGTGGGCGGTGGGCGGTGGGGTTGGCCAAGGGTCGAAATGTCAATAGTCAATGTTTGACCCCATTCTTTCGCTTCGGGGCGCGGTGCCAAGAGCATGGATCGACCTTAGGAGTCGACGTGGGGAGGCCCAACCTTGACCATGGAACCATCAAGTGAGCCACCGTACCTCGGCTCCTACATCGGAAGATTTATGAAAACAGTCACACGACGAAGCTTCCTGAAGACAGCCGGCACAGCGTTGGGCGTGCCCTACTTTGTGCCGGCATCCGCGTTGGGAAAGGACGGTCGCCCGGCGCCGAGCGAGAGGGTGACCCTGGGTTGCATCGGGTTGGGCGGACGGGGGACCGTCGACATGCAGGCCTTCCTGGGGCGTGCGGACGTGCAGATCGTGGCGCTGTGCGATGTCGATTCGGGGAGCACCCGCTACGAGGACGGATGGCTCCGGGGTCTGGCGCCGGCGATGGAGGCGGTCAAGAAGCACTACGCCGGGAGGTCGGGGACATTTGTCGGGCCGGAGGGTTACGGTGATTTCAGGAAGCTGCTGGCCCGGGACGACATTGACGCGGTGTGCATCGGAACCCCGGACCATTGGCATGCCGCGATCACGGTGGCGGCGGCACGAGCGGGGAAGGACATCTACTGCGAAAAACCCCTGGGCCTGACCGTGGCGGATGGGCGGGCGATGGTGGAAGCGGTGAAGCGGCATGACCGGGTATTTCAATGCGGCAGCCAGAGGCGGTCCGACGCCCGGTGCCGGTCCGCCTGCGAGTTGGTCAGGAATGGCCGGGTCGGCAAGCTGCACACCGTGCGCGTGGGGTTGCCGGGAGGTCACTGGACCCGGAAGAATTTGCAGCCCAACAATGATCCCCAGCCGGTGCCGGAGGGATTCGACTATGACATGTGGCTGGGGCCGACGCCGTTGGCGCCGTACACGTACAACCGCTGCCACTGGAACTTCCGGTGGAACCTCGCCTACTCAGGCGGGATGGTGACGGACTGGGGGGCTCACCTGATCGATGTGGCGCATTGGGGGATGGGGACCGAGGACACGGGACCGATCGAGGTGGAGGGCAAAGCCACCTGGCCGCCACGGACGGACTTGTTCAACACCGCGACGGCGTTTGAGTTCACCTGCAAGTATGCCAATGGAGTCACCCTGATTGCCAAGAATGGCGGGCCTTCGAGGTTCGAGGGGACGGACGGGTGGATCGACCTGGAAGGCGGGAAGGCGGAGCCGGAGTCGCTGCTCACCGATCGGACGGAGGTGGGCAAGGTCCAGCTCTACAAGAGCAACGATCACCACGGAAACTTCATCGACTGCGTGAAGTCACGCCAGCGGACGGCTGCGCCCGCCGACGTTGCCCATCGATCGATCACGCCCTCGCACCTGGCCAACATCGCGATGCAGCTGGGGCGGAAGCTGCGCTGGGACCCGGCGGCGGAACGGTTCGTTGACGACGCCGAAGCGGATCGTCAACTGTCCCGGCCGTACCGCGCGCCGTGGTCGTTGTAGGAGGATTGGATCAGACTTCCCAACCTGGCCGGTACTCGCGTCTTACGTAGCGATTGATTTCCGGCAGGTTGGTGCATTTCATCTGTTCGACGTCCCATTCCAGTTTCTTGCCTACTCCGGCGAACTGGGCGAGGTGACCCGCGAGCGCGAACGCCGTGAGGGGTGCGGCGGCGTCGGGGAAGTTCGAGCACGGCACGGTGCCGTTCTTGCAGGCGTAGAACAGGTCCTCAATAGGCCCCCCTCCCTGGGCGCGGGGAATGACTTGCGGGGGCTCGGGAATTTCGTAGCGACGTTCCTCGGGCAGGAAGCTGAGGGACCCGCACGTGCCACCGGTGCGGAACAGGCCCTTGTCACCCACAAACAACGTGTCCTCGCCGAACTTGAGGTCATACTTCTTTTCGGCATCCTTCATGATCTCCGGCCTCAGTGTCGCGTTGTCATAGACGTGGACTTTGACGGGGACCATGCCGGCGCGGGCGGGGACCTCATAGCGCACGATATTGCCCTGGGGATACATTTCATCGCTGCCACCCTTGGTCTGGAGGCATTCGACCGTGAAGCTCTTGGCTTCGCGGATCTTGAGCGCCCAGAACATGGCGTCGAGATTGTGGCAGGCCATGTCGCCGATCGTTCCCGTACCGAAGTGGCGCCAGCTCCGCCAGCTGAAGGTGTGGAGTCCGTCGTGGTAATCGCGGAAGGGTGCGGGCCCGAGCCATTCGTCCCAGTGCAAACCCGCGGGGACCGGTTTGCTGGCGGGTCGGCTGCCGTTGCCGCCGAAGTCCCGGCCCAGGAGCGAGTGGGTTTCGGTCACGTTGCCGATGGCTCCGGCCCAGATGTATTCGCAGGCTTTTCGGATGTTATTGCTGCAATGGCCCTGGTTGCCCATCTGCGTGAGCACCTTCTTTTCCCGGGCGGCCTTGGCGAGGGCGTAGCATTCGTAGATGTTGTGGGCCATCGGTTTTTGGCAAAACACGGCCTTGCCCAGGTGGATGGCGCGGATGGCGGCCGGCGCATGGTGATGGTCGGGCGTGGCGATGAGCACGACGTCGATGTCGCGGTGGCATTCATCGAGCATCTTCCGGTAGTCGTAGAAGGCCCTGGGCGCGGGTTGATCCTTCACTTTTTCGCCGAACATCTTGAGCTTGGCGGCCATGCGGTTGTCGTCGACGTCACAGACCGCGACGAACCGCTCGCGCATCGCCGAATCGAAGCTGTAGCCGCCCATGCCGTCGGCGGCGATGACGGCGACACCGAGTTTCTTGTTCGGCGAATCAGCCGCCAGGAGGGAAGGCATTCCGATGTGCCGGGCTGCGGCGGCGGCTCCGGCCAGGGTTGTGGCGCGTTGGAGAAAGCCGCGACGGTTGAGGTGCCGGTTTGGTTTCATAGGGTATTTGAGACTGCGACCATGCTTTCGGGAAAGTCGAGGAATCTGAGGCCGATTCCACGGGCGGGGTGAACGGCATCCTGTCGGCGCATCGGAGAGCCGCCGTAACAATTCTATTGGGCACCCGCCGGAGCCGGCCTTGGCTTTCCCGCCCGCAGCGCCCTCAACGTCCAGCCGCGCCCGTTCTCAAAGGGCTCCACCTTCGCTGTCACTTCGAGTACCGGGTACCGTACTGTAGCGAGGCCGTAGGTCCGGTATGTGTCGGCAAAGAGGTCGGTGGACGAAATGTCCGTCTTATCGGCAATGGTAAGGAATTTCATGGGTTCGCCGGTCACTTGGTGGTGGATGCGTTGTTCGACCACGAGGCCGCACACCGTGATTTCCTCGCCGACATAGCGACCGGCCTGATCCAGCGGGCAATAGCTCGCCCAGTGGATGTCGTCGTGCATGGACAGCGGGTGCGCGGAGGCGGTGAATTCGAGGAGATCCCATTCGGCCTTCAGGCGTTCCTGCGCGGTGGGTTCGAGCAGTTGTCGGGTTGGAAGTCCCTCCAGGGTTGGAGCCGGGAGGAGCCAGCCTTGATCGGGTTGGAGGCGATGGCTGGTTCCGCGGGTCAAGCGTTGGGCTTCCCAGAATTGCTCGAGTCGTGTCCGGCCGAATTCGTCGAGTGCCCCGACGCGGACCAGCGCCTCCAATTCCTCGGGGGTGGGAGTCACTCGCTGGACGAACTGGGCGAAGCTCGCGAATAGGCCGCGCGCATGTTCGGCGTGCAGCCGGCCCAGTGTTCGTTCGCCGAGGTTCTTGACGGCGTTTACGGGCACGCGGATGGAGCCGTCGGGCGAGGCGACGTACCGGGGGCCGGGTTGGTTGATCGTGGGAGGCAGGATCTGCAGTCCGAGCCGGTGACATTCCAGGATGTAGACGAGGGTCGAGTAGAAGCCCTTGCCGTTGGAGAGGACGGCGGCGAGGAACTCCGCAGGATGACGGCTCTTGATCCACGCGGCCTCGTAGGCTTCGACTCCGTAGGCCGTGGAATGCGCCTTGTTGAACGCGTAGCCTTGGAAGCTGGTGATGAGTTTCCAGACCTCGGCGGTTTTCTCGACGGGATGTCCACGTTTCGCCGCTCCGGCGAAGAACTCGGGTTCGATCTCCTCGATGATCTTTGGCTTTTCCTTCACGAGGGCGCGGCGCAGGACGTCGGCGCGACCGGTTGAGAGACCGGCATAAGCCTCGGCAATCTGGAGAATGTGCTCCTCGTACACGACCAGTCCGAAGGTGCTGCGCAAACAGGGCTCGAGGCAGGGGTGGGGATAGGAGGGAGGTTCCATCCCCTGATAACGCCGGGTGAACGCCAGCTTCTTGTTTTCGTTGGCCGCGCCCGGGCGGATGACGGAAACGATCGCGACGAGCCCGTCGATTTCCCGAACGTTTGTCATGCGGCAGAGATTCAACATCGCGGGCGATTCGATGTGGTGGACCGCACGACCGCCGCCGCCGGCGATAAGTTCCCAGACCTTTTCATCTTTCCAGGGCGCGAGGGTCTCGAGGTCGATGTGGGTGCCGTCATTGCGTCGAATGGCCTCCCTGGCATCCCGGAGAACGGCGAGTCCCCCCTGCGCGAGGATGTCCATTTTCACCAGGCCAACGGCCTCGGTGATGTCCATGTCGAACTGCGTCGTGGGCCAGCCTTTGTTCGAGGTGAAAGTGGGTGTCAACTCATGGATCGGCTGGCGTGTCAGGACCACGCCGCACGGGTGCATCTTCGGATTCCGCGGACGTCCATCGAGGAGGGCGGCCAATTCCAGCGCGGTGCGGTAGGGTTCCTCGTTGACCGGCAGGTCGCGTGTTTCCATTCCCCTTTCCAATGTCGCGCGGAGGTTGGACCCGCCGCCCCATGGAAAGCGGTCCGTAAAGCGGCGGGTCTGGGCTTCACCAAGACCCAGAACCTTGGCGACATCGCCGAAGGCGCTCCGGGCCTGGAAGGTGGAAAATCCGCCCACGACAGCACAGTGGTCCGGGCCGAATTTGCGGAGCAGCAATTCAACGACGTCGTCTTTCCGGTCGTGGGGAAAATCGATGTCGATGTCCGGCAATTTATGCAGGGCCATCCGCTCCGGGTTAAGGAACCGCTTGAAATAGAGTTCGAAGCGGATCGGGCAGACATTCGAGATGGCAAGGCAATAACAGACAAGGGAATCGGCGGCCGACCCTCGCGTGATCCAATCGATGCCGGCGGCCCGGCAATCCTGAAGGAGGCTCCACGTATGCAGGAAAAGGGCTTCGTAACCGACGGTCGCGATGATCCCGAGTTCCTCGTCCACCTGACCCCGGAGGTTGTCTGCGCGCGCGCCGTATCGCCGGCCCAGTCCGTCGTGGACAAGTTTGCGGAGGAAGAGTCTGGGACTGGAACCATCCGGTGGCTGGAACGTCGGGAATTGCGGCGGGCCGAACGGAAAATCGAAATGACAGGCGTCCGCGATCTCGAAGGTCCGGCGCAGCAGATCCGGGTGCTGGACGCACCAGCGCGGGAGCTGGGCGGGGGTGCGGAAGGAATGATCGCCGCTCCGTTTCTCCGGGTGCGCGTGCTGGAGCAGCGTGCGGGTGCGGATGCTTTGGACGATGTCGAAGTGACGTCGCTCCGTGGCGGTGGGGGCGGCGTAGTGAGTTCGCGGGACGAGGATGCCGCGCGGGTGGCCGGCAAGCTCCGGCCTGGTGACGGCGCGGTAAAAGCGGTCGCCGAAGATGGGTTGAAGGGATTCGTCACCACTGACTGCGATGAGCCCGTCGGCATGGGCTTCGATGGCGGCGCGGTTGAACGGCATTCGCTGGCGTGTGGCCACCGCCGCTTCGGAGTCGTCGTCGCCGATATTTTCTGACCTTCGCGAAAGCAGACGGCAGAGGTTGGCGTAGCCGGCTTTGTCCTGGACGTAGACGAACAGCGGTCCGGCGATGGTGCCCAGTTCCGCGCCGAAAATGGGCCGGATACCCTTGAGCTTCGCGGCGGCGGCGAACTCTCCCGCGCCGTGGAGGTTGCCGATGTCGGTCAGCGCGATGACGGGAGCCCCCTGCCGGGCGGCGAGGTGGACGATCTGCTCGGGCGAAAGCGTGGAATCGAGGAACGAATAGTGCGAATGGCAGCCCAGCGGGGTGTACGCAGCCTGCATGGGCGGCGCGACGCGAATGGAGTAACGCACCCCCGCCGTCTTGATGGGGGGCGGTTGCGTGGCGATCGGGTCGCGGGGTCCGTCGCGAAGGATGAAATCGTGGCCGCGCTGGACCACCTCATCGCCAAAGCGCTGGCGCAAGGATTCCACGGCGACGATGGCGCGTTCGCGGCGGTCGTGACCCGCGCCTTCACCCGGCAGGTCCAGTTCGCCCGCAAAGCGCCCATCGTAGACGTTGGAAAGCTTGAGCCCCACCAGGCGGAGACTGACCCGGCGTTCCCAGGCGCGCTTCAGGAGTCCGTGCAGTCGGCCGTAGACGTCCGTTTCAAGGTTGGTCGGCTCGTGGAGGCTCTCGCTGCATTGGTTCTGGTCATGGTCGTTGTACTTCACCGTGACGGTGAGTGTGCGCACGGCGCGACGGTCGGACCGGACCTTGGCGAAAAGTTCGTCCGCCATCTTGCGGAGTGTGGCCGCGGCGAAGACCTCATCGGTCAGGTCCGCGGCGAACGTCTGTTGGGCGCTGAACGTCTTCTGCGGAGTCCGATCCTGGATCACGGGCCGCTCGTCGATGCCCTGTGCGAACAGCAGGAGCTGCCGGGATTGGCCTCCCGCCACCAGTTCCAGGAGGTCGGCGGGCATGGCGGCGATGTGGCGGATTTCAGCGAGGCCCGCCGCGTTCAGGCGGCTGCTGAGCTTCGGCCCGACCCCCGGCAGCCAGCGGTTGGGCAACGGGTGCAGGAAGGCAGCCTCCTCACCTGCGGGGATGATCCTGAGACCGGCAGGCTTGTGCGCCTTGCTGGCGATCTGGCTGACGAGCTTGTTCGTCGCCAATCCCTCGCTGACGGTGATCTTGAGCGACTGGCGGATCGCCCGCTGAACGATGGCGGCGATCTCGGCGGGAGGCTTGGCGCGGTTGGGCGTCAGGTCGTAGTAGCCCTCGTCCAGACCCTGCACCTCGACCAGCGGGGTGTGGTCCTCGGCGTACGAGAACATGATCCGGCTGAACTGTTCGTAACGCTCGAAATCGCCGGGAATCACGATCAGACCGGGGCAGAGTTTGCGGGCCTGCGCCGTCGGCATGGCCGCCTTCAACCCGAAACGCCGCGCTTCGTAGCTGGCACTTGCGATCACCCCCCGGCGCTCACCGCCAACAGCCACCGGCTTGCCCCGCAGGCGCGGATCAGCCGCCTGCTCGACGGCCGCAAAGAAAGCATCGCCGTCGAGATGGACGATAGCTCTTGGTCTCACGGTGAACCCGGGGCAGGGGATCCGCTGCGTTTGCCGGTCAGCTGCGTTTGCGGATCAGTTGCGTTTGCGGATCAGCGCAACCATCACCCCCTGGATCACGAGTTCGGCGCCCGGGATCAGGTCCGGGTACTTCGGATTTTCGGCGCGGAGAAAGGGACGCCCGCGCTGGAGCAGGAATGTTTTCAGGGTGCTCTGTCCGTCGATCAAAGCCGCGACGACGTCGCCCTGCCTGGGTTCCTTGCCGTGCTCGATGACGACGACATCGCCATCGATGATGTGCTTCCCGATCATCGAATCGCCGGTGATGCGCAGCGCGAACGTGCGGCTGGTCGGACGGATCCCGACCGATTCCACATCCACGCTGACGCAACCCTCGGCGTCCTGTTCTCGCTCCGTGGGCGGGCCCGCCGGGATGGAGCCAAAGAGCGGGATGTGGACGATTCGCCGACGGAGCGGCTGGATTGGCGATTGGATCTGGATGGAGCGCGTCTTGCCCTCGGTGGTCTCGAGAAGTCCTTTTCGGCGAAGGACGGCGATGTGCTTGGCGACCGCGCTGACGTTGGGGATGCCGAGATGTTCGCCGATCTCGCGGTAGCTGGGAGGAGGTTCACCCGTGGATTGTCGGTGTTCGAGAAGCTGGAGGATCTCCCTTTGCCTGCGTGTCGTCGGCGTGGATGAGGTGAACATAAGTTCACCTCTGACTGGACACCCTCGGACCGGGTCCGGTCAAAGAGAAGTTGTTCACCGGGTGTGGGAGGGGGCACGGCGGAATGGTTGCGATGGCGATTCTGGAGCGCCGGAATTCTGCCCAAAGTCATCGACTTGGCGCGGCGAGTGCGGCGACGGTGCCCACAGGCTCTGATGTGTCCTGAGGGGCGGTTTTCTGGAATCCCAACTCCATGCGAATCCTGATCGCTGAAGACGAGCCGGTGTCACGCACGGCCCTCGCGGGAGTGCTGCGAAGAAAGGGTCATGAGGTGGTCGTCGCCGTCAACGGAGCCGAGGCCTGGCACGAACTCCAGCAAGCCTCGGCGCCAGCGCTCGCCGTCCTCGACTGGATGATGCCTGAGATGGATGGACTCGAAGTGGTACGCCACGTGCGCGCCCTCGAGGCGGGGCGGCCGCCCTGCTACTTCATCATGCTCACCTCTCTCGATGGCAAGGCGGAGGTCATCGCAGCCCTCGAAGCCGGCGCCAATGACTACGTGGCCAAGCCCTTCGATCCAGGCGAACTCTGCGCAAGGATCGAGGTGGGCCGACGGTTGATCGAGATGCAGAATGCGTTGGCCGACAAGATCGCCGAACTCCGCGATGCGGCGGATCAAATCAGGACCCTTCGCGGCATCATCCCCATCTGCTCCGGCTGCAAGAGTATCCGCGACGATCGTGGCTATTGGAGCCAGGTCGAGGCCTACGTCAGCAAACATTCGGAAGCCAAGTTCACACACGGGCTTTGCCCGAAATGCGTGCCCAAGTACTTCCCGGACATCCACCTCGACCCGTGACGTCCCCCGCCATCCGGCCTGATGATTTATTTTCCATGGCCACTGCTTGATCCCGTCGCGGGGTGTACTAGCCTCCGCTCGAACCACTCCCCATAAAATGAGCGAACAACCCACGACCTGGCCCGATCTCGCAGAGGCCCTCTTTGAAAAACTCACCGGCCTCGGAGCCGAGGTGACGTATGACTTCCAGAACCTGGAAGTCTTTGTCCCCAGCGTCATGGGACCCGACCCCAAACACGCCCACTGGAGGCTGAACGGCATCCTCAAAATCCGCGCCAGCGAGCACGTGGTCAAGTGAACGACTCGCCCGCCAGCCCGAAACCGTCGCCCCGGCTCGATTGGATCGCCAATCTCAAGCTGGAATGCGACGGCCGGCAGGCCGTTGGCGTGAGCACCGACAAGGACCGCATCACGGTGGATATTGCCGGGCGCCTGGGGCTGCTTGCCCTGGCACGGCTGCCTGTGAAGCAGTATATCGAGGGAGCCTCTCCAGCCGCGTTGGAGCGGCTCTCCTCACTGCTCCCGCGGCGGTTTGACCTGCGGTTGAGTGGCGTCCCCATCGGCCATTATGAACCCGCCGCCCCGCGAAACTGGCTGGCAGGATCCATCGGTCTCCCGTTTGGCTGCCTCACCATCGATAAAATCGCGCTCGTTCGAGCCTCGTTCAGCGGGTCCCACGTCTCTGGGGGCAGTCCCGCAGATTGACATGCGGTAACCCTGTCCCCGGGAGGGGTTGATCCCCCCCCCCTCCCCGCCTTTTTTTTGGGTGCGGCCTGACCCTCCACTTCCCGAAGGAGCATGGCTTCCTTGGGTTCCTCCCCTCGTCGATCTCGGTGAACAGGCGAGGGTCCTTCGAGCAAGCCTGCAGACCGCATGCCCGAGCCATTGTCCCCTCCAAGCCCGGATGTGAGCCTTCATGCTCATGCTCGAATCGCGAGAAGGACGATGCCCTGAAGCCGGTTCATCATGAAACTTTTGAAATCCATTGACATAGTAGACATCTATTCGGCTAGGGTCTTGGCATCGGCCCTGCCTGACGGAGGCGGGGCTTGAGGATGGGCTCTGGGATTCCGGTGTCGAACCGGGGCCTCGCGAGGCCAAACACCCTTGGGTGATGGGGTCGGGGGCCCGGGTCTTGGGTGGGGGTGCCCACTGTCCTTCCGTCGAAATCAGTCTCAGCTCAACCGGATCTCGAATTTATGAACCGTATTGTCGTTTCTCTGCTCCTCGGGGGCGCTCTGACAACGCAGGCGACCGACGGATATTTCTCCGACGGCTATGGGCTCAAGTCCAAGGGTCGTGCGGGCGTGGCCCAGACCTCGACCGACGACGCGTTTGGCGGTGCCAACAATCCTGCCACGGTGGCTGTTGCCGGGGATCGGGTTGATTTTGGGATCGATTGGTTTCGTCCGGACAGGTCCGTGGACCGGACCGGTCCGGCGGTTCCCTTGAATGGGGCGGCCACCAGTGACCGGCACAACTTCTTCATTCCCGAGTTGGGTTACACGCGGGCGCTGGGAGAGAAGGTGGCCATCGGGTTGGCGCTCTACGGCAATGGCGGGATGAATACGGACTATGCCGCGGGCCAGCTGAACCTTGGGCCGGGGGCGAGTGATAGGAACTTGCTGGCCGGGCCGGGACATCTGGGAGTGAACCTGACCCAGTTGCTGGTGGCCCCGACGGTGGCGCTGCGGATTGCTGAGGATCATTCGCTCGGACTATCGCCGATCCTCGGTTACCAGCAGTTCAAGGCCTACGGTTTGGCGGCATTCAGCCCGCTGTCCCAGGATCCGCAGAGTCTCACCGACGAGGGGATCGATGATTCCTGGGGTGGCGGCTTCCGCCTGGGCTATCTCTGGACGGCAAGCCCGGCCTTCTCACTTGGCCTGACCTACTCATCGCCGGTGTGGATGGAGAAGTTTGACAAGTACAAAGGACTCTTTGCCGGCGACGGTACTTTCGATATCCCGCAGAGCGTCGGGGCCGGCATCTCCTTCGCGGTCAGCCCCTCGGTCAGGGTGGGGATCGACTACAAATGGATCGATTACTCGAGCGTTCCGGGAGTAGGGAACCCGAGCACGAACCTGGGCCTGCTTGGGCAGGAGGGCGGGCCTGGCTTTGGCTGGCAGAGCATCAGCGTGATCAAGCTCGGCGTGGATTGGAAGGCGACCGAACGGTGGACGTTCAGGACCGGGTACAGCTACAACGAGAACCCCGTGACCTCCCGCGATGTGACCTTCAATTTCCTGGCGCCGGGTGTGGTGCAGCACCATGCCACGGTGGGGGTGACTTATGGTTTCGGCAGGCAGGAAAAGAACGAGATCACACTGGCCTATGTCCACGCCTTCAAGGAATCCGTGACGGGTGAGAGCCGGTTTGTAGGTCTGGGCATGGCTCCCGCCGGCACGGAGGAAACGATTTCGATGTCGCAGGACTCCCTTGGAATCCAGTACAGCTACCGCTTCCGATGAATGCCTATTACTGGCCCTGGTGGCTGGGCGGACCTCTGCTGGCTTTTGTGGCGGTCCTTTATCCTTTGTTGACCCGCGCGCCGTTGGGTGTTTCGGGCGCCCTTGCGCGGCTGTTGCGATGGCGCACCGAGGGTAAGCCGGAGCCCTCCCCGGAGCCTGCCCCCGCGGCCAACCCGGGCTGCGGCGATCGGCCCGGGGTTGATCCTGCCCCGGCAGCCGGTTGTGTCGCGGGTCCGGACAGGTTTGCGAACCTCATCTTTCTCCTCGCCATCGCGGCGGGTGGCGCCGTGGGCGGGTGGTGGGGTGGGCAACCGCCCGTGACCGGGATCTATTCACCCGAGTTCCACCGAATCTTCGGGTCCGGGGTTCAGGGCCTTGTGGTGCTGTTCTCTGGAGGTGTGTTGGTGGGTTTTGGCACGCGCCTTTCCGGCGGCTGTACTTCGGGTCATGGACTCAGTGGGTGCGGCCGGTTGCAGCCTGCGAGCCTGGTGGCGACGGCGGTGTTCTTTGGCGTGGCCATCGGCGTCTCATTCCTATTGGAGGCCTTGAAGCGATGAAGCCTGCATGGTTGAGGACGGCCGTTCCCGGATTTCTCCTGGGCCTCACGGTCACGCGGTTGGGTTTCACGGACTATGCCGAGCTCAGGCGCATGTTGCTGTTCCGCGACCTTCGACTGCTGCTCGCGTTCGCGGTGGCGGTGGTCCTCCTGATCGTGGTCTTCGCGGCGCTGCGGAACCGCTTGGATCTGGGGAAGGTCGTCTTCCACCGCGGCCTTGTGCCTGGCGCGTTCGCGTTCGGGGTGGGTTGGGCGATGACCGGGGCCTGTCCGGGCGTGGTGATTGCCCAGCTCGGCATGGGGATCGGTCCGGCGGTCGTGAGTTACCTGGGTATCGTGGTCGGTGCTCGCTTCGCTGCCCGCCTGCGAGTGGCAGCGGCCCCGGTCTACGGCGGGCCGAGGGTGGTGGGTGGGGATTGTGCGAGCGTGGATTAATTCATCCCAACGCCGTCGGCGCTGTTCGGGGTCCGCCTTTTCGCCCCTCTGAAGGGGACGTGGGCGGATGATCGATGGGGTCAAACATTGACATTCGACATTTACGTCGATGTGCGGGACATGAAGTGGGCGGTGGCGACGCAGTGCGTCGTGTCAGAATGACAGTGTCAATAGTCAGTGTCTGACCCCACTGCTCGAGTTTGGGGTAGTGGGGTGTTCACCCCATGCCGGATGGCTCTATTGAGTCTCGCGCAATAGGGTGACGGACCGCGGCGTTCACGCCTCTTCCCGCCAGCCACACTGATGGGGCTGGAGTCCGCGCTCCGGCCGGGTCGCGATGTCACCCTGATGTGTGAGAGATCGGCGCATATGTTGACTGATTCCTGAGGTAGTTCTCCTTGTGAGGCCGGCGTCGTTGTAAGGCCCTTGCCATCACCCGGGGGTGGTGTCCGGTTCCTGTCCATGAATGTCCAAAAAACGGGCAGATTTTCGCCGGATAGGCGGGTAATGCTCCATGGAAGCGATCGAGATCGGGTGCCAGGCGTGCTGGCATCGGGGTCGCTTGAACACGGAGTGGAAGGACTCACACTTATGATACCCTCAAAGACATTGACGTTGGTCGTTGGGCTGTTCTTGTCAGCCTCGGCAGCAAGTCAGGCAACCCTGTATGTCGTTCCCGGAACGTCCAATCCTTGGCTCGCCGGTGTAGGCGCCGGGGGGACGGACCCTGCATCAGGGTCTTCGTACGGAGGGGAGGCGGCGGACGTTGCTCCCTATCAGTCTCCCATTCACGTCATCGACGGTTTCGTGGTTCCCGGAGCCCTGATCGGCTGGTCGGCAACTGGAACGGTTGGACATCCTGGAAATGATTCGGGGCCAGACGGTTCGGTTGTGGTGTCCCGTGTTTGGGGTGCTCAGAATGGCATCCCGGACATCGGAGTGGTGCCGATCAACGCACTGATTGGGGTGTTCACGGGGGCGACTCCCTCTGTGTTCGTGATGGGAAGCAGCGGTACCGTGACAGTTCCAGCAGGATCCACCGGGTTCTATATGGGCACGATGGACGGCTATGGCTGGGCAAACAATACGGGCGAATTCAATGTCAGCGTGACGGCCGTTCCTGAGCCCGGTACCTACCTCGCGGGCCTCAGCGCATTGGGTATGCTGGGCATGTTCGCCTGGAGGAATCGCAAGTAGGCACTTGATGAGCCGGTTTCACTCCGCCGCCCCAAGAGGCGGCGGTTTCATGTCGGCTGCTCTATGAACGTGGCCACGCCTGGGGTATCCTCAGGTACGCGCTTGGCAGGAGCACGCGCCTTCAACGCAGGGCGTGCATTGCATGGTGTGGACCATGCTCCGTGTTTCTGCTGCCTTCGGGTTCGATGGGGCAAACATTGACATTCGACATTTATGACGATGTGCGGGAGGTGAAGTGGGCGGTGGCGACGCAGGGCGTCCGTCGTTCCCGAGGGCGGGGCACGGTGCGAAACAGCGGAACTTGCGCGTCGTGTCAGAATGACAGTGTCAATAGTCAATGTTTGACCCCAGTGCTGGCCGCAGCTCGGCATGGGGATCGGTCCGGCGGTCGTGAGTTACCTGGGTATCGTGGTCGGTGCTCGCTTCGCTGCCCGCCTGCG
>CAIMTB010000074.1 GCA_903844265.1 uncultured Verrucomicrobiota bacterium
ATTATCGCTCGGGCGTGCAGAGTGGGGCGTCCGCCGCACACCTTGAGGTGAAGCCGACTCCGGCAGATCCTGTGGCGCTTCTTTCCGTTGTTGAGCGCTGCGTCAGCGATGCTGTCCCGACGCTTTCGGTGAGCGCGGTGACGGGGGTCCGGTTCGAGTGGTATGCGGGTAGCAGTTCTGCCGACCTTCTGGGCCAAGGCACCAACTTCACACCGAGCACAAACCTGACCGCTGTGTTCTACGTGCAGGCGATCGACACGACCTCGGGCACTCATTGCCTGAGCGTGGGCCGCACCCGGATCGATTATCTGGTCTGGCCAAATCCCTTGGCGCCGGTCGCCGTGCAGTCCTTGGTGGAGCAGTGTGATAGCGACTCCACCGCGACACTGGCGGTTTCCGAGGTGCCAGGCATCAAGTTCCGCTGGTACGATTCGCCGACAAACACGACGGCTTTGGGCGAGGCATCCACGTATGTGCCCGCGGTGCGGAAGTCCGCTTCCTACTATGTCGAGGCCTACGATCCGGCCCGAGCACCGGCTTGCCCGAGCGTGACCCGGACCCGGATCGATTATCTGGTCTGGCCGAACCCGGCGGCGCCGGTGGCAGTTCAGGTCAAGGTGGAGCAGTGCGACAGCGATGCGATTCCGACCCTGGCTGTCGCCGAGGTGACGGGGATCAAGTTCCGCTGGTATGAGTCTGCCACGGGTGGGACTTCGCTGGCGGAAGGGGCGACGTACGTGCCGGCAGTCCGCAAGTCCGGGGCGTTCTACGTCGAGGCGTATGATCCGTCGCCCACGCCCGCTTGCCCGAGCGTGACCCGCACCCGGATCGACTATCTGGTCTGGCCGAACCCGGCGGCGCCGGCGGCGGTGGCCAGCGTGGCGACGATCGCCGCCTGCGAATCGATCCCGACCCTGGCGGTCCAGCCCGAAGCGGGCGTCAGCCATGTCTGGTATTCGGCGGCCAGTGGCGGAGTCGCCCTGACGACGAACAGTGTGTTCACTCCCACCGAAAAGGCGGGTGCCGTCTTCCATGTGGAATCCGTCTCCGACGACCATGGATGTCGCTCCCTCACAAGGACGGCGATTCAACTCGTGGTGCACCCGGCGATCACATTGAACGCCGGAACCGATCAGGTGGTGCGTCACCTTGCGACCAACAAGGTCGTTGAACTGACCGCGGCGGTCACTCCCGTCCTCGAGTCCTATCACACGGCTTCCTGGAAGACTTCCGGGGACGGTGTTTTCCTGGATGCGGGATTGCTGGGGACCACCTATACACCGGGCACCAACGACCTCGCCGGCGGAGATATCGTTCTGACTTTGGCGGTCGCTGAGAAGGACATCGCCTGCTCAGCGACGTCGGATTCCATGAGGCTGACGTTTGCGAAGGATCCTCCGACCCTTGCCGTCGCCCTTGTGGCTGGCGGGAAGGTCCAGGTGACGTGGGTTCCCGCGCCGGGGTACGTGCTGCGCGGGGCGGATTCCGTCACGGCTTTGGCTGCAGCAGGGCCAGACCTGGCCGACGGGCGGCTGGGGCTATTCGAGGAGCCTGCCTCGGGCGAGGCGAAATTCTACATGATCGTCGAGCAATGAGGGATCAGTTCCACGAGACTCCAACAATACTATGAAGTTCATGCCAAAGATCGCGGGGGCTGCGCTGGCCATGGCGACCCTCGTTTCACCGGCTCGGGCAGAGGACGCCACGGAGGGGGGGGTTGTGATCAACAACTTCAGCTTCATCGGCGTTGAGTATGCCTATCGGCAACTGCGACACGGTTACGGCGATGGGTCATCGCACGAGGCCGTGATCACCCTCTCGAAGGAATGGACGGTGGCACGCCCCGCCCACGGATCCGTGGGCATCGTGCTCGGGCCGTCGATTTCCTACGCGAACTCCCACTACACCGACCACGGGACCGACGCGACCACGATGGACATCGGGGGGCGCGTGGGAATCGTGACCGAAAGTGTCACCAAGGCGTCGGCCATCATGCTCTTCGTCGATGCATCATGGCAGCGGGATGACGTGCAAGGCACGGCCCACAAGTACGGCATCGGGCTGGAGCCAGGCATCCTGGCTTCGTTCCGCGTTATGCCGAAAACCGCCCTTGTGGC
>CAIMTB010000075.1 GCA_903844265.1 uncultured Verrucomicrobiota bacterium
AGTCACAATCTCGCCAGTCATGATCTTGGTGAACGTGGGATCCACGGTGAGCGTGGCCAGGCGACTGGTGGAGGAGAGTCCTGCGCCATCAGCAATCACGGTCGAATACTCACCGGCCGCCGTGGGCAGGACATGGGTCAACAGGAGCGAGTTTGTCACCGCTCCGGTGATCGCCTCACCCTTGAACCGCCATTGATAGGTCAGCGGCGCGGTTCCGGCGGCCTTGACCGAGAACGTGACGTTCGCGCCCGGGCTCGCGGACAGGTTCTTGGGTTGGAGGGAGATCGTGGGCTGGGCCAGGCTCAGCCTGGGGACAGCCAGTCCGATCAGACAGACGAGCAATAGCGATGTGGGTCTCATGGATGGGTCTCTCTTGGTGATGTCACTTCGGCCACTTCATCGATCCTTGCGGCCGGCCAGAGCCGGACGGTGGCATCGGCGCCGCAACTGGCCATGAAGTTGCCTTCCCGCGAAAAGACGACTCCGGTGACGGTGCCCGCGTGCCCCTTCAGGGTGAGAGCCACCTGGCGCGTGGCCACATTCCATAGCTTCAACCCTCCGGCCTCGCCCGCCGATGCCAGGCTGCGACCGTCCGGGCTGAACGCGAGCGACATCACCCTGAAGGTGTGCGCCTTCATCGACGGAAGCGCCGTCCGCGTGGAGGTGTTGTAGAAGACAATGTTTCCCCCCATGTCACTGGCGGCGAGAAGCGGTTCGGTGGGTGAGAAGGCCAGGCTGATGACCTGACTCTTGAAGGGGCTCTCAAAGCGATGGACGAGCTGACGGGTTTCCGCGTCCCACAGACTGACATCGCCTTCCGCGTGACCCGTCGCCAGCAAGGATCCACTGGCCGACAAGGCGAGCTCCACGATGTCTGATGCAGCGCCGGCCACTGTCCCGGTGGGCTTTTGTGACCGAATATCCCAGAACTGAAGCCCGGCCCGCTGCCCCTTCTCGATCATGTACCAGCTGGAGCCACCCACAATCAGCGTTCGCCCATCCGGTGAAAAGGCAGTGGATCCGACGGGAAATTCGTTGGTGAGCGTGGCGACGGTCTTGTGCGTGGTCACGTCCCACAGCCTCACCGTCCGGTCGTGACTTCCCGTGGCGAGAACGCTGCCGTCGGGGGAAAACGCAGCGGACATCACCGTATGGGTGTGTCCGTCGAGGAGAGACCGCTTCCGGGAGTGCAGGTCCCAAAGGTTCACGGCGAAGCTGTCCGTGGCCACGGAAGCCAGGAACCGTCCGTCCGGTGACAAGGCCACGTCCTGCAGCCACTCGGGGCTGCCGACGAGAGCGTTGCCCTCCGGGTCGGTAGCGGCATGCCAAAGTTTGACCAGGCCGTCCACGCTTCGGGATACGAGCTCCTGTCCATCCGGCGAGAAGCTCAGCGAGACGACCTTGGCCACGTGACCCCGGAGCAGGGCCCGTTGCTGTCGGCTCCCCAAGTCCCACAGCCGAACCGTGTGATCCTCCCCGGCGGAAGCGAGGGTTCGCCCGTCCGGTGAAAACGCCAGCGCGTGGACCGCGGCGATGTGGCCGAGGAGCCTGGCATCGGGCGTGTGCGAGGGCACATTCCAGAGGATCACCGCGCAGTCTCCGGCTCCAGACGCCATCAACCGGCCGTCGGGAGAGGCAGCAAGGGGGCCAACCCAGCCTGTGTGGCCGGCGAGCGGGACGGCCGATTCCGCCCCCGTGACGGCATCCCAAGCCCGGATCATGCGGTCGCTGCCGCTCGAGAACAAACGAGTCCCGTCGGGCGAGAAGAGGACGCCGTCCGCCTCGTAGGAATAGTGGTGCAGGATCCGGGCGGGTGCCGGGTTGGCTGCCTCGACGTCCCACAGCTTGAGGGATCCATCCTCCAGTCCCCCCGCCGAAGCCAGCCATTTCCCGCCGCGGGAGA
>CAIMTB010000076.1 GCA_903844265.1 uncultured Verrucomicrobiota bacterium
GAGAGTTTGGAGGCTCCGTAAAGCGTGGTGGGCCGGGTCAGTGCATCCTCGCCGATGCGGCCCATGTGCGGTCCGTACTCGGCCTGCGAACCGGCGCCGATCCACGCCAAGGCACCGGCTTCGGCGGCTGCGTCCACGAGTTGCAGGGTGGCTTGGAGGTTTGCCGAGATTTGGGACAAGTCGTTGCGGAGCGTGTTGTCGACCCCATGCCAGGCCAGGTGGAACACGATCTCAGGTCCGAATTCCCGCAGGGCGTCACGGTACGACCCCGGATTGGCGAGGTCGCCCTGGATGTGGACCACGCGGCGATCAAGTTCTCCAAGTCGCCAGAGGTTGGTATCCGGCCGGCAAAGAATGGCGACCTCCGCCCCGGCGCCGAGGAGTTGCTCGACGACGTGGGAGCCGACAAAACCGGAGGCGCCGGTGACGAAGGCGCGCTTCATGGCTTCACATCAGGTCGAGGATGGAGACGAAGCGTCCGGCGAAGGGCCGGAGGCGTGCCCGGATTTCTTCGAGGTAGGCGTAGGAGAACACGATGATCTCGTCGACCGGATGCGAGTGGACGTGTTCCGGTGCGACCACGGGAATGTGGGATGAAGGCGTGTGAAGCCCGTGGAAGCTGGTGTTCTGATCGCACAGGTAGGCGATGTCGCTGCTGTCAATCCCTGCCATGGCGAGGGTCATGACGCCGCGGCCGCCCGCGCCGTAGCCTGCGAACGTGCGACCTTGGGCGCGGCCTGACTGGAGGTGCGCGCGAAGCTTGGCGATGCCCCGGCGGACGTCGTCACCGAAGGCCTCGTAGGTGGGCCAGGATTCGAGCGCGATGTCGGCTGGCCTGGGGGTGAAGGTCGACGGATGGACCGTGGCCCCGGCCGGGCATGCGGCGATGAGGAGGGAGTTTCCCCGGCGCTCGGCATCGGGAAGCAGATCCTCCCCGAGGAGCCGGAACCCGGCACCCTCAAGCAACCGCTTCATCGTGAGGGCGGTCAGGTAGATCGAGTGTTCGTGCTCGAACAGGCAGATCTCGCGGCGTTCGACGATGCGCGCGAGGTCGTGCACTTCGATGAGCAGCACGCCCCGTTGCGGGTCGAGAACCTGGCGCACGAGCTCAAGGAACGGGCGCGGTTCGGGCAGGTGATCGAAGGTGTAGGTGAGAAGCACGACCTGCGCGGGGCGCATGTCGGCCGGGATTTGTTCGACGCCCTCGCAGTTGAACAGCGTCTGGATGGTCTCGACGCCGGTGGCGCGGGCGGCGCGGGTGAGGTCAGCGGAGGGCTCGAATCCGAGGACCCGGGCGCCGAGTTCCTTGAAGCGCGCGAGTTGATGACCGTCGCCAGAGCCGATCTCGAGGACGCGATCCCCGGATTGCAGGCCGAATCGACGGAAGCTTTCCTCCGCGAGCCGGCGCATGAAGCGCTGGGCGAAAGGTGAGTCTGAGACGGTGTACCGGTAGTCGCGGTAGTAGTCGCTCACCTCGACATCGTGCTGGGTCTGCGACGATCGGCAGTCCTCGCACCAGTAGATCTGCAGGTCGCCGAGGAACTCCGCACCCAGACGGTCCGGGCGTACGAATTCGTCGGTGAACGGCATACGTTCGAAGCTGAGGAACTCGCGGATTCGGGCGGAGCCGCAGAGGCGGCAGGTCGAGCGACGATGGATCTGGCACTTCATGGCGGGGGCGGATTTCAGGAGAATGACATCTGAGCCGGGCGGGTCAGTGCGGGGTTCCGTGCTGCGGATCCGCCGCCCAGGGGAGCCCGAGTTCGCCGGCCCGCTGGGTGTAGGCGGCGATCTGGTCACGGGTCAACTGGGCGGGTGTCCCGGGGTCGGGAGACTTGGCGACGGCCTGATACCAGTGGACCGTGTTGCGGATGGTTTCGGGGAAGCGCCAGACGGGCGACCACCGGAGGAGCGCAGCCGCCTTGTCGGTGCTGAGCTGGAGGAGGGACGCTTCGTGGACGGCCCGGGGATCGCTGGCGTCGATCCAGGTCCCGGGGGCATGGCGGAGGATTTCCTCGACGAGTTCACGGACGTTCCGGTTCCCATCGTGGCCAGGGCCGAAATTGAAGGCGGAAGCGAGGATCGAACGTGAGGGGTCGGGTTGGGCGAGGTCGGGTTGGGCGAGGCGTGCCGCGAGCCACAGATAACCGCTGAGCGGCTCGAGCACGTGTTGCCAGGGACGCGTCGCGTGGGGATTGCGGACTCGGATGGGTTCGCCCCGGAGCAGGGCTCTCACGCAGTCGGGGACGATCCGGTCCTCGGCCCAGTCGCCGCCGCCGATGACATTGCCTGCCCTGGCGCTGGCCACCTGGACGGGGGATTGGGCGAGGAAGGAACGGCGCCAGGCGGCGATGGCGATTTCAGCGGCGGCCTTGCTGGAGCTGTAGGGATCGAAGCCGCCGACGGCGTCCTCCTCGCGGTAGCCGTGGATCCATTCACGGTTCTCGTAGCATTTGTCGGTGGTGACGCACACCACGGAACAGGGCTTTGTGAAGTCCCGCAGGGCCTCGAGGACGTGGAGGGTGCCCATGACGTTCGCCTGCCAGGTCAGGAGCGGTTCACGGTAGGAGCGGCGGACCAAGGGTTGGGCGGCGAGATGAAAGACGAAGTCGGGTTGTGTCTCCTGGATGAGCCGGCGAACGACCTCGGCGTCACGGACATCGCCGAAGCGGCTGTCGATGCGCCCGGCGAGTTGGAGTTGTTCGAAGAGCGACGGCGAGGTTTCGGGCGGCAGGCTGAAGCCGGAGACTTCGGCACCCAGCGTGAGCAGCCATTCGCAGAGCCAGGAGCCTTTGAAGCCGGAGTGCCCGGTCACGAGGACGCGGGTGCCGGTGAAGGCACCTCGGAACGGGCCGGGGCGCTCGGTGGTGGAAGAAGGCATGCAGTGCGGGGAGAGGTTGTCGGGTGGGTGCTGGCGAGTGGCTACCACACCTTCCACGGCGCCTTGCCGGAGGACCAGAGGGCGTTGAGATGTTGGGATTCCTGATAGGTGTCCATGGGCTGCCACCACCCATCGTGCTTGTACGAATGCAGTTGGCCTTCCTCAACCAGGTGGCTGATCGGCTCGCGCTCGAACGAGCATGCCGGGTCGTCGGGGATGAAGTCGAACACGCGGGGATCGCAGACCATGTAGCCGCCGTTGACATAGGTCGCCTCGACCTGTGGCTTCTCACTGAAGGTGTGGATCCGCCCGGTGTCGCCGATGGTGAGCGATCCGAAACGCCCGGCCGGGTGGACCGCGCTGACGGTGACGATCCTCCCGACGCGGCGGTGTTCGGCGATCGAGGCGTTGATGTCGATGTCCGACAGCCCGTCGCCGTAGGTGAGAAGGAACGGTTCGTTGGGATCCAGGTGGCGACGGACCTGACGGAGGCGATGTCCGTTTCTCTGCGTCAAGCTGC
>CAIMTB010000077.1 GCA_903844265.1 uncultured Verrucomicrobiota bacterium
CCGGGGCGGCGAAGCTCGGCGGAAGTGAGGGTCCGCCCACTCGCCGCCACCACCTCCGCCCGCAGCACAAACGGCTTCGGGGTCCACTCGACGGGCGCGCCCTGACCGAACTGGACGAATGCGTGGGTCTTCACCAACCGGTAGTGGGCCAGGTCGGCGGCGAGCAGGCGCGGACCGGGCACACACAGCACCGCCAAGAGACAGAGAAAGCCGACCGTGCGAACGCCGAACCGTCGGCCGGCAATGGCGATAGTCATAGAACTTGCCGAACAAGCTAAGTCCGCGGCCTGGGTTGGCGAAGGATTTGGGGCAGGCAGGAGGGCAGATGCTCTCGGTGACCGTGGGAAACGGGAAACGGGAAGCGGGGACCTGGGAACCTGCGGCAGCTGGCGGGCGGGGTTCACCATCGCGGAAAACCCAGGAGCCGCATGCAGGGCTGGAAAAGGCCGTTTCAAGGAACGCCGCCTCCAGACAGCCAACCCAGCGCCCCAAGGCATCTCCCGGGGACAGATCTACAAACGTAAAGCTGAGGCTTGCCAATCTCTACATCTGTAGATACAACCTCCGTGAGGTTCACCTGATTCACGACCATGGCACGCGCACCCATCGAACTCACCGAGGCAGAATGGACGATCATCAAGGCGGTCTGGGAACGGGAGCCGTGCACGGCGCCGGACATCCAGGAGCGGCTGCACCCCGCCACGGCCTGGACCTACAGCACCGTCCGCACCCTGATGGATCGGATGGTGGGCAAGGGGCTGTTGCAGGCCGAGAAGTTGCGGAACCTGACCCACTACCGCTCCGCGGTGACCCGGACCGAGGCCCAGCGCGGCGAGCTGATGTACGCCTTGACGCACGCCTTCGACGGCGCGCTCTCGCCGATGGTTCAACGCCTGATCGAGACCCGCGACCTGTCCGCCCAGGAGCTCGACGAAATCGAAGCGTTGCTCCGCTCCAAGCGAAAGCGCGCCCGCCGGTAACTGGAAACTCGAACAGTCCCCTCAGCCATGCACTTTCCCTCCCAATTGTTGAATGCGTGGGGCGACCGCTGGGCAGATTACGCTTGGGCCGGCCTCTGGCAGTCCTCCGCTCTCATCGCGGCGCTCTGGATCATCGATGGTTTCCTGCAACACAGAATGCGCCCCGTGGTCCGGCAGGCCCTGTGGATGCTGGTGTTGCTGAAACTGCTTTTGCCGACCTCCCTCGCCCTGCCGACCGGAGTCGGGTACTGGATTCCGCGGGGAACCGGGGAAAACCAGGGGCGATTCGACCGCTGGGTGGCCCGCGAAATTCCTAACTCCCGGGCAAACCCGCCCGCCGGGCCGTCAGCAAGGGCCCCTGCCGCCCAGCCTCCGGTGACTCCTCGCCCGACCGCCCTGCTGATGCTGGCGTGGATGGCGGGCGTGGTGGCTTTCGGGGCCGTCGTGGCCCGGCGTTCGTTCGCTTGGCAGCAAGGGCAGCGACCGGGTGCCGACCGACTGGACCCGCTGGCGCTTCAACTCGAGGCGTCGCGAGCCGAGGTCGGGTTGTCTTCCCGGGTGGCACTTCGCTGGATCGCGGCGGGCCAATCCCCGGCGCTCTGCGGGCTCTGGCGCCCGACCCTCCTGCTGCCGC
>CAIMTB010000078.1 GCA_903844265.1 uncultured Verrucomicrobiota bacterium
ACTGGCCCGCGAGACCGGAGTGGATGAGAAGGCCAGGACATACAGCCCGTGGAGCCATGGAGTAACTCTGGGCAAATGCCCAGGGTTGCGTGACGCTTCTATGGGATGCCAGTGAATTTCATCGGAAAGCCAATGAACGGAGTCTCCTTACGTCGACTGCTACGGCGGAGATGTGTTTTTTAACGGGCTACTAACAGTCCGTCAAGAATCCGTGGCAGTCGACGTCAGGAGACTCAAACCTGACCCAAACGCCAACGAATGGAGCCTCCTTACGTCGGCTGCTACCAGGAATCGGTCTTTTTCGACGGGCGGCTAATTCCCCATCATCAGGATGAGGTAACGAAGTTCGTCGTCGACGTCCGCGGGGTCCACGACGAGCTCCGACACGAGACCGCGCAGGGCGTCGCGGAATCGCACGCGAAGGTCGTGGATCGCCTTGTCGACGGCGTTCATGCCCACGCCCCATTCGGCGGCCAAGGCCGGCTTGGCGGGACAGGGATGGTCGCCTGGAAGGAAGCCTCGGAGTTGCCGGTAGACCGCGCTTCTGCCCCGGATGCGATACCCGTCCTCCACCAGGGTCAGCGACTTCTGGACGAGCAATCGTGCCCACTCGTGGTCCAAGGCCTTCTCGGCTGATGAGTGTCCGACGCTCGCCAGGTTTTCCAGAGCATCGAGGGGGACGTGCTCCACCCCACCGCCGCGCTTTTGAGCAGCGCTCGCGTGATGTCGATTCGTCAGGAAATTGCGGAGGCTGGCGGCGAGGAAGCTGCGGAAGCGTCCCCGCGTTTTGGATGCCTTGTCGAAGGCTCTGTGCCGCAAGAGATAAGCAATGAAATCTTGCACCGCATCCTCAGCTTCATGCGGCCTCAGTCGATGCTGGGAGCCCTCGCTCCGCTGGGACAGCGGGCGTGCAGGAGCGCCGCGTCGTACCACTTCCGGGAGTTGTTGCAGATCCTGCAGACCGAGAGCATGACGGGCACCTCCACGAGCACCCCGACCACCGTTGCGAGGGCGGCCGGGGAACCGGGGCCAAAGAGCGTGATGGCCACCGCCACGGCGAGCTCGAAGAAGTTGCTGGCGCCGATCAAAGCCCCGGGGGACGCCACGTTATGCGGCACCCGGAACCAGCGCATCAGGAGGTAGGTCAGGCCGGAATTGAAGTACACCTGCAGGAGGATCGGAACGGCGAGCAGGATGACCGCGAACCATTTCGTGGTCAGATTCTCCGCCTGGAATGCGAAGATCAGCACGAGGGTGGCGAGGAGCGCGAAGATCGTGACCGGCTGAAATCGTGGCAGGAAGGTCTTCTCGAACCACGCAGGCCCATGGGACTTGAGGAGCGTCGTGCGGGTCAGCCAACCGGCAGCCAGCGGGATCACGATGAACACGACCACCGAGGTGACCAGCACCTTGGACGGGACGACCACGTGCGCCACTCCGCAGAGGAACATCACGATGGGTGCGAACGCGACCAGCATGATGAGGTCGTTCACGGCCACCTGGACCAGCGTGTAGGCGGGGTCGCCATCGGTCAGATAGCTCCACACAAAAACCATCGCCGTGCAGGGCGCCGCCGCCAGGATGATCAGTCCCGCCGTGTAGCTGCGCGCCGTCTCCGGATCGATCCAGGCCGAGAACAGGGTCTGGATGAACAGCCAGGCAAACACCGCCATGCTGAAGGGCTTCACCAGCCAGTTCACGAAGAGTGTCACGAGCAGGCCCTTCGGCTTGCGTGCGATCCCCCCGATGGCCCCGAAGTCCACCTTGAGCATCATCGGGTAGATCATCAGCCAGATCAGCACGGCGATCGGGACGTTCACCTGCGAGCCCTTGCCGAACTCCATCCGGCTGAGGCTCGCCGTCAGGGCCGGCGCCATCTCGCCGAGCAGGACCCCGACGATCATGCAAAGAAATACCCAGACGGTCAGGTAACGCTCAAAGAAAGCGAGACGCTTGGGACCTTGGGGCGGCGTGTCGCCATCGGAATCGGCTGGGGAGGGCATGGGGACGGCTTCAGGGTCCGGGTTCAGCCGCAACAACCCCCGGGAGCGCATCCGCAGGACGAGCCCGAGCCACCCGGGGACGCCTTGGATTCCAGCGCCTCCGGAAGCGATTCGACAAAGCGCCGGATTTCGTCGCGAACGCGTCGGTACACCGCGAGCTTTTCCTCGCCATCCGGAAGGTCCCTGGTGAGCTTCGGCGGGTCCTCGAAGCCGACGTGGACCACACGGGTCTTCGCGGGAAACGTCGGGCAGTGCTCGTCGGCGTGCCCGCAGACCGTGACGACATAGTCGAACTCAACCGAGCCGAGGTCGGCGGGCGTCTTGGAAAACTGGCGGGAAATGTCGACCCCCGCCTCGCTCATCACCTTCACCGCGTGCGGGTTCATCCCGTGCTTCTCGATGCCCGCGGAAAACGGCTCCAGCACGCCGCTTCGGAGGTGTCGGGCCCAGCCCTCGCCCATCTGGCTGCGGCAGGAGTTTCCGGTGCAGAGGAACAGCACTTTCATTTTCGGCATTGGCGTTTGCATAGCTCGGCGGGATCAATGGTCAGGATTTTCTTCAATCGGAGGGCATCCTCGGCGACTCGTGGCGCCTTCCCGGCTGAACGGAAGACCCAGGCCAGGATGCTTCTGGCCATGGGGGACGCCTGCCTTCCCGGGAGCGAATAGTAGACCCAACGGCCCTTTTTTCGCGTCGCGACCAGCCCGGCTCGGTGGAGGATGGAGAGGTGCTTCGAGACGGTGGAGCCTGCCAGGTCGAGGAACTCGACGAGTTGGCAGGCGCAAAGTTCGCCTCCGCGAAGGGCGAAGAGCAGCCGGACCCGGCTCTCGTCGGCCAGTGCTCCGGTGATGTCGGTCAGGTCTCGCATGGCAGGGGACGATATTTCGTCCTAACGCGAACTATAGAAGCATGGGATCCGCCGCTGGTCAACGGAATGGTGAGGGTGCTATTAGCAAAACTTTCCATCGTGGAGAGGCTGTGAGGCCTCCGGTGAGCCTGTTTGGGGCTCGCTGGGAGCGTGCCCGCCATGTGTGGGGAGTCGGGGATCTCCTCGGTCATGCTCCCTCCCATCCATGGGGTCTTGAGTGGATCATTCTACGCGGCTTGGAGGTTCTGAACCTGCTACGAGGCTCTTGGCTGTAGGGGAATCCCCGATCGACAGAGGGTCTCCAGGGCCGGGTTCAGGAGTGTCTGGAAGGGTGACTTCGCGCACGCCAGATCAGGCTGGAGCGAGGTTTTTCGACGGGCCATGTCGGGTGGGCTGCCTGATCTCTGTAAAACTACTCTGCTAGGTCCGCAGTGGTACTTACTAAACTTAGGGACACATTCTGCGTTCTAATGTAAAAACTCTATTCGTTGCAGGTCGGAGGCCAGGATCAGGGTGTCCGGAGTTCCGGTGGTGGGCTCCTGTTCTTGACTGGCACGTCGGCTGCTAGAGCTATTGCCCGTTCATGAGTGAGATTCGAAAACAGAAGAATGACGTCGTCCTGCCGGACTGGGAGGCATTGGCCTCCGCCGCCGCAAGAAGCGCTGCTGGGCCTTGGGTCCGTGGCTGTTTTCATTCCACCGGAAGTGGGCGAACGGAGGGGCTTTCCTCGGTGTCAGCCAGTCGACGGGCTGGTCCGCGGTCGGACCGCTGGTCCGCTTCTGGTCCGGGTGCGTACCGCTTTTCGGCGACCGCGGCGTTGGTCGCGTGGTTGCAGTCGGCGCCCTCCGACCCGGTTGTTGTCCGGACACTTTCCACTCCCAGCGGGGTGACTTCAGCATCCCGCTACTTGTCGTGACCCTCGGTTCCAACCTCACCTCCCAACGCAGTTCAAAAGCCAGTAAGAAGCCATGAATACTCAAAGCAGGCGTCAGTTCCTCAAGCAGGCCCCGGTGGGCGCCATCATCGCCGTGATCGCTGGGCGCGCCCTGGCCGCCGATGCTGGCAAGGACAAGAGCACGATCGAAAACCTGACGGCCACCCTCGAGGCCCGTGCGAATGGCGAGGCCCGCTATGCCGCGTTCGCGAAGAAGGCCGATGAAGAGGGGTACACCCAGGTCGGAAGCCTGTTCCGGGCCTCTGCAAAGGCCGAGAAGATCAACCGGGAAGACTTGGAGAAGGTCCTCAAGAAGCTGGGCGCCACCCCGAAGGTCACCGCCCAGGCGCCCGAGGTGAAGTCCACCAAGGACAACCTCGCGGCCGCGCTGAAGCTGGTGAACGAGGAGCACGACGACAAGCTCCCCGACGCGATCTCCAAGGCGCGCTCCGAGAAAAACAAGGAGGCCCTCCGCGCCTTCAACTACTGCAAGAACTCCCAGACCGAGCAGGTCACCCTTTTCGAGGACGCCGGCGCGAACCTCGAGAAGTGGAAGGGTGGCACCAAGGTCATCTACGTGTGCGAGGTCTGCGGTCTCACCGTGCTGGCCCTGCCTGATGAGAAATGCCCGAGCTGCCTCGAGCCGATCGCCAAGTTCGTCAAGGTCTCCTGATCCTGCATACCTGATTGTCCGCCGGCCCCTCGGCTGATCCGAGGTCGAGGGGCCGGTGGTCAATGCTCCCAACCCCAATCCCCGCGCCCCATCCCATGTTCCACCTGCCCGCCATCCCCGACTGGGACGGAATGCATGTCATCGTCATCCACTTTCCGGTGGCTCTCCTGATGACGGCTCCATTCCTCATTTTCCTGGGTCTCATCATACCACGGCTGCGCAGCGGCTTTTTCATCGCCGGGATGGTCATGCTGGCTCTCGGCTGCGCCGGTGCGTTCGTGTCGGTGTCGACCGGGGAGGCTGCGGCGCGGGTGGCGGACCGGACCGCCAAGATCACCAAGCTGATTGAGCGCCATGGGCGCTTGGCGGACCAGGTCAAGTACATGTACCTCGGCCTCTCCCTCGTGTGGCTCGCGATTCTGGCGGGTCCGAAGCTGGGCTTCCGCTGGTTCAGCCCGCGCCTCCAGGTCGTGGCTGTGATCGCTTTTCTCCTGGTCAATATCCCGGGATCCCTGCTCATCGCCAACATGGCCCACGTGGGTGGCATTCTCGTCCACGACACCGGGGTCCACGCCATGATGCCCGTCGAACCTGCCGAACCCGAAGCCGCTCCCACCGCCACTGCTTCCTCCAAGAAGCAACACTGATTGTTCCCATGGCTGACACCGCCCCCATCTCCTTCGATGCCTTGGCTGCCCTCCCCTTGGTCCGGCAGTACGAGCAGGCGTTCTTCAAGGCCACTGGCGTGGCCCTGAAGTTGCAACCTGCGGGTTCGTTTGAGAGCCGGGGACAGCGAAATCGATGCGAAAACGGTGTCTGCTGGCTGGTCGCACACCGGCCTGACATGGGGATGGTTTGTTGGAAGCCCGAGCCTCAGGGAGTCCAGGGTGCCGGCGCCCACCGGACTTTGCTTTGCTTCGCGGGCCTCCAGTCCATTTCCGCGCAAGTCAGCGTGGCGGGCCAGCATGTCGCCACCTGGGTCGGGGACCACATGCTGTCCCGGCGGGCGACGGCAGCCGAGCTGGCCGCCTTGGCGGAACGCTTCGCGGGTTGGGGAATGGGGGTCCGGTTCGCCGAGGTGCGCGATACGTTCGTGCGGGGGCGGGTGATTCCGTCGGAGCAATTTCGCGCGATGGGCCAGCTCCTCTCGCTTTTCGCGGAGCACCTCGGGCGTTGCGCTGAAGCCGCTCGCAACTCGGGCCCTGAGTCCGCCGAACCGCGGATGGTCCGCCTCGCCAAGGAATTCGTTGCAGCCCATCTCGTCGAGCGCTTCAGCCTGGGGGATGCCGCCTCGGCCGCGAACGTGAGCCCCTTCCATTTCTGTCGCGTCTTCCGCGCGTCGACCGGGCTTAAATTCACAGAATACGTGGCTCGCCAGAGGGTGGAACGTGCCAAGGCGTTGCTGGCGAATCGTTCAGCCCGGGTCACGGAGGTCGCCTACGAGGCCGGGTTTGGCTCCATTCCGCAGTTCAACGCCGTCTTCCGTAAGCTTGTAGGTGGATCACCTACGCAGTATCGCGCAGTCGTGGCGCGTGAAAATACGGATGAAACACCGCAAAATTTCAGTAGTGATACGCAAGCAATCAGTAGTTATACTGGTCGCGCAGTCTTAATCTCGGTAGACGGGAATTTGGAAGGGAAGGGGTTGGTTCCGACTCGGGCCGGAAGCTGACACTCCCTGATAGAGACACCGAAGACACAACAACCAACAGCCGATAGTATGTTCAAAACAGCCATCAAACTCTGCACCATCATCCTGCTCGCCGGCGCCATGCAGTCCGTTCGCGCCGGTGTCGCGGGAAGTCCTCATGACTTGACGCTCAAGTACACGGGCGCTGGAGCCACCACTGAAACTTGCAAGTACTGCCATACGCCGCACTCGGCGCAGACGACGGTTGTGGGCGCGCCCCTGTGGAACCACGGTCTGAGCACGGTGTCGAGCTACACCATGTACAGCAGCGCCAGCAGTTCGACGTTCAACGGTGGAACGGCGACGGAGCCGGGTCCGACCTCGAAGCTCTGCCTCAGCTGCCATGATGGCACGATGGCTCTGGATTCCTTCGCCACCGCAGGCGTGCTTTCTCCGGGTGTTGCCTCGCACACCATCGTCAGCACGGCGTTGGTCGGTAAGGTCAATGTCGCCAAGACGGCCAACGACCTCCAGGGCGAGCATCCGATTGGCTTCACCTATGCGACCTCGTCCGGTGGAGACTCCTCGATCAAGGCTTCGCCGGATTCTCGGCTTCCGTTGTTCGCTGGCAAGATGGAGTGTGCGTCCTGCCATGCGGTGCACGACAACACCATCAAGGGATTCCTGCGCATCGACAACGCGGGCAGCGCCATGTGCATCGGATGTCATACGAAGTAGGCTGACGTCTGTCAGCTTCATGCGGCGAACCTCCACGATCCGAGAAATCCCCTACGAGGCCATGCTTCCATTCGTTCGCCTGGCGTCGCGGGGCGGGTCGCTGAGTGTTTCCCACGCAGTTGCTGGGCTGCTATTTGTCCTGGCTTTTGGGGGGCTCGCCGCCTCGCGATGTGACGCGGCGGGCCCAGCCTCTCCCTCGAAACCTGTCCAGGGGCAGGCGCCGGACAAGGCTTCCAAGTCGGGTCAGGACAAAAATCGGGCGCCGGGTCTCGGAAAGCCGATCTTCTATCCCCCGCCCCCTCAGCCACCCCGGCTCCAGTTTCTGGTCAGCTACTCGGACGAGAGTGATCTGGGGGTCCGTTCGAGCCGGTTGTCGGCGTTCATCACGGGCGCAAAAGCGCCGATGCTCGCCATAGGAAAGCCCTATGGCGTCGTGATGTCCTCGAACCAGATCATTGTCTGCGACACGGGCAATCATGGTCTGAGTCTCCTGGATCTCGCCCAGAAAAGCCTCCGCGTCTTTCGTCCAAAGGGCCCGGGAGCGTTGAGCACGCCGATCAACGTTGCGATCGACGCCGAGGGGACCCGGTACATCGCGGACAGCACCAAGGGACAGGTTCTCGTGTTCGCCAATGACGGGAGCTACCAGGGCACCGTGGGGCTCGAAAAGGGGATGCGTCCCACGGGCGTGGCCCTCTACAAGGACCGTGTGTTCGTCACGGACCTGAACAGCCGCAGCGTGCGGGTGTACGCGAAGGCGGACGGAAAGCTCCTTTTCACCATGCCTCCAGACCGGGTGGTGCCTGTTCCGGGAGAAGCTGCCAAGCCCGCTGACAAAGAGGGCGATGCCGACAAGGAGAAGGGGAAGGACAAGGACGCCGACGCGGACAAGGACGCCAAGGAGGGGGAAGCCCCGCCACCGAAGAAGAATACTGGCGATCTGATGGCTCCGGCCAATATAGCCATCGATGGAAGCGGGCAGGTGTATGTGTCCGACACGATAGGTTGCCGGGTGCAGATCTACGATTCAGACGGGAAGTTCCTTCGTGGCCTGGGCAGCGAAGGGGACGGCTGGGGTCAGTTCGCTCGCCCGCGGGGTGTTGCGATCGATCGGGAGGCCCGGGTCTACGTGGTCGATGGGGCCACCCAAGTGTGCCAGATTTTCGACAAGGAGGGGAGGCTTCTGATATTCATCGGGGAGCCTGATGGCAGTGCCGCTGCGCTGAACATGCCGGCCGGGATTTATATCGATTACGAGCACGTGGGTCTTTTCAAGAAGTACGTGGCCCCGGACTTCGTCGTGGAGAATCTCGTGATCATTTCCAACCAATATGGCGACCGCAAGGTGAGTGTCTACGGTCTCGGTCACAAGAAAGCCTAGCTTCGGACGAAGCGAAGATATGATCCGATGCCGCTCACGATTTCCGACGTGGTTGCTGTTCTCCGGAATGGTGGCCTTGCTCCTGGGGTGCAGTTCCCAGAACCGTGATCAGCTGGTCCGGGTGTTCTTCACGGGAGTCGACGAGCCTGTCCGGGTGGCGCGTGGGTCAAGCGGGACCAATTCCGCGTCTGGATCATCAACAAATTCCACGGTGGCACTGGCCCAGGGTGGGGTTCCTGTGCAGCCCGTCGTGTTTTTCCACAAGCCTTTTGCAGAGCGGAACTGCGTGGCGTGTCATGTTCTCGCCCAATCCGCCCAACTCAAGGCGGTCGGCGGTGATCTCTGCCTTACCTGTCACGACAAGCTGATCGGCAAGGCGAAGTTCGTGCATTCCCCGGTCGACGACGGGAAGTGCCAGTTGTGCCATGATCCCCATCAGTCGAAGGAGAAGTGGCTTCTGATCCGCAAGGGGCGCGCGATCTGCTTGGATTGTCATCGGTTGGCGAAGAT
>CAIMTB010000079.1 GCA_903844265.1 uncultured Verrucomicrobiota bacterium
GATGACATCCTTTGCCGCCGCCAGCTCTTCGTCGTGGACTACCTTCTCGACCGCGGGCAGCTTCCGGATCAGGATGTCGGCGACGTGTTCATCGACCGTCCCCTCCGCTATGACGTAGTAGATGGTGACAGGACGCTTCTGGCCAAGCCGAGCTACTCGACCTTCCCACTGCCTCACCTGGCCGGGAGTGTACGGCAACATCACGAACAGCAACGCGTCGGTGTCCTGCAGGTTCAGGGACTCACCGAACGAGTCGCCGGTCGCCACCAGAACCGCCGCTGTCGTCGTGGCCATGTACTCGTCCACGATTTCCTGGCGAGCCGTTGCCGAAGTTGAACCGTGGGCCGCCCACACCGGAGCGTGAGTCTTCTTCACCGCTTCGCACTTCTTGATCATGTCCCCGAGGGCGTCACAGTCCTTCTTTCGGCCGGTGAACAGGATGACCTTGCCGCCTGCGTAGACGTGATCCTCAACGATGCCCATCACGGCGTTCCGTTTCCGAGAGGCAGCTTCCGCGAGCTTGACCTCGAGCACGGCAGTCGGGCCACGAAGTGACGCCGCTTTCATCTCGGCCGCGAAGCCACCCGAGGGCTTCGCCTGATCTTCGGGGCAAACGTAGACGGACTGCCGACGTTTCGGGGGCAGCTGCCGGTGCGTCACAGCGTACGGGATCTGGTGGACGACGTGCTTCAGCCGCCCCGCGAGCTCTTCCAGATGCGAAGCTCCGCTGGTGTCGAAGCCGCCGTACGTCCCGGGCTTACGGTCGGCGTGGCGGTTCAGCCAACATGTGGAGTTGCCCCACGCGTCCGGCTCCACGATGTCGAGCTGGGCCCACAAGTCACGAACGCGGTCTTTGACCGGCGTTGCCGTTGTCGCGCAGCGGCGCCAAGCACTCCGAGCCAGTCGAGCCGACGACATCGCGATGTTATCCAGGGGCACGATCATGACCCGAACCCCGTCCTTGTCGCTGATGAAGCCTCCGCGGCTCCGCGCGTCCGCCTCTTGCTGGACGATGAGCTGCATGTCGGCTTGTGCTTCGCCGGTCAGCTCCGCGAGCGGGATGGACTCGTACCGCTTCGAGGACTTTCCAAGATGAGCCTCGTCGAACACCACGCACGCGGGGCGCAGCGCGGCGAGAATATCGGCGTACTGGGCGAGGTTTTCCCACGCCACCACGATCACGTGCCTCTCGCGTTTCTCGGCAAGGTACTGCTCCAACCGCTTCGACTTCTTCTTGAGCTCGGACACGGGACGGATGACGTACGGCTCGCAGGTCGTGAAGCGTTCCCATTCCCGCCCGTACTGGCGCCGGGCTGCTGCTCTGGTTACCACAATGACAGTGCCGGGCTTCAGGACCGCGAACAGGATCGCGGTGAGCGTCTTTCCGGCACCGGTCGAATGCCAGAAGTGCGCGCCCTCGCGGTCGAAGGAGAAGCACACGGCTTCTTTCTGGTATTGGGTCAGGAAGCCGTCGAGCACGAAGTCGCGCACCTCTTTCCCTTCCCGGAGAGAGGCTTCAGCCGTCGCCCAGTCCACCTCCTGCGGGGCCGGTCGCGACCAGACCGCAGACTGGAAGCCGACGTCGTGGAGCGCCAGACGTGCGCCGAAGAGCTCGACGGCGTGATGGGGAACGTGGTAAACGCCCCGGACGAACTTCACGCCCGGCAGGGCTACGAGGTCGGTCTGGACGTCGGCGGAGTGGGGCCGAAGTACGATCTTGGCGTGCGGACAGCGGGGCAGGGAAGGAGCCATGTCCTCCCCTTAGCGACCTCTTTGCCGGTTGTCAACGCCGGGC
>CAIMTB010000080.1 GCA_903844265.1 uncultured Verrucomicrobiota bacterium
CGGGAGCGGGCGGTACCGCGGACGACATCCGCGGACAGGGCGCTCCAGGGAGCGTCGGGCGGCCAGATGCGCAGGGCGGTCACGTCGACATGGAGGATGGCGTAGACCCGCCCGTTGACGCGGACCAGGACCGTCCCACCTTCCTTGCGTCGGGCGACTTCCTGTCCCAGGGCACCACGGGTGACGCCGGAGGACTCGACCTTGACCCGGTTGGTGAGGAAGGAAGCGTAGACGGTGTTGGCGGTAAGGCGGGTTTGCCGCTCGATCTGTTCCTTGATGGCGGCGGATTTCTCGGCCAGCGCGGAGACGTTGGTGGTGAGGCTGGAGACGTTGGTGGCCATCTGGGCGGCCGTATGGATCAGCTGTGATTTCTCCGCGCCGACCTGGACGAGCTGCTGGCTGAGGTTGGTGACGGTGGCCCTGACCATTTTGGCCTCCGTGGCTGTCTCCTTGAGTTCGAGGGCGAGCTGGAATTTCTCCTCCTTAAGGCGGTCCTGCGACTCGTCCAGTTTGGAGATCTGCTGCTGCATCGAGCGGGCCTCATCGCGACGGCGGTTGAGTTCATCCTCCATCATTGCAAGCCGGGCCTTGGCGGAGGCGGCCTCGCGGACGGAGTCCGTGAGCGCGGATTGGAGGCTGCCCGAACTTTCACGGGCCGTTTCGAAGGCGCGCTGCAGCTCGCGGACGTTGGAGCTGGCCTCGCCGTGGGCTTTTTCGAGGCGCGCACGTTCCTCGGCGAGGCGGCGGGCCTCGATTTCGGACTGCGAGAGGCGGCGTTCGGCGACGTTCAGGGCTTGTTCACGCTCGGCGAGAGCACGAAGCCTCTCGACCAGCTGGGCGGAGGTTGACGCGAGTTCATTGGTCAACGCGGCACGGCGCTGCTGTTCCAGCTCGAGCGCGGTCTCGAGGGTGGCGACCATGTTGCTCATGGCCGGGGCGGCAAGCGCCCGCCCCTGGTCCGCCACCGGCCCACGCTCTGGCGTCTGCGTGTCGAACTTGACGAACGACAGCAGCGTCAGGATGAAAAAATCGCAGATGACGAGCAGAACCGAGCGGTTCATGGCTGCAGCCTCACGGCGGAGTCGAGGATCAGGTGCTGTCGGTACGGGCGGACGTGCATCACCTTCAGCATGAAGCAAAACAGGATGCCAAAAAGCGTGGACGAATAGGAGGCCATGAGACTGACCTCGTCGAAGCCGGTCAACCTCAGCACGAGCGCGAGCACGCTGCCCGCAATGCCAATGTAAAGAGGTGCGTCGAACATCGGCTCCTCGTTGTCGAGCAGTCGCAGTTTGATCGCGTCCTCGACCGCCTGCATACGGATATACCGGAGGCGACTGAGTCCGATCAGGTAGATGCAGAACTGGATCGCGAAGAACACGACCAGCATTCCGAGGATTTTTCCATTCATGGCGAGGTTCGTGACATGGGGTAAATCGGTGCGCAAACCTAGACGGAAACCGGCTCCAGACACCAGAGCACCGGTCGTCCGCACGGCGCCCGGTTCCGAGACAAAATACCGCTCACTTGCCAGAAAAAGCACGATCGCCGCGGTCGCGGTCATGACTCCCACCACGATGACGTCCGGCTTGGGCGTTGACGCATTGACCGACCTTTTCTGGGATGCCTGCACGGCATAGGTGAGGCCAAGGATCACGAGGAACAGGCCGTCAATCCAGGCCAGAAACTTGGCGGCCAGAAGGGCCCGCGGCGATTCGTGGGCGAGCCGACCCACCACGGGATGCGGGAATCGGATACGGCCCTGAGGCTTGAGTCGAAGTCCCCGTTTCAGCAACTCCCGCACCGCGCCCTCTCCGAGGCGAAAGCTCGCACGCACATCGGCCAGGGCACCGGCTCCGTGGCGCAACAAAAATACGGACAACCGGTCGCTGCCGCCATCGAGCGAGATACCCGCAAGCACCACGGGCCAGCTCGCCCCCTGCGCCCCCGCGGCCGTCGCGACGGCACGCAGTCCGTTCAGGTTTGGGCACGCGGCGCACACGGTGGACAGTTGCTCCCAGTCGAGTTGCCGCGACGCTCCGAGCAGATCGAGAAGACCGTTCTCGAGGCGTTCGGTTCCCTTGCCCTGTCGCGCGGAAACAGCGGCGCGCTCAAACTCAAGGGCCAGTCCGGGGTTCATGCGGCCCGAGGCGAGGAGCGATGCCGCGGTCAGAAGAGCTGCCTCCATCGGCTGGCCTGCAGACGACCGGACAGGGGGGAGGATCGCGGTCTTCTCGATGTCACGACACGCGAGAAGTGCAATCACGGTCGGGTCGGAACTCCCGGCCAAGGCACGCAGCGCGACCTCACGGATCTCAATGCGCAACATCCACCCCAGCACCGGCCCCCCGGCGGTGGTTGTCTCGGGAACCAGCCGGCCATAATACTTGTCGAGCCATTCCGCGGGCCCGCCCCATCGGGTCAATGCAGGATGGGCCTGGGCCACGGCCTCGATTTTGCCTGCAAAAGCCTTGGCCGCCTCCACTTCCCCCGGAGGCACCGCCATCGACAACATCCGAGCCACGCCCAGCCTGTTCTCCTGCAGGACACGCTCGGCTACATCGATCACCCGTCCGGTTCCCACGCCCGCCGCGACAAGAACCGCTTCGTCGACGGAACGGAGATGCGCCGGCAACGCCGCCCCCAAGAGCAGCAATGCACCACCGGCAAGAAGGCTCGCCACGGAACGGAGTCCGTCCCTCGACATCGGTTTTCTGGGAAGACGCCCACCTGCCGGCAATTGATCGACAAGACAACCACTTCCAGCCCACCGCGAAATGCAACGGTAAGCCCGGTCCGGGCCTGTCTGTGCGTGCTTCCTCCCGAAAAATGGCAATACCGGTGAACGACGTCCATGCCGAAACGAGAGGAGCGACGGAATTGTTGCGACTCCCCCCGAGGCGACCGCAACCCGTCCGCCAAGCATCCGTCATGCACCCCGCACAGCCGAACCTTTGGCCCACCCCGAGGAATAGAACCAAGGGACAGGTCCTTTATAAGATCGAGCTGAAACCTTTGGCTCGCCCCGGGTCCGGTTTCCAAATACACCCAGCGCATGCCCCCGCCGTACCGCTGCCTCGGCCCGGTTTTTCTCGCCTCAACGCTGCTTCTCGCGACCCAACTGACGAGCCCGGGTCAGGTCGTCACGGCTGATCTGAGCATCGCCGGCAACTGGCA
>CAIMTB010000081.1 GCA_903844265.1 uncultured Verrucomicrobiota bacterium
CCAACGATCGCGTCGCTTTGTTCCTCATGGATTACCCGCGGCAGGAGCGTCTGAAAATCCTCGGCCACGCCCGCGTCGAGGACGCACGCGCGCATCCTGAGCTGGTCAGCCAATGGGCCGAGGAGGCGGACCGTAGGATCGTCGAGCGCATTTTCCTCATCGAAGTCATCTCGTTCGACTGGAACTGCCCGAACCACATCACGCCCCGTTTCACCGAAGCCGAAGTTGAAACAGCTATGGCGCCGCTGAGACAGCGCATCACCGAGTTGGAGGCTGCGTTGAAATTGCAAAGCTGAAACAGCCGCGGCGATTCTCTGGAGGACGTCTCAGCCTCTGGTGGGTTGGTCGGGCAGGACATAGCGGAGCGTACGGTCCTGCACGGGGTCGTCGAACACCGACGGGTCTAATTCCGCTGCCTCCGGCCGCATCCGCACGCCGATCCGGCCGATGGGGTGGCGGCCGCCTGTGAAATAGTTCACGATCGAGAACCGCGCCGACGGCAGGTCTCCCGCCGGATCAAGAATAGCCAACGCGAGGATCCTGTCTCCGGTTTCCGCGGCCGCGGGGATGGTAAAGCGCCCCTCCACGCGTGCGGCCTGGGGCTTCGTGGCGTATGCGCCAGCCGCAGGGTCCCAGTTCTCCCCCGGGAGCCACCGACGCGTGTCCACGTCCTTGAATGTTCCCTTCCAAAGCACCGCCTTCGTCTTCGGGTCAAGGAGGCTGAGTTCCACCGGCCAATCGCAGTAGAGCGGCGTGGAACCCAGGTTGCGGACGGTGAAGGCGACGCTGAACGGTTGTTCCGGCGCAATTCGCTCGGGATAACTCACCTCCTCGATCACAAAGCGGTAGCCAAAGGCGCGCTGAACCTCCTCCGCACCCTCGCGAGCCTGGGGCTTGCCGGGGTCGTAGTTCGCCACCCAACCCAGGTGGTTGGCATGCAGGCGATAGATCGCATCCACCAGGAATCGCCGGTGGATCGGGTCGCTGACCGTGTCGTCCGGGTTCTCGCCCAGCCGGGCCTTGAAGTTTCCCCAGTCATAGGCGACTTCTCCTCCGATAGGCGCAGTCTCCCAGCGTGGGCTGAGTTTCTCGATGCCCACCCCATGACTCTCCATCTGGTCCGGGTGGGCGAAGGAGTCCCAGTAAATGCCGAAGCCATAGCCCTGGAAGTCCCAGGGATGCCGCACCATCACCTTCTTGTTCGGAAACGCGCGAGTAAAGGCGTCGCCAAGGAGCTTCTGCATCTCCGGTGACACGTCGGGGCTGTGGTGTTCCCCCCACTTGCCAACGAGACCCATCTGGACAAACGCCACGCGCGGATCCCGGTCCCAGCACTCACCCAACCGGGCGATCAGGCGAAGCACGCGGCGCTTGAACTGCTCGCTTGAGTAATCATCCGCCTTCATGTCCGCGGGCCAGTACTTCTGATCATCCTTGGACCAGTGGAGGTAGACGCGAGGAATCACCTTGAGGTTCCGGACCTCGACACCTTTCCACCTCTCGTTGCAGAACACGCGGATCCTGCCGATGCCGTCGTCCTCTGCGTTTTCGAGCTCGTTCCACTTGATGTAATGCCGGGCGAGCGTCGCGTATTCGTGCTCGAAAGCACGGCGGCCGAGGTCGGGTCGGAAGCCCATGAGCGGGTTCCGGAGCGCCCGCGTGAGTTCCTTCGGTCTCACCGTCACGATGGTTTGGGCGGACGCGGCTGAGCCCGCGTTGGCAAGCCAGCCGCCGCGAAGGACGCCGGCCCCGGCGGTGCAGGCAATGGTACGGGCGATGAAACCGCGTCGTGTGGCCTTCATGAGGGTCAGGGCAGGCTCGCTATCCGGCGTACGAGGCCTGGGCGCGCGGTGGCTCGAACGATGGCGTTCATGGCCGCTCCAGCTCCAGCCGAGTTACACCCTGTCGGGCGAGGGAGAGGTAGCTTCAAAGTGATCCTCATGCAGGATGTCCGGGTCCTCCCGGGCGAAGCAAGGGAGATGGCGGCATCGGGTCCGGCAGGTCCCAGCCGAACCCGCACAAGCCAAACCCAAGCATTAAACCGGCCACCTCCATTGGGGACCCTTGCGCTCGAAGACGTCGGGGGTCGAAAGACCGGTGTTCGGGGTGGGCAGGACCGCCGTCTGCAACCACTGGTTTCGGATCGCGCCGTCGGGCCAGATCAAGGTGATCCGGTCACTCGCGCTCACCCCAGCCCCCCCGCGGACCGAGACGGTGGCCGGACTCGGGCCAGGCACCCAGGCGGCCAGCGTGGCGGTGTTGCCGATCTTGAATTCGAAGTCTGCCGCGCTGGGGTTCGCGGCCAATCCGGCGATGTCGACCATGATCCCGTTGATACCGCGGCTGTAAGAGGTGTAATTGGCAAAGGAGGCCAGGCCGTCAGGAAGTAAGGGACACTTGTCCGTCGCGATGGCCAGGTCATCGCTTGGGCCGGCACCAGCGTCATAGTTGTCCCATACCGAGTTGTTGTAGAAGACGTAGCGGCCGACGACCCCGGGAATGAGGAGATCAACGCGTTCCATTCAACCTCGGTCGGCGGGGGAGAAGGTGAACGCGCCGCTTGCCGGGGTGACCAGAGTTAGCGGCGCACCATCAAGTCCGGCGGAACGAAGGATCGGGATGGGCACCGCCTTCAGTTCAAGAGTGTTGGTGGATGCCGGAAGCGCCGCGGGCAGTCCGGGGTCGGCGTTAGGTTGATCGGGGTGGCTCTAACTGCCGGATTCCCAACGGAAAACCCTGTAAACACAGGTGTTTACGCAACTCCAGTCTGGCCACTTCCATTGCAGTTCTTGGAAGGCAGGTGCACG
>CAIMTB010000082.1 GCA_903844265.1 uncultured Verrucomicrobiota bacterium
ATGCCGGTTGATCGCCTGCCAATGATGCGCCACGTTCCGCGGATCCTTGCCCACCAGATACGGCGCAATCTCCTCGATCGCCGCGGCCACGGTCCGCGCCCGCCCCTCCACCACCGGCTCGCCCAAACCCACGATCCCCGCATCCGTGTGGACTTTCAGGAACAACCATCGCGGCTTGACCAGAAACGTCTCCAACTTGGTGATCCGCAGCCGCGTCTTGAACTGCGGCGGCCGCCCCTGCGCCGGCAAGGATGTCCCGTAGGGTTGTCCGGTCGCCGGCGGTACAGCTTCTGCAGCGCTCGACTCCAGGCCCCGCGACGCAACGGCCGTCAATCCCGCGCCCGCCATCAGGCCCCGCAAGAAACGCCGCCGATTGCCACCTGACGGCGACACGACAGAACCGTCGGAGGCTCCGACCCCATCTTCCGGAACACTCGATCGTTCGGTGCCGCCGGCGGAATGCCGCCGCTCCGGAGAGCTGCCGCAACCCTTCCGTACTTCGCCCCCGACTGGATTGGCGATCCATGCCGCTGCAGTTCCTGAATCCGGGTTCAATTCTTCATTCATCGATCGCCTGGGTTGTGCCTTGTTGGAACTCCACTTCTCGAAGAAAACGGAAAGAAACGCCTGACCTCATGGCGATGCGCGCAGCGCCGAGGGAAACCCCGGTACGCCCACCCGCCGACCCGTGTCACGCACCCGGCCCCGACGCATCTCGAAGATGCGGATCTCGCGGTCCGCATGGCATTGCACCAACACATACCGTCCGTCCGGACTGAAGGCCACGCCCTCCGGGATCCGGCCCACCGCGATCTCCTGCCGCACTCGAACAGTCCGCCCCACCCGCTCCAGCATCACCAGGCGCCCCGCATCCGTGTGGTTCGGATCGCCCACCGCCAGATTGGATCCTGCCATCACCACCGCGGCCACCCAACGACCGTCCGGACTCACCTCGATCGACTCCGGCACCGCCCCCAAGGCCACGTAATCCGTCGTGCGAACAGGACTCGACGTCAGGTCCACCACGGTCAGAGCGTCCCGATCCACGCGGTTCCCAACCCCTGCCCCGGCCGTCAAACCCATCGCGCCGTCGGGCGTGATCACCACCCGGTAGGGCTGCCCGCAGGTGGATACTTTTTGCGACGTCAAGGATGGCAAGGACCCCTCCCACTTCAACACCGCCAGGTAGCCACCCTTCTGCACGCTTGCCAGCACCGTCCTGCCATCGGGGGAAATCGCGACGTCCGACAAGCTGTCCGCCGCTCCGCAAACCGTCACCTCGCCCACCGACGACACCTGGGTTCCACGGATCGAAAGGACACTCAGCGTGCCGCCGGCCCGGTTCGCCACCAAGGCGGCCCGTCCATCCCGGGTGATCGAAATCCCCGAAGGCTGGGCGCCCGTGCCGACGTGCCCCACGATTCGCGGCGGTTGCTGCCCGAGATCCAACACCGACACCTGGAAATCGGGCACCCAGTTGGTCGCGCTCGACGGATCCAGTCGGATCGAGTTCGCCACCAGCGCGAGCTTGCCGTCTGGAGTAAGGGCGATGTTCGAAGGTGGCCCGATGACCGTGTTCGGCACGTCCATCACGTGAGTGATCCGGGGCGGGAACACCGAGAAATCCATCAGCGACAGTGAATCCGGCCCGTCCGGGACGACCCGCCGCGGCGCGCCACCCGTCAGGTCGATCTTCGTCTCGTTCCCGGAAATGACCCACGACGCCCCCGGAACGGAGGGGGCCATCATCCACAACGACGCAACAACGCCGACAACGGTTTGCAAGGGGAAGACCATGGCTGAGTGGCGTTGAGGGTGTACGGTCTCCCACCGGATCACAATCCCCGCCGCACGCCATGCAGCAATTCTCATTTTGAAGGCGCGCCTGAGTCGCACCGCGACGGAGGAATGTGGGAGCGAATAACAAACTAAGGGACAGGTCTTTTATACTGTAACTTTCTTGGTTCGCGTCGAATTAAGGGCCAGGTCTTTTATATGCTTGACTTGGTGTCTCCCCTCCTCCTTCTTCCGTCCATGCGTGCGCGTCGTCTCAAGCTTCCCAACGACAGGCCCAGCGCCTTCTATCACTGCCTCTCCCGCATCGTCGACAAACGCCCCATCTTCGGCCCCGCCGAAAAGGACCACTTCGTCTCCCTCCTCCG
>CAIMTB010000083.1 GCA_903844265.1 uncultured Verrucomicrobiota bacterium
CACGGGCCATGCATTTGGCGGCGATGGCTGTCGCGACGCTGTGTTTCCAAAGGCCGCCTTCGTCGATGCCGTAGCCTTTGGACGAGCACTTCATCGTGCGGGCTCCGAGGATCGCCACGACGAGTTCCGAGACGGAGCGGAACCCGATTCTCATGATGGCCTCGAAGAGGTCGGAGACCGGCGTGGAGGCGGCGAGGAAGGCGCTGTTGCAGAGCCGGAGCACTGCGGCGGTGAGGCTTGGATCGCTTGAAATGAGGTTCACAACCCGGTCGCTGTCGACGTCCTCGCTCGAAAGGAGCCGAAGGAGTTGGGGCAGGATGACAGGGGCTGGAGGCAGGGATTGTACCCTGTCGATGTAGGCGTCGAGACTCTGCTCTAAGGCTTCCATAGGGAGACCTCCTCGGGCTGTCCGGATATCTTGAGTCTTACTTCGCCGGTGATCAGGCGCAGCGACATGGTCCGGTTCACGGTGCCGCCGACGTCATGGGCCGTGATGCGGAGGCGCTCACGGGAAAGCAGTTCGCGGAGGGCGTCCTGGTTTCTCCGGCCGATATTGAAAAATCCCTGGGTGTCCATGATCTGGGACCCACCGGCGACACAGATGATGGCACGGTTGCAGTCAAATCTCATCTGTCGCGCCGAATCGAGCAGGCGCGGTATCCCGGTGTCGAGGAACATGGCGGGCTTTGAATGGGCTTTCTCCTCGGAGATCGAGGAATCGGGCAGCATGGCGTGCAACAGGCCTCCGACGCGGGTCAGGGGATCGTAGATGGAGACCCCGAGACAGGAGCCGAGGGAGAAGGTGGTCAGCGTGAGGGATGGATTGTTGGCAACCACCAAATCCGCCATGCCAACCACCAGCCGCTGCTGGAACCCGCTGGCGCTCAGGGTGGGTGCAGGCATGGCAGGTCAGAGCTTCTGGTAATAGCTGGGGCGCAGGCAGCGGAATGGGATGGGCAGGCCGACGAGGCTCTCGGAGTGCCCGATCATGAGGTAACCGGAAGGTGCCATGTGTCGGCTGATTCCGGTCACCAACTGCTGCTGGGTGGCCCTGTCGAAGTAGATCATCACGTTCCGGCAGAGAACGGCGTCGAATTCGTCCTTGATCTCCGGCAGTTCCAGAAGGTTCACCTGTCGGAAGGTGATCCGCTCCCTGAGATGGGCTTTGACCTTGAATTGCCCGGTGCTCTGTCCCATTCCCTTCTGGAAGTACTTTCGCAGCCAGGCCGTCGGTAGATTCGAGAGGCGATCTTCGGCGTAGACCCCGACGCGTGCGTGCTCGAGAACCTTGGTGCTGATGTCGGTGGCGAGGATGTGCCAATCCCAGCCCGACGCCAGCGGGAAGGCTTCGTCGAGGAAGAAGGCAAGGCTGTAGGGTTCCTCGCCGCTTGCGCAGGCGGCGCTCCAGACGTGGAATCGCCGGCGTTGCTTGCCGAGGAGCTCCGGTAGGGCCGTGTCCACGAGGAACCGAAAGTGATCTTCCTCGCGCAGGAAGCTTGTGAAATTCGTGGTCAGCGCGTCGACGACCTGGGTGATCTCGTTTTCGTCGAGAGACGCACGAAGGAGGTCGCAGTAATCGGCGAGGTTGGCGCAGTGGTGGAACCGCATGCGTTTTCCGAGCCGAGCTCGGATGAGCGCCTGCTTGCCTTCGTGGAGTTGGACCCGCGAGCGTTCGTAGACGAGCTCGACGATGAATCGGCAGGCGTCGGCGTCCCGTCGTTCCTCGGCGTGGGAGGAGCGCTTGCGCTGTGGCGGACCTGGGGCTTCCGTGCTTTGTGCCGAGGGGTGATTCATACGATCCAGTGGGCGGTCAGATGATTCCTTCGAGGATCTGCGGAAGTTTTGTCAGGCTGTGTTGCAGGCTTGATTTCAGGAGCGCCTGTTCCTCCTCGACGCGCCTTGGATAGAGGATTTCCCAGGCCGGAAGCTGTAGCCACGACTCTTCGGTCACCCGGGCGGGGTTGCCGCTGTCGCCGATCTCGTGGAGTCGCATCAGGTGGTTTGCCAGTTGGACGGCCGCGACCAGGTGGGGGTGGTTGGGGGCCTGGGTGGGGTCGGTGTGGTGTCGTGCTGCTTCGACGATCGCCTCGGGGAGGCGATTGTGAGCGAGGTAGATGGCACCGAGTTCGCAGTGGTCCATGCCGAGGACGCTTCTCTCGATGTCCGAGAGATCCTCGGTCGAGGACTTGGACTGGGCCCATATGGCTGCGAATTCATTGGGAAACTCGGCGGCCATGATGATCCGGCCGACGTCATGGAGGAGTCCGGCGACGTATTCCAGTTCGTCCTGGCTCGACTGGACGGTGCCTGCAATCTCGCGGGTCATGATTGCGGTGGCGATGCAGTGCTGCCAGAATGCGCGCCAAGGGAACGGGTTGTGTCTGGAAAGCCTCTGGAGATCCTCGATGATCGGAGCCGACATCGCCAGTTGCCGCACTTGGCGTATGCCGAGGTAGAAGACGGCTTCCTCGATGCTTGTGACCGGCACCGAGAGGCCGTAGTAGACGGAGTTGACGAGGCGCAGCATGCGGGTGGCCATGCTTGGGTCGCGTCGGATGACCTCGGAAATCTGGGCGGTGAAGCGCTGTTCAGCGTTGAGGAGTTCCCTGAGGACCCCGTTGACGCTGCTGAGCGAGGGAAGGTGGGCACAGTCGCCGAGGCGTTGGATGATGACGCCCCGATCGAGGGGGGCACCGACCGACTGGGAGACGGTTGTGGGCTGCGCGCTCACTTTCTGCCGGGGTATCGGCGCGTTGGGGGAAAAGTTGAACGGGTGGGGCGCGAATTATTCCCGGTGGGTTCGTTTAGTTTTCGTAATTGAGCTAAAGGCCCGGCAAGAACTGCCGATGGTGTGCATGATGACTGCCAAGGTAGAGGGGCTGGTGAACACGGCCGTCACGACGGTGTTCGAGACCATGCTGAACATGTCGATGAAGGACGTGGCTGTTGAGTCCTGCTCTTTTGGGACTCAACCTCAGATTGCGAGCGCCGTGGGGTTCACGGGGCTGATGTCCGGTGTGATCTACCTGTACACGACGATCAAGTTCGCGAACCGGATAACGGGCGGGCTTCTCGGGCTGTCTGGTATCGAAGCCCAGCGCGAGGATTATGTGAATGACGCGATGGGGGAAATGGCGAACATGGTGGTGGGCCACGTGAAGTCCCGCCTTACGGATCACGGGGTGCCCTGTGTGATGACCATCCCATCGATTGTACGCGGCAGCGGCCTCGGGATCGAGGCGGTCAGCCGGACCCAGGTGAAGCGGATGAGCTTCGAATGTGGTGGAGATTTTCTGTTGGTGGAAGTGCTGATCGAAATGAGCGACAGCGGGAGGCGGTGAAACCTTTGTGCGGAGTTGAGCCATGGGACCAAAGATCCTGACCGTCGATGACAGCAAGACGATCCGTATGATCGTGGCGCGCGCGTTTCGAACCTTCGCCTGTGAAGTCTTGGAAGCAGCCGATGGCGTGGAAGGCCTGGCCATCGTCAATCGGGAGAAGCCCGACATCATCCTGCTGGATTATACCATGCCGGTGATGGACGGCTTCGAGATGCTGAACAAGCTGAAGTCCGATCCGGAAACCCGTAATATCCCGGTGGTGATGCTCACCGCCGAGGCAGGGCGTGACAATGTCCTGAAGATCGCCCGCCTGGGTGTGCGCGATTACCTTGTCAAGCCGTTCAAGGAGGATCTCGTCGTCGAGCGGGTGGGCCGGATCATCGACCTCAAGGCGTGGAACGAGGCGACGACCAAGGCCAAGCGCTACGACGATCCGCTCCAGATCCTGCTGGTGGATGACAAGCCGGCGATCCTGGACCTGATCAAGTCGGGGTTGTCCGACACCAATTGGGTGTTGAACGCGCTTACCCAGGCGGGTCAGGCCGTTGATTTCTGTTCCCGTCAGATGCCGGACGCGATTCTGGTGAGCCTTTCGCTGGCGGAAGGCGCCGGCTTCATGCTGTTCCAGATGATGCGGGCGGCGTTCAAGACGAAGTCGATCCCGATCTTCGCCATGAGTGTGAAGACCGCGGTGGAGGAGCAGCAGCGAGCCCAGCAGATGGGCTTCTCCGCCATCATCACCAAGCCGATAGATGTCGAGGACCTGAAGGCGAAGCTGGCTCGTGCGCTCAATCTCGACACTTCCTACCGCTATTTTGTGCAGCAGGACGGGGTCTTGTTGCTGAAGCTTCCCCCCAATTTCAATCCCCACGTCTCGAATGACATCACCGTCAACCTTCGGGCCAAGGTGACCGAGAGCGTGGACGCCGGTCTGGGTAAACTGCTCATGGACATGAGCCCTTTGACCACGGCCGACGTCAACCTCATCCGGCTCGGCATCACGGTCACCAGCCTCTGTCAGGAGCTGGGCGTCAAACTGACGATGATCGGTTCACAGGTCGTGAGCACCGAGTGCAAGAACTACGAGGAAACGAAGGATTGGCAGTTTGTGAACAGTTATGAAGAGGGCCTTTCGCAGCTTTCTGGGGCCTCGTCCGGTGCTCGCTAAGCGCTTGTCGTCGGCCGGGTGCCTGTTATCGGTGCTGATCGCCAGCGGGGTGCTTGGTGCGCCTCCGATCGATTCCCACTTCGCCGCCCGGACTCAGAAGCAGGCGCGGATGTCCCGTGCGTACCTGTCCTCCGTCGGTCCGGCGCCGTTGCGGGTCGAGGTGCCGACGGTCCCGGTCCATGGCACGGTGTTGCCTCCTCTCGCGATGAATGATACCGACCGCAAGGGTTCCGGTGCGGGACGCGATGGAGCGGGTACGAAGGTTCTATCCGCCATTCCGTCACCCACTGTCCCCGCTTCCGGGGGAGAGGGTGCGTCGGTGACTCCGAATCCGTTGCCGGCTGGGGGCTCCTCTTCTTTGCTTGTCGGGCCTGGGGCTGAGGATGCTTCGGTGGCTCCGATCGTCACGCCGAGCATGCTCGTGCCGTATTTCAGGCCCGTGGGAGGCAACGCGGTCAGGGGGGTTTTCGCCCTGCCCGTATTCGTTCCGCCCACGGTTCCGACCTCAAAACCAAGCTCGGCGACCTATCGTTCGAACTGATCGGGGCGTGGGCCACTCGAGCACTTGTTTTCATGGATCTCATCCGAGAGCGAATGGCACCCGGCGAAGTTGGCGGGGGGCCGGATAACTCGCCTGCCGGGCCGCGGGCGAGAGCGGGTGAACCGTGGCTGGTGATTTCGGATCACCTTGTGCGAGGGGGAGATGCTGTCCTGGGGCGGTGGATGCTGTGTTTCGGGCTCTGTTTTTCCGTTTTTGAAGGTGGGGTCTGCCGGGGTGGGGATCCCTCAGCGGCCGCGGTCTCCGTTCCCGCAGACGTTCCCGCACATCCTGTTGCTGCTGTGTTGGAGCCGCAGCCGCCGCCGCAGCCGCAGCCGCAGCCGCAGCCGCAGCCGGGGCCGCCGCCGCGACCGGTGCTGACTTCCGCGCTTGTGCACTCGGCTGACACGAAGGCCGGAGCCGTGGCGGATCGTCCAGAGGGCGTTGGAGTTGGGGTGCGTGAGGCGGTTTCCCGGGGTGGGGATCCTGGTGCGCCTGGTCGGAATGACGCGCTTCGGGACGCGAATATGATGTTCGCGTCGACCAATCTTGTGGTTTCGGAGGATGAGCAGCGGCGTGCGGCGGCTCGAGAGTCGGAGATCGCGGCTTTCCAGCGGATGCTGGAGACGGGTCGTCGGTTACGTGCCGCCAAGCTGTACGAGGAGGCAATCCCGAACTACACGGCGGTTCTGAATGGCACTGCGCCAGACGACATGAAGCGTCCGGCGCTGCTTGAATTGGCGCTGATTGCCCAGGATCAGAACAACCTTCCTCGGACGCTGCAGATCCTGACGCAGTACCTGACGCGATGGCCGCAGGATCCGAGCGCGCCGGAGATCCTGTTGCGGCAGGGGCTCATTTACCGGGAGTTGGGGATCTATCAGCTGGCGATGTCGAAGTTTTACGCGACGATGACCTCGGCGCTGGTGGTGAAGGACGAGCTCTTTGATTATTACAAGCGTCTGGTTCTCCAGGCGCAGGCGGAGATTGCGGAAACTCTGGCGGTCCAGAACCAGCATGCCGAGGCGGCGTCCGCTTTTGCGCGGTTGTTGAAGGAAGAATCACCGACGCTGAACAGGCTTCGGGTGCACTACCGGTACGTGCAGAGCCTGGCGGCGGACGGGAAGCACGCGGAGGCCATCGGTCAGGGGCAGCAATTCTTGACGCTCTACCCGGACGCGGCGGAGCAGGCGGAAGTCAGGTTTCTGCTCGCCTCGGCCTTCAAGAAATTGAACCGCAAGAACGAGGCGATGCGGGAGATCCAGAAGCTGCTTGCGTCGCAGCAGAGCCAGGCGCGCGAGCACCCGGAGGTCCTTGCGTACTGGCAGCAGCGAACCGGCAACGAGCTCGCCAATCAGCTTTACCAGGAGGGGGACTTTGTCCACGCTGTAGACATCTACCAGAGCCTCCTGTTGCTCAATCCGTCGATGGAATGGCAGTTTCCGTTGCACTACCAAATCGGGTTGTCGTTTGAGCGCCTGGAGCAGCCGGCCAAGGCGTCGGAGGCCTACGGGGCCATCGTGTCCCGTGAGAAGGAACTGGGGACCAATGCGCCGCCGAGTCTGAAGACGACGATGGACATGGCGCGGTGGCGGCAGAGTTTCCTGAAATGGCAGGAGCGAGTTACGAGCGTTCAACGGGGCCTGGGGTCCCTTGTGGCCCCGCAGGCGGGTATGGCGGGGTCCGTTACCAATCACCTATGATTTCCGCGTCCGATCTCGCTCAAACCGCAGCGATGACCGCGGAGTTGGAGTCTCATCTTTCCATTTGCCGGGACGTCCTCGATCTTGTCACGCACGAGAGCGAGGCTCTCCGGCAGCCCGGGGAGTTCTCGGGTGAAGGTTTTGCGAGTCGGCGTGCGGAGCTCCTGCCGCGGCTGGGAGAGTCGCTCGCCGGGCTTCGTCGGGTGCGGGAGGCCTGGCAGCGCATTGAACTGGGCGCAAGAAGTCGTCAGGCTGGGATCGAGTCGCTGCTTCGAGATAATCAGAACCTGATCATGAAGATCATTGTCCTCGACCGTGAGAACGAGCAGGCGCTTCTTCGGCGGGGTCTCCTTCCGCCCGGGCATCTGCCGACCTCGCAGAGCCAGCGGCCGCACATGGTGGCGGCCCAGTATTTGAGAAACCTGCCTGCCTGACGATTCGAAATGCCCATCGAGCGCATTCTCGTCCTGGAAGACGACCTGATCGTCCGCAAGAATCTCGAGCAACAGCTGCGGCAGCGGCGATACGAGGTGGTGGCGGTGTCGACTCTTGCCGCAGCACAGGAGCAGTTGGCCCGCGATTCCTTCGATCTGCTTTTCGTGGATGTTCGGCTGCCTGACGGCGAGGGGACCGACCTTCTCCGGATGGTGAAGCAACGGCCGCAGAGTTCCCTTGTGGTGTTCATCACAGGGTTCGGCTCGGTGGAGTCGGCGGTGGATTGCATGCGCAACGGCGCGTTCGATTACCTGATCAAGCCGTTTTCCTCGGACCAGATTGAGATCACCCTGCGGAAGGCAACCGAGTTTACGCAGTTGCTGAAGGTCAGCCGCCTGCTCAACCAGGAAGATGAGGCCACCGGCTACGAACTTCTCGGGTCCAGCCTGGTGCTCGAGAATCTCCGGGGGCTGATCCGCCGCGTGGGCAGGACGGATGCCACCGTCCTGATCCAGGGTGAAAGCGGTACCGGGAAGGAACTCGTGGCCCGTGCGCTTTTCCGCGAGAGCCCACGCTCGGGTGCCCCCTTCATCAAGCTCAACTGCGCTGCCGTCTCCGAGACCCTGATCGAGAGCGAGTTTTTCGGCCACGAGAAGGGAGCTTTCACGGGTGCCATGAGCAAGCGCGAGGGGCGCTTTGAGCTCGCCCACGGGGGAACGCTGCTGCTCGACGAGATCAGTGAAATCTCCCCGGCCGTCCAGGCCAAGCTGCTCCGTGTTCTGCAGGAGCGCGAGTTCGAGCGTGTGGGTGGAACCCGGACCATCAAGGTGGACGTCCGGGTGATTGCGACCACCAACCGCCTCCTCGAGCAGAGCGTCGAGCGGAAGGAATTCCGTCAGGATCTCTATTTCCGTCTGAACGTGGTCCCCATCCGCGTGCTTCCGTTGCGTGAACACCGCGAGGACATTCCCTTTCTTGCGGGCCATTTCCTGCATCGCTTCGCGCGCAAGCACGGCGGTCGTGTGCGGTCCGTGAGCGAAATCTGCCTCCAGGCGCTCAGTCGGCACGATTGGCCAGGCAATGTGCGCGAGCTTCAGAACGTGATCGAGCGGGCGGTGATCCTCTGCGGCGATTCACCGAGTCTCGAACCCGAACACTGCTGTCTGCCCACTCCTCATCGGCTGTCCGCCGTGTCCCCGGTTCCTCCCGTCAGTTGTGCCCTTCCAGGCATCGCGCCCGCGCCCGCGGCCCCGACGCCGGTAGCGCCTGCTGTTGGGCAGGAGTCGTTCGTGACCCTGCATGATCTCGAGAAACGGCACATCCTCAGCACCCTCGAGCAGTGCAACAACAACCGCACATGGGCGGCCAAGGTTCTGGAAATCAGCGTTCGTACATTGCGGAACAAGCTGCACGAATATGGTGCCGCGTCCGCGGTTCCCTTGGACCCTGGCTCCGACGTGGAGGGGGAGGAGTCGGGGGCTGGCCACCCGACTGACAGCACAAGGCCTGCCCCGGCAGAGATGACCTAGCTCGGGTCTGGCTCGGGTCTTTCGCGCTTGCTGTGCGGATACGCCGGGGGCGGTCCGGGTGGGACCGATTTCCGGGCGTGGCGTGTTGTGATGGCCCGATGGCGTCGATGGTGCCTACAGCGAGGTGCCGGCAGCTTCCGACAGGCTCAGGGCTTCGGCCTCCTCGGGGGCCAGGATTCTGTCGAGGTCGAGGAGCAGCTTGACCAAGCCCTTGCTTTTGGCGACTCCGAGCAGGTAGCGGGTGTCAACCTCGGTGCCGAAATCGGGTGTCTCTTCGATTTCCTGGGGTGTAAGATTCAGGACTTCCTCGACGGAATCGACGACGAGTCCGGTTTCCCTGCGCAAGGAGGTGCCGATCTGGATTTGGACCACGACGATGCAGGTATGCTCTGTGATCGAGGGATCCGAAAAGCCGAAGCGAAGGCGGAGATCGACCACGGGGATGATCTTTCCGCGAAGATTGATGACGCCGCGCACGAAATCCGGCATCTGGGGTACCCGGGTGATGTTCGTCATCCGGATGATTTCGCGTACTTTTCGGACGTCGACCGCGTACGTTTCTTCCTTGAGGGCGAAGGTGAGGTATTTGCCGCCCAGGTTGTTTCCGGCCTGGGCCACGGACGTCGCTCGTTCTGGAGTTGTCATGGGAATGGACTCGAGTTGGTGTGCGGGCTTTTCTCGAACCGACGGCGTGGCCCGATTGTTCATCGGACCCACAGCCACACCATCGGCACACTCCTCCCGAACATGAGGATGATTTTCATGTTGCACGGAGGTTTCGACCGGGTCGGCTCCTGAAAGGGCGGGGTCCGTCGGCCGATCTGACTGCCGTCAGGTGGGAGGCGGGGCGGGGCGGTCTCGTTGGGCGTCGTGGAGTTTCCAGAGCAGGGTCCGCGCGTTGAACGGTTTTTCGAGGAATGACACGTCACCTCGTGCGGCGAGCCTCACCTCTTCGCTGTGCCCAAGGGAGCCGCTCATCACCAGCAGGGGGATGTCGGGCGAGATTTCCCGGACGGCCCGGATGAACTCCAATCCCTGGATGCCTGGCATCATCATATCCGTGATGATGGCGTGGAACGTGCCGGGATCGTTGGCGAATATGTGGAGGGCCTCGAGGGCATCGAGCACCGTCACGGGAATGTAATGGTGGAGGAGGAGAACCCGTTTCAGGCCGTCGCACACCGCCTGTTCGTCGTCCAGAATGAGGATGCGCTCCCCTTGCGCTGGCGGGGGGGGTGGTTCGCTGTGTGTGTCGGTCCCGGTTTCCGCCGGGCAGGTCGCGGGGAGATAGACGCGAACGCGTGTGCCTTCTTTCGGGCGTGACTGGATTTCGATGAATCCCTGATGGGCGCGGACGATTTTCGCGACGGTCGGGATGCCGAGGCCGCAGTCCGGCGGGTCGGCCCGGGTGGGGTTTTTCGGATCCAGCAACGAACCCACGTCCTTGTCCGACATTCCGTTCCCGGCATCTGAGACCTCGATGACGACGTGGGGGCCGGGGCGGGCTTCGGGAATCATGCGGCAGAAGACATCGTCGGCGATGACGTTCGACGCGGCGAGCGTCAGGCGGCCGCCGTTGGGCATGGCGTCGCGGGCGCCCAGGCACAGGTTGAGCAGCACCTGATTGATTTGAACGATGTCGCCTGAGACGGCCCAGAGGTGGGGCGCGGTATGGGTGGAGAACGAGATGTTGCTGGGGAAGGTTTCGCGTGCCAATCGGCTCGTTTCCTTGACCAATTGGTCCAACTGAAGTTCCACCCGTTCGGTGGGGTGGTGGCGGCCGAAGGCGAGAAGTTGGCGGATGACCCACGCACCTCGTTCGGCGCTGTTGCGGACGAGTTCGACGAGTTCGGTGTCGCCCTTTTCGGTGAAGCGGTCGGCCAGGCATTCGGCCACCATCAGGATTGGGGAGAATACGTTGTTAAGGTCGTGCGCGATGCCGCTCGCGAGCGATCCGATGCATTGAAGTCGTTGGGATCTCAGGGATTGCTGTTCCCATTCTGTCTGGTTGGAGCGATCCGAACACGCGATCAGGATGGATTGTGGCTTTCCGTCGTCATCGCGAGTCAGTCGGAGGCGGCTGAGCGTGTGGACGACCTTCCCGTCAGCTCGGGCCAGGGTCAGTTCGCCGGTCCATCCGCCATCGGTCATCACCGCAGCCTGGGCTTCGAGGAATTCCTTCGACACCCTCCCGAACACGGAATCGTGGCTTTGGGTGCCGAGGACTTCCGCCTTCGTCCATCCGAAAAGCTCTTCGGCTGCGGGGTTCCAGAACTGGATTCGACCGGTGGCGGACAGTGCGAAAAGGGCGTCGTGGGAAATTTCCAGCAAGCCGACGGCATCTGGCAGTCGTTCTGGTTCCGCTGGTCCGCTTGCGGCTTCGTCAACCAGCAGTTCGCTGAGGGTGCGGAGGTCCTGATTACTCATCGATGCCTCGTACTTGTTTCGGACGAGGCGCTCGAGAACGCAAGCCTTTGGGGGTCAGAGATCGGTGAACAGCGCTTGGGGAGACTCTTTGCCGTTGCCGGTCGCGGGTTGGGATGCGTCGTCGTTGGGTTGGATTCTCGCGGCAATGTTGGGGGATGTCGATCGTTGCGCGCCTTGGAATGCCTTGTGGC
>CAIMTB010000084.1 GCA_903844265.1 uncultured Verrucomicrobiota bacterium
AGGGCCGCCGCCGCCGCAGGCATCACGAGGTTGGTGCTGACACCGCTGGGGCCGGTCAGCGTCACGTTCGACGTATCCTGGAAGGACACACTCCACAACCCCACGGGTGAAGGCTCCGTGATGGCGCCCAGGGAACCGACGGGACCCTTCGCGGGATCGGCGTTCCAGAGCATCGAGTTTCCGCCGGCGAGGTTCGTCTTGTACATGAAGCGACCGGTCGCCGAACCGTCGGCGTTGTTCACCACCTGCACGAAGACCACCTGCGGTGCATTCCAATCGATCGCACTGTCGCCAGGCCCGTAGGGCATCCCCGCCTCAGGCACCAGGAGAAGATGGGTTTGGAATCCTGAATGCGCGGCATCCGGATATTCCTGAACCCGGAACGAATAGGTCGCCGGTCCCGCCCGGCCGAACCATCCCATCGAGCGCGGATCACCCGCGGCATCCGTGGCGAGGGTGCGGATGTTCTGCCGTTGATTCGCCTGACCTGAAGCACTCGCAGCCAACCGCAGCCCCGGTGTCGCCGACGACAGTTGGATCGAAGGAGCAGGCGCCGGTGCGTTGTTTGTGTTCCCGATCAACTTCACACGGTCGACCCAGAAGACCGTCGATCCCGACAGGCCACCGGCAGCGCCCGACCAAAGCTTCAGGACTACACCTGAAATCGATTCCAGCTTGGCGAGCGCCGGCGTGATCGGCACCCGGATCTCGACCCACTTGTCCGCCGCATCCGCCGCGATCGCGGCCCCGCCCAGCCAGGTCTGCGACCAGTCGGAATTGCGAAAGCCATACTCGAGATACCCGTAATCCCCGGCCGCGGTCTTCGGCGAGGCGGACCCCCACCGCAGCATGAACGACAACGCGGCGTACTTCGTCCCGTCGAGCGTGGCGTCCGCGAAATCACCGTGCACAGCGAACTGGTTGTCGCCGGCGAACGCCGCCAGGTCGAAGTCGATGGTCGCCTTCAGGGAACCCGAACCCGCGACACCTCCGGCATCCATCGCGTCATCGAAATCGTAGACCTGCCCGGCCGAACCCCACCAGCGGACCCACTTGGATGCCTGATCCGGCGAATCGAACATCGCCGCATCGTAATCATCCACCGCCTGCACCGGCGTCACGGCCACGCCCCCCAATCCCAGCGCCCACAAAGCCGCGACTGCGCCACAAAATGCGTTCATATGCGTCCTGAGTTTCATGACTGACTCCTTCCGATGATGGTGATTTCGACGAGAACCGCGGCCCCGACCGCTGGTCCATACTCGAATTCTGTCCGAGGCAGACACCCTCCCACCCACATTCAATCTTTCAGGGGCAAGCGGGTGGAGGTTCGGACGCCGACAAGACCGCGGACGCTGCTCAACCCGACGCCCCGTTCCACGCCTCGACGCGATGATCACACCTGAAATCTCGACACCCACTCCCGGCACCGCGCCTCGATCCACACCCAGTCCCCAGCCTGCACCCGCTCCTTCCGGAACAAGGGTCCGCCCACGCCAAATCCGTCGGCGCCCGCCTCCCGATACTCGTCCAGCGTCGTCAAATCCACGCCACCCGTCGGCATCAGGCGGGCCTCCGGCAATTCCATCTTCACGGATCTGATGAACCCGGGCCCGAGTCCTTCCGCAGGGAATACCTTCACCAGGGAAGCCCCCCATTCCATCGCCCTCAGGATCTCGGTTGGCGAAAGGGCTCCCGGGAAAATCGGAACGCCCACGGCCCGGCACCGCTCGATCACGGCGGCGTTCAATGCCGGCGTGACCACAAACTGCGCCCCGGCACCCAGCGCCTCCGAAAGCAGAGCCGTCGAGATCACCGTGCCCGCTCCCAGGTTCAACGACGTCCCAAACTCCGACCGCGCCCTGGCGATCAACGCCGCCGCGCCCGGCGTGTCCATTGTGATTTCAACTGTGGTCAAACCACCACGCCGCGCGGCTTCGAGCACCCGCAGGATCCTCTCGCCATCGAACCCACGCAGGATCCCCACCACCGGCACGGCACGGAACTGTTCCCACGAAAAACCGAGGGAAGCTGAACTCACGCTTCCCTCCTTCCGAGCACCGACGCATGCGCGCGGACGGTCGCTTCCATCACCAACTCACTCCCTGCAAACCCGACCCTCGCGCCACCCCCCAAATGTCCAACGGCCATGCGGTAAGTAGCCGCGAACCTCGCCGAAGCCGCCAGCAGGATCGGCGTCGATGGGTCAGGATCCCACGCCAGCAGATCCAGGATCTCGGCCCCGATCACCAGGCCCGCCAGATACCAGGAATTCCCCGCACGCCCTTCACCACCCAGCACGGACCGCACCCGCACCTGGAACAACCCCCGCCCAAGACCCATTCCCCGCGCCGCATCCAGCCCCGCCAGGAACGGCCCTTCCTCCATTGCCGGCGGCGGCCAATCGACCGAGACGGACAGCAGGCTCTTCGTCGAGAGGACTTCAACGAGTTCACCCGTCATGAACGTGCGGAACTCCACCACCGCCCCGTCAACAACCCGGACGTGCTTCGAGTGCGTCCCCGGCAGCACGAGCAGGGATCGACGTCGCAACGCCGCGAATCCAGGCCACGCAAGAATGCCCAGCAACTCGGTTTCCTCACCCCGCATCATGTCCGTGCCACAACTCAACCCCGACACCATCCACACCCGATGCCGCGACCCTTCCACCGCGAGCGGCTCCATCGCCTCGATCCTCAACGACCCGCCATCCAGCGCACACGGCGTCGACGCATACGGAAGTTCCCGCCACCCCACCGTCGACGAGGCCATCCCCGAAATGACGACCGGCGCTTCACGCGCCCACTCCGGGTGCTCCGCGCAAATCCGCCCAATCGCCCGCGACAACACACCCCCGAACGCCCGATCCCGAGCCTCGCCATCAGCCGCCACGCCGCGCTCGACGAGTCCCGTGTGAAGGGTCCGAACCCCTTCCCCACTCTCCACCACCGCCACAACCCGAAGATCATCGCGCGCCACCAACCGCAGCCGAAAAGAACTGGTGCCCCAATCGCAGCTCAAAAAATGGGTCCCACGTGGTGTCATGGATGACCCGGACCCTGCCAACGCAACCGCCGCGTCCAAAGTGCAAAGTCGCGACTTCCGGTGCATCCATAGGCTGACGGTGGGGCGTGCACTCCGCTGTGCGCCGCCCTTTTGCGGACACCAAAGCACGGCGCCCTCGGAGAGGCCGCCCTACCACCGAGACCCGGAAGATTTCCTGTGCGACTTCCGGCGCATCCATAGGCTGACGGTAGGGCGCGCACTCCGCTGCGCGCCGCCCTTTTGCGGACACCAGAGCACGGCGCCCTCGGAGAGGCCGCCCTACCACCGAGACCCGGACGATTTCCTGTGCGCCTTCCGGCGCATCCATAGGCTGACGGTAGGGCGTGCACTCCGCTGCGCGCCGCCCTTTTGCGGACAC
>CAIMTB010000085.1 GCA_903844265.1 uncultured Verrucomicrobiota bacterium
ATAGGAAAGAGAGGCGGGAACGCATCGCGATCACCTGGGCAGGTGGTAGGGCGCGCACTCCGCTGCGCGCCGGCCTTTGAAGGCTCACCTTCAGGTAGCCCCGACAGGGCGGCGGGCAAGGGACTGCCCGCCCTACCTTCACGGTTCATGGAGACGGAAGTGACCACCTGTTCCAGATCCGGGTCGTTCCGGTTCGATCCCCACGCGATCGCGATGGCCCCAAACCCGTTGACCCGCGTCCCGGCCCGGGTCAGGAGTTAGCGCGTGTGAGGCGCGGCATGGGAAGGCGAGGTTCTCGTGAAGCACGGGACGACCCGGAATGAGGCGGCGAAGACTTCTGCTCCGCCGCGACCACCACCCGCGACCTTCGTGCGGGCGTCGTGCCTCGGGCTTCTGGTATCGATGGCTGCCTCGGCGTTGGATTTGCCGCTCACGGTCAAGGAATGTGCCGGAGTCGGGGCACTGAACTACCCAGTCACCGCCGTGATCCCCTTCGCGCACGGGGTCGTGGCAGCGGAGTCGCAATTCCGGGTGCTGTCCCCCGAAGGATCCGAGGTGCTCTCCCAGTGGGAGATTCTCGAGCGATGGCGGGACGACGGCAGCCTTCGCCACATCCGCCTGCAGTTCCTGGCGACCATTCCACCCGAGGGCCGGGCTGTCTATCGGTTGCAGGACGAACCCGCGGCCATGGCGGCCCGGGGTGTCGTCGTGAACGAGGAACCCACCCAGTTCACGATGGTCACCGGACCGCTTCGTTGCGTGGTTCCAAGAACGGATGGCCGCTTGCTCGCCGGTGTCTGGTTGGACGCCGACGGCGATGGTCTGTTTGCCGACGGGGAGAAAATCGTGACGGGCGACGCGCACACGGGCGGAGTGTTCGCGCCCAGGAAGGGAGCTGGCGGAACCCAGTTCGACGGCGAGCGATCGAGGCTTAGCGCCGTGCTGGAGGAATCGGGCCCGGTCCGGGCGGTGATCCGGCTCGAATCGCCGGCGCGGTTCCGCGGGACCAACGACCATGACCACGGCTTCGCTGTCCGCCTCTATGCCTATGCCGGGCAGTCTTCGTTGAGGATCGATTATCAGCTTCAGAACTCCGACCGTACGGTGGCGCATTCCTGGCCGCTCCATTTCGAGTCGATGAACCTGGAGTTTCCCGTCGCGCTGTCTGGGCCCGTACGGACGCGCGTGGGTGGTAGGGACGGGGCTGTGCTCGTCTCGGCGGATGGCGGGGGCGCCTTGCTTTCGCAGGTGATGCACAACCGCTTTCGGGTGCTGGACCCGGTGGATGGAAGGGTTCGACTGGACCCCGGGACGCTCCCGGACGGCGTGGGACCGGATGCCTTTGTCGAGGTGTCCGAGGCTCGATGGGGGGTGGTGGGGATCATGCGCCACTTCTGGCAGACCTGGCCGAACGGAATCCGTGCCGACGCCTCGGGGCGGCTGAGCTTCCAGCTCTTCCCGGAATGGAGCGCGCAGTGGCATGAGTCCAGGGTAAGTCCGTCGGGACTCTACTGGGTTGAAGACATGCAGCATGTGGTGAAGGAAATGTTGCTCTCCTTCCACGGCCCGGAATTTCCGGAGTCGGAACTTATCCGGCAGGCGAGGACTTTTCAGGATCCGCCGGTGGTGGTGGTTTCCCGGGACTGGTACCGGCAGACCCGGGCGACGCTCGATCTCGGCGGCGTGGTGCCGGCCGAGTCGGTCATCCCGCCGGGAGCCGAGCGGCGGCGGCCGGATTACAGCTCGGTTTGGTTGGACCCGTCCGACGGGCAGGGGTGGTACGGGGACCTGTGGCTGAAGCCGGAGGATCCCCACTATGGCGCGGGTTGGGCTAACTTCGGGGACCCGGAGCCGGGGTATCGCAACACGGGAGGTACGACCGGCGGTTGGCCCTACGGCAATGCCTATTTCCTCGCCTCAGGCTCACCCGCAGACGCCCGGGCCGCGGAGGACATGGCGTTCGGCGAGGTGAATCTGCGTCCGGAATGGATGGCGGAATACCGGCACGACGTGGATGGGCCGCTGCTGAAACTCACTGAGAACCCCTACGAGGGTGGGAGTTGGCGCATTTTCGAGGGATGGGACGTTCCTTTGTACGCGGCACCGCGGTTGCCGGGGACGGGAACGGATCCGGCGTTCTTCGCGAGGGACGACCAACACGGGTGGTTCTATCACGTGGCTGAGGCCTATTGGCTTACCGGCAATCCCTGGTTGAAGGACTGGTACCGCTTTGTGGGCGAGTTTCGTAGGGTCAGGACCGAGCGGCTGGATCCCTATCCGGACACGGTAAGTCGGGCCACAGGCCATGCGTTGTCGCACGCGCTGCAGGCGGCGAGGATCACGGGCGACAGTGCGGCCCTGGGACGGATGGCGGAACACATCCGTCGCCATCTTCGGCCGGAGCAGGACCCGAGATATGGGGACCAGCGGGATGAAGTGGAGCCGCTGGGGGGTGGATTTCAGACAGGCTATCTCATGCGGTTCCTGGTCAATTATCTTGAGGAATTGCGCAGCGCCGGGATGTGGCAGGAGTACTCGGAAGGTTTCAACTATCTCTCCGGATTCATGCAATGGAACCTGAACCACGGCCATTTTCCCTACTATCTCAATGCCCGGACCGGGATGGCGGAGGGCTCGAGCGGCACGGGACTAACGCTCGTGGACCCGCAGTCCTGGTACTATTGGCATACCGGGAGGCACGAGTTCTGGGAGCAGGTGGACAGTTACGTGACGAAGGGGCTTGGGGGCGGGGAACGGCCCTACGGCCGGTTCGACCAATGGCACGGGCAATTCGAGGGGCGCTACTATCTCACGGTGAAGACCTTGGTCCGTGAGCACACCGTGCCCCCGCCGACGATGAGCGAGGTCGAGGTGGTCCCCGGTGGCGGTCGGGTGCTGATCAGGTGGGTGGCCCCGCCGGAGACCGTCCGGGCGCATGTCGTGTGGGGTTTCAAGCCGATCACCGCGCTGCCCTCAACCAACACGGCCACGCTGAATTGGTGGGCTGCGAATGCCGTGGGGACGGCGCCGGACAACCCGGGCCGAAGGAGGCCGCAACGGGTGGTGATCGAGCCTGGATCCGGAGGTCCTGTTTTCGCCGCGGTGTTCGGGTTTGATGCCGCGGACAACATGAGCGCCCTGTCGGCCGTTGCATCGACGGTCGGGATCGATGCGGATCACGTTCCGCCGGTGATCAAGCCCTGGAGTGTGACGGCCTATTCCTGTCCGCGTTGCCCGACGAACGGAGTGAGTGTGACGATGGCGGGAAGTGAGTGGGTGAACGATGACCGTGATCCCGAGCCGCGCGTAGAATTCACGCCGGCGTCGGGCGGCAACTTTGCCGTGGGAACCCATGAGGTGCCGTGTGTGGCCACGGATTTCGCCGGGAATGCTGCTTCGGCGACCGGATTCGTCGTGGTGAAATCGGGGGTCCCGGGAGCGGGGATGGTGCGGGAAGGGGATCTCCTGCGCCTGGAGTTGCCGCGGGGCTGCGTTCACTATCACTACGAGCGCTGCGAGGACCTTGCCCGGTCGGACGGATGGCGCGCGTTGGACGCACCGGTCCTCTCCGAGGGGGGATCCAGGTCGCAGCGGGTCGCGGTCCGCGGAGTCGCGGAGTATTTCCGGATCAGCAATCGATGAGGAGGGCGTGAGCCCGGTGGCTGGCCCCGAAGCGAACCATCCCGTCGATCATCCGTACCAGTCGACGTAAGGAGAATCATACCTGCGCCAAAGCCAATGAATCCACCCTCCTCACGGCGGCCGCTGCGCGCCGTCGGTTGCCAGCGATCGCACGGCGGGCAAGGGACTGCCCGCCCTACCTCCTGACTGTGGCGAAACTACCGGATGCGCCGGTCGGGGTGGGGCCAGTCGGGGTGGGTAGGGCGCGCACTCCGCTGCGCGCCGTCCTTTGCGGACGCAAGGCACGGCGCCCTCGGAGAGGCCGCCCTACCTGGGGCGAAACTGCCGGGTGCTCCGGTCAGGGCAGGTCGAATCCGAAGGAAGTACCCGCCTTCAGGGACTGACCCTTGAGTACGTTCGGGGTCATGGAGATGATGCCGTCCGTCGGAAGGCCGAAGGATGGCATATTGTAACCGTACTTCTCATAGGTCGACGGTTGCCCGATGTGGAGAATCTCGACCTCGACGGTGAGGGTCCCTGAGCAGTTGGCAAGAATGCTCTTGGAGGCCGCATCATAACCCGCGGAGGCGGTCCATTTGAAACCGGCATAGGGGTGTCCGGGTTGGCCGTTCACGGCCTTGCCGAACGCCTTGAAGCCGGTGTCGCCGCTGGTGCTGCCGCTGAAGCTGGGCGGGGAATTCGGCGCGATCACTGCGGCCCCAGTGAAGGTGAAATCCCCGTAGACCACCGATCCGTTCACCTGGAGACGATTGGGGGTGAGTGTTGCGGGTGTGGAATAAGTCAGCGTCCGGTCGCCGATGGCGAAGGATCCACCCGCCTCGGTGGTGAGAGAGTAATTGCCGTCGGCCGGGAGGTTGCCCGAGAGGCCGAAGTTGCCGACCGGGGTGGACAGGGAACCGCCGGCGGCGACGGACGATCCGGCTCCCGCGAGCCGGAGGAGGGCTATCGTGGCTCCGTTGAGTGAGAAGTTGCCGAGCTGGAGGGCGGGGAGTGAAGCCTCGAGTCCGACCTGGCCATCGGGTCTGATCATCCCGGCGACGTCGGCCTGGGTGATGCCGGGGATCCCGAGGCTTCCGCGGGCGATGATGCCGCCACGGCCTGAGGCCAGGTAGTGGTTGAGCACCTGGCTCGGGGTG
>CAIMTB010000086.1 GCA_903844265.1 uncultured Verrucomicrobiota bacterium
AGCAGGACGAGGTGGGACACCTTCATCTGCGGCTGCGGGCGGCTGGGCGGTCGGCGATGGAAACAGGAGCGACCGCCCGGGGCCGGTCTATTTCTGCGAGGGCGCCTCGATCGAGAGGAGCTCGATCTCGAAGATCAGGGTGCTGTTGGGCCCGATGTCATTGCCCGCGCCGCGCTCGGCATAGGCGAGGTTGGACGGGATGACCACCTGCCACTTGTCGCCTTCCTTCATGAGCTGCAGGGCCTCGGTCCATCCGGGAATCACTTCGCGCACGCCGAAGGTGACGGGTTCGCCGCGGGTGACTGAGCTGTCGAAGACCGTTCCGTCGATGAGCTTGCCGGTGTAGTGGACCTTGACCTGGTCTGTTCCCTTGGGGGATTTGCCGGTGCCGCTCTTCAGGCTCTTGTACTGCAGGCCCGAGGCGGTGCTCTTCACGCCTTCCTTCTTGGCATTGGCTTCGAGGAAGATCTTGCCTGCCTTGATGTTTTCTTCGCCGGCCCCCTTGGCACGGGCCTCGGCCTTGGCCTGCTGCTGCTTCTGGAATTCCGTGAGCGTGGCCCGCACGTCCTCGGGACTGAGCGCTCCCTTGCCTCCGAAGGCGTCTGCGAGGCCGGCCGCGATGGCTTTGGGATCCAGATCCAGCTTCTGCCGCATCATGTTGCTCCCGATGTCCACGCCGATGGCGTAGCTCACGCGGATCCTGGGATCCTTGAGGTCGGGGCCTCCGGCAGCAGAAGCGGGAGCGTCGGCGGCGAGAGCACTGGCGGAGAGAATCGTTGCCACAAGAGTGGTGGTGAGCTTGGCGATCATCGGTTGGAGGGTCGGGCAAGGCCCGAGGCGCGGACCGTCTCGGAGGAACGCTCGAAGGTCAAGCCAGACCTTGAAAAATCAAACGCGCGCCAACGCCCCGCCAGAGGCGACTCACCCGCGTCTGGCGGTCACCTGGATGATCCGGCCCAGCGGGGTCCCTGGCCGGAACCCGGTGAATGTCTCCAGTTTCTCGACTGCCGGACGGCGTCGAAGCATGTCCTCGAACCCCGGCGCATAGGCCTGATCGTACGGGACGAATTCAATGGAGGAGGAGGATCCGAGCTCGGCGATGACCCGTCGGGCGAGGTCGACGATCGAGATCTCCTCGTCCGTGCCCACGTTGAACACCTGACCGGCCGCGGCGGGTGTGCGATGTAGGCGGACCATGGCCTCGACGGAATCGGCGACGAGACAGAAGCAGCGGGTCTGGGCTCCGCTTCCGAATACCCGCAGCGGCCGTCCCTGGAGCGCGGCCTCGATGAAGCGGGGCAGGACCATGCCGTAGGCGCCGCTTTGCCGTGGGCCCACCGTGTTGAAGAGCCGGACCACGACCACGGGCACGGAGAACTCCCTGGCGCAGGCGAGCACAAGGAATTCATCCATCAGCTTCGAGCAGGCGTAGCACCATCGACCCAGGTGGGGCGGGCCGATCATGAGGTCGTCCTCCTCGCGAAAGACCTCGCGCTGGCTCTTGCCGTAGACCTCCGAGGTGGAGGTGAACAACAGGGGGGTCCGCGACGCGGCGACTGCCCGCATCAGGACGTCCGTCTCGGCGATGTTGTTGTGGATCGTCTCGACGGGTGACCGAACGACGAGGTCCACGCCGACCGAGGCGGCGAGGTGGAATACGAATGCCGCATCCCGCGTGAGCGACTCGAGCCTCGGGCACTGGGAAATGCGCGACTCGACGACCTCGAGTCGCGGGTCATTCCGGACCGCGGCGAGGTTTTCGAGCGAGCCGGTGGAGCAATCGTCGATCACGACCACGCGATGTCCGTCGCCAAGCAGGCGCTCGACGAGATGGGACCCGACAAAGCCGGCGCCTCCCGTGACGAGGGTGTGTGATCGACTCATGGAGAGCCGAGGGTAGACGGAAGCGGCGCGGTGGGACAGTTCTGGTTGGGTCGATCCGTCCGCGATTCCCGAGTTGACGAGCCAGCCGGCCGACCTTGAACTGGCGCATCGCATGAACCCCTTCCAGATCCACATCCCGCGGCGGCGTTTTCTCAAGGCCGCAGCCGCGGCCGCAGCTGTTCCCCTCTGGTTTCTTGAGGAGATGAAGAGCTCGGGCGCCACCCCGAAGCCGCTTTCGGCGAACGACAAACCCGGCATTGCGCTGATCGGCTGCGGCGGCCAGGGCACCGGCGACTGCAACTGGGCGAAGGGCTTTGGCAACGTGGTGGCCGTCGCCGACCTGGATGCCAACCACGCCGAGGCCGCGAAGAAGCGCTTCAACGCCGTGGCGGCGTACGGCGATTTCCGGAAGCTCCTCGAGCGCGACGATGTCCACGTGATCATCAACGGCACACCGGACCACTGGCACTCGCTGGTGAACGTGGCCGCGGCGCGGGCAGGCAAGGACATCTACACCGAGAAGCCCATGACCCTCACGATCGCGGAAGGCCAGCGCGTGGTGAAGGAGGTGCGCAAGCACAAGCGGGTGTTGCAGGTTGGAAGCCAGCAGCGCAGCGACGGCAAGTTCCGCCTCGCCTGCGAGCTCGTCCGCAACGGCCGCATCGGGAAGCTCAAGCACATGATCGTCGGGTTGCCCACCGGGCCGCGCGAAGGCCCGTTCCCGAAGCAGCCGGTTCCGGCGGAATTGAACTGGGATTTCTACCTCGGGCAGACGCCGGTCATGGATTACCACCCGCGCAAGGTCCACGGGAACTTCCGGTGGTGGTACCAGTTCTCAGGCGGTCAGATGACGGACTGGGGCGCGCATCACAACGACATCGCGCAGTGGGGCAACGGCACGGAAGCCAGCGGTCCGATCGAGGCCGACGGCAAGTCGCTCGTCGCGATGATCCCCGGCGGTTACGACGCGGCGTCGAAGTACCGCATCGAGATGAAGTACGCCAATGGCGTCGCCATGACCATCCTCGACGAGAGCACGCCCCACGAGAACGCGGTCGTGGGCGAGGGAAAGATCACGCCCAACGGCGTCCAGTTCATCGGCACCGAGGGCTGGATCTATGTCAGCCGCGGCGAGATTCGAGCCAACAAGACCGAGGTCATCGAGACGCCGCTCCCCGCCAACGCGCTGCGCCTCTACAAGTCCGACAACCACATGGGCAACTTCTTCGACTGCATCCGGTCGCGGAAGGATCCGATCTGCACCGTGGAAATCGGCCATCGCTCGATCAGCGTCGCCCACCTGGGGGCCATCAGCATCCGCCTCGGCCGGAAGCTGAAGTGGAACCCCGAGAGGCAGGAGTTCGTCGGTGACAAGGAAGCCAACAAGTGGCTCAGCCGCCCGATGCGCAAACCCTACGACTGGAGTTTCGTCAGCTGAAATCCAGGCTCAGTAGAGCAGGAACTTCGCGCGCCGGGCCTGGAACTTCTTCAGGCCCGGTTCCCAGAGCGCCTTGATGTCGGCGAGTGACCTGCCGGCGCGGATGGCCTCCAGCGTGGCGGGATGCTGGAGAAGCGGGCCGAGCTTGTTGAGCGCGAACTCGGACGGATGCAGCCGTTGCAGGGCCAGGGCCAGCACAATGCCAACGTCCACGACGGGACAGGCGTTGCGCTCGAGAAGGAGGATGTGGACGCCGCCGCAGGACTGGTCCTTGAACGTGCTCGCCTTGGGGGTGAACCGCACGGGAACAAACCGGATCCCAGGAAGCCCGGCGCGGTTGAGTTCCGCCGCCAGTTGACGGTCGTTCACGTACGGTGCTCCCACGACTTCAAACGGAGTGTCGGTTCCGCGCCCGACGCTGATCGCGCTCTCAAGCAGGCCCACCCCAGGATACAGCGTGGCCTCGGTCAGGTTCCGCATGTTGGGCGAGGGATTGGTCCAGGGAAGACCCGTTTCATCGAACCATTGGGACCGGCGCCAGCCTTCCACCGGGATCACGGTGAGGCGCGCGTTCCAGCCAAGTTCGACGTTGAACATCCGGGCCAGTTCCCCAGCCGTCATGCCGTGCCGCAGCGGGACCTGATGGAACGCGACGAAGTTGTGATTCGTTCCCGCATAGACCGGCCCCTCGACCGACACGCCGCCGATCGGATTGACGCGGTCCAGGACGAAGAACTGCAGCCTGTGCCTGGCCGCGGCCTCAAGACAAAGGCCCATGGTCGAAACGTAGGTGTAGAACCGGCAGCCGATGTCCTGGATGTCGAATACCAGCGCGTCAAGCCCGGCCAGCTGCTCCACCTTCGGCTGTCGCGCCTCGCCGTAGAGGCTGAACACCGGAAGGCCGGTCCTCGCATCGACGCTGTCGGGAACCTTCTCATCCAGCGCGCCGCGGATGCCGTGCTCAGGACTGAACAAGACCCGGAGATCCACCTCCGGCGCGGCCTTGAGCAGGTCGATGGTGGGATTACGATCGTAGTCGGTGCCGGTGTGGTTCGTGACCAGGCCGATCTTCAGCCTGCGAAGCGCGCCGAAGCCGCTCGAGGCGAGGGAATCGATGCCGTTGCGGACCCCGGCGTCCGTTCCTGAAGAAAGCCTCGAGGACAGGTTCCCCGGCTTCGCCTGGCGAGGCAGCGCGCCCGGGACGTTGTCGAACGCGAACCCCTCGACCGCCTCGGCCGCGAATGTCCCGACCTTCCGCCGCAGCGCCAGCACGTTGCCGTCCTCGGTCGGGTGATTGCGGTTGGACATGAGGATTACAAATGTGCGCGAAAAGGGGTCGATCCAGAGGGAGGTGCCGGTCCAGCCCGAGTGTCCGTAGCTGCCGATCGGGAACAGGTCGCCGCGCGGCCCCGCGTAGGGCGAGTCGATGTCCCACCCCAGTCCACGTCGCGCCTCGGCGAGGCCCGGGGGTGACTGGACGGACGTCATGAGACGCACGGTCTCGGGGCGGAGGACCTGGACGCCGTCGAGGGAACCGCCGCGGAGCAGCATGCGGGCGAAGCGGGCGGTGTCGGCGGTGGAGGTGAAGAGACCGGCGTGACCCGCGACGCCGCCCATGCGGCGGGCGGTGGGGTCGTGGACCACGCCGCGCAGCCAGGCGCCGTTCTCCTTCGTTGTGGGGGCGATGCGGGAAACGAGGTTGGAGGAGGGTCTGAAAGACGAATCCTTCAGGGCGAGTGGCTGGTACAGGTGCCGCGCACAGAACGCATCGAGGGGTTCACCGCCGACGCGCCGGACGAGTTCGCCGAGGAGAATGAAATTGATGTCGCTGTAGCGGAACCGCGTGCCGGCTGGAACCTCGGGTTTTTCCGCGACGGCGAGGCGGATGCCGGCGTCGTAACCGCTCCAGTCGTTCCCGGCTCCGAGACCGGGGCGGAGGCCTGAAGCATGCGTGAGCAGATGGCGAACGGTGATGGCGTCACGGCCGTCGCCGGTGAAGTCGGCGAGATACGTCTTGGCGGGATCGTCGAGGTTCACCCGCCCGTGTTCGATCAACCACAGGACGGCGGGTGTGGTTGCGAGCACTTTCGTGAGGGAGGCGGCGTCGAAGATCGTGTCCTCGGTCATGCTCTCGGGCCGGGGTTGGACGGCGCGACGGCCATAGGCGCGGTGGTACGACGAGGTGGCGTGCTCGAGCCAGAGGACGGCGCCTGGGGTGGCGTTGGTGGCGATAGCGGCATGGATGGCGGCGTCGAGTTCGCCGAGCTTGGCGGCCTTCAGCCCTGACGCGGGTCCGTGGGAAAGGGAGGATGGATCTTCGGCGCGGGATGGCGGTAGACCGAGGAACAGGGCGAGGAACAGGGCGACCCGGCCCGATGGGATCTTCATCTCGGGCAAGGATCCGCCGCTGGCCGGCGGGATCAATATTGAAAGCCGGTCAGTCGAGTTCCGGGCGGGGTGGGCTTCCCGTGCATCCACAGGGTGATGGTAGGGCGCGCACTCCGCTGCGGGCCGTCCTTCGCTGGTCGCACCCAGGCACGGCGCCCTCGGAGAGGCCGCCACCGACAACTCCTGGATGCTGCGGAGATCGG
>CAIMTB010000087.1 GCA_903844265.1 uncultured Verrucomicrobiota bacterium
CGATCGCTGGAGCTTTACCGGGAGTTCCTCCATCTCGAGGGGGACGAGCGACGCCAGGATACCGGGCCCGATGGAAAGCCTGTGCGCGGGTCGATCCGGGCCGAGGAAGTCGCCAAGGTGCTGGCGGCCAAGGGACGACTGCCAGCCTACGAATACGTGCGCTGCCGGGTGCGCTATTTCTGCGATGGCGCGGTGTTTGGCACGCGTGAGTTCGTCGAGGACGTCTTCCGCGCGCATCGGGGAAGATGTGGCCCGAAGCGAACCACCGGTGCCCGCAGGATGAAGGGCCTCGAGGACATCCCCCTCTTCGTCCTCCGCGACCTGCAGCTCAACCTGTTCGGGTAGTGCCCGCCGCTCCATCGAGCGGGTCCGAATGTCCGTCCCCACTTTCTGATTCGTGCGGATTGCCGAGCCTGCGACCCGCTGGCTAATGTCCCCGATCATGCCTGAACGCATTGGATTCGTCGGGTTGGGACGCATGGGCGCGAACATGGCCCGGCGCCTGAAGGATCTCGGCTACACGATCAGCGCGGTGCACGATGTGAACCAGGAAATCGCCCTCGAACTCGCCCAGGAACTCGGCGCCCGGGCTTGCGGGAAATTGTCGGAGGTCACCGCCGCGGCAGACGTGATCTTCACCGTGGTCACGGACGACGACGCGATGGACGCCATTTTCAAGGGCCGGCGTGACAGCCTGCTTCAGGGCGCACAGAAAAAGACCTTCATCAACTGCGCCACGATCTCGCCATCGGTCCATCGCGACATCGAGAAGCGCGCTGCCAAGGCGGGCGCGTCCTCGCTCGAAGCCTGCATGGCCTCGAGCATCACCCAGGCTCGAGAAGGCACGCTGTACCTCATGTGCGGCGGGAAACCCGAGGTCTACGAAAGCGTCAAGGCCATCCTCACCCGGCTCACCAGCGAGGGGCAGACGCTGCGCTACATCGGAGCCGCAGGGAAGGCCGCCGAGGTCAAGGCGCTCGTCAACATGGTCATGAACATCAACACCGCCGGCCTCGCCGAAGGGCTCGCTCTGGGCCAGTCGCTCGGCCTCGACCTGACCATGCTCCGCGAGGTCTTCAGCCAGACCGGGGCGAATTCACGAGTGCTCCAGACCGACGGCGAGGACATGCAGAACCGGGATCATTCGTGCTTCTTTTCCGCGGAACACGCCGCCAAGGACTCGGGCATCGCCCTCGAACTCGCAGCCTCCAGGAAGCTGAATCTTCCCCTGGCGACAGCCACGACGAAGCAGTTCCGGCGGATGGTCAAGGAAGGTCTCGGGCAACTGGACAAGTCCGGCATCGCCGAACTGACCTTCAAGGGACGCCACAAATCGAAATCAAAATCGCCACGCCGTCGAATTAACCCTTGAGTTTTGGATCCCGGCCTAAATCATTGCCCGCTCTATATGTCTTCAGCTCTGCCGCAGAAGCCACTGAACACGCCGACAGCCGGATTCGGTGTCACGCCCGGGATGCCCGTGACGCCCGACGCCGACCCGATGCTGCACGTGCTCGCCTGGATCGAAGTCAACCGCAGCCGCTTGCTCGGGGGCCTCGCCGCCGTCATCGCGCTCTTCGGCGTTGTCTACCTCTACCGCCACATGGCCTCCGAGCGTGAGGCCGCCGCCAACTCCGCCCTGCTCAACCTGCGGCCCAAGCCGAGCCTGCCGGATTCCCAGCCCAAAGCCTCCGACTACATCGCCGTCGCCGAACGGCATGCTTCGACTTCCGTGGCTCCGCGCGCCCGCCTCATCGCGGCTGGCACTCTCTACACCGACAGCAAATACACCGAAGCCCAGGCGGAGTTCGAAAAGGTCCTCGCCTCCGTCCGCTCCGGCCCCGTCGCCGCCCAGGCCGAGTTCGGCATCGCCGCCTCGCTCGACGCGCTCGACAAGCCCGATCTGGCCGTCACGAAATACCAGGAAATCATCAGCAAGTATCCGGATGACAGCGTCGCCGGCCAGTCCCGCCTCGCCCTCGCCCGCATCCAGGAGAGCCGCAAACAGCCCGAGGCCGCCCTGCATCTCTACGACCAACTGCTTGGCGACAAGGAGAGCGGCCCATTCAGCCAGCAGGCCCAGCAGCAGCGCGACGAACTCGTCCGCCGCAATCCGCAGTTGGCTGCAGCCAGCACCAACGCCCCGGCCAAGCCAGCTAAGTGAGGCGTCCCCCTCCCTTCGTCCTCGTCGCCCACCGCGCCCGCCCATGAGGCTCTGCATCATCGGCACCGGTTACGTCGGGCTTGTCACTGGGACCTGCTTTGCCGAGGTCGGCCATCAGGTCATCTGCGTCGACAACAACGAGGCGAAGGTCCGACAACTCCAGGCCGGACAGATTCCCATCTACGAACCCGGCCTCGACGAGCTCGTTGCCCGCAATGTCGCGGCTGGCAGGCTCCGGTTCACGCACAAGATCGCGGACGGCGTCGAGAATTCCGAGGTCGTGTTCATCGCGGTCCCCACGCCACCCCAGGCTGACGGCTCGGTCGATCTCAGTTTCATCGAGGGCGTCGCCCGCGAGATCGCCGGTTGCCTGACCAGCTACAAGATCATCGTCGACAAGAGCACGGTCCCGGTGCGGACCGGCGACAAGGTCCGGGAAACGATCCACCGGTACAGCCGGTCAAAGGTCGAGTTCGACGTCGTCTCCAACCCCGAGTTCCTCCGCGAAGGCTTCGCCGTCGAGGACCTCATGAAGCCTGACCGGGTTGTCATCGGGGTGCTCACGCAGCGCCCGGTGATCGCGATGCGCGAGATCTACGAACCTTTCAACGCTCCCATCATCGTCACCGACATCCATTCGGCGGAACTGATCAAGCACGCGGCGAACTCGTTTCTCGCGCTGAAGATCTCCTACATCAACGCCGTCTCGGTCCTCTGCGAAGCCACCGGCGCCGACGTCGTCGAGGTCGCGAATGGCATGGGCCTGGACAAGCGCATCGGCCGCCAGTTTCTCAACGCCGGCATCGGCTTCGGCGGTTCCTGTTTCCCCAAGGACCTCAGCGCCTTCATCAAGATCTCCGAGCAGGTCGGTTTTGATTTCCAACTCCTCAAGGAAGTCCAGTCCATCAACGCCGGACAGATGGACCGCTTCCTGAAGAAGATCACCGACACGCTCTGGGTGCTGAAGGGAAAGCGCCTCGGCGTCCTCGGCCTGGCTTTCAAGCAGAACACCGACGACGTCCGCATGAGCCCGGCCATCGACCTCTGCCGGCGCCTGCTCGCCGAGGGAGCGCGCCTCCGTGTCCATGATCCCAAGGCCATGGAAAAGGCCCGCGCCGTGCTCCCGCCAGGTGACAACGTCGAGTACATTGACGACCTCCACGAAGTGGCGGAGGGCTGCGATGCCCTCCTCGTGGCCACCGAATGGCCCGAGTTCACCCGCATCGACCTCGATCGGGTCCGCCGCCAACTCAGCCACCCCATCCTCTTCGACGGCCGAAACCTCTTCGACCGCGCCGAGATGGAACGTCTCGGGTTCATCTACAAGAGCGTGGGGCGCTGAAGCACCACCCAGCTGATCTTCATGCCCCCGAATCACACGGGCGCCGTCGCGATCGACGTGAGCGCCGCACTCCTCTTTCGCGACGACCGCCTCCTCATAGCGCAGCGCCCTGCCGGCGGCCACCTCGCAGGGCTCTGGGAGTTTCCAGGTGGCAAGCGCGAGATCGGCGAAACCTTCGAGCAATGCCTCCGACGCGAACTCCTCGAGGAACTCGGCGGCGACGCCCATGTCGGCACGCTCTACCAGGACGTGGTCCACGATTATCCCGCCAAATCGGTGCACGTGCGCTTCTTCGTCTGCCGCTGGCTCGGCCCTGAAGAACCCGGCCCGGTGGGCTGCGCCGCAGTCCGATGGGTCACGCGCGAGGAATTGAGCCGCTTTGAATTTCCGCCTGCGGACGCGGCGCTTCTCGATCGACTCCGTTCCGACACGGCGGTGTGGACTGCCCGATAGTCGCCCGATAGTCGCCCGATAGTCGCCCGAGAGGCGACCGACACTCCACAGAGCGGCCCACGCCGACCAAGACGGCTGCGTGGGGGGAGGTTCCGGAGGAGCACGCCCGCGATTTCCTCGGGCGAAGCCAAGGATCACTGCTTGCCGTCGAGCACCCCTCGAAGCTCGCGAAGATCCGAACCAGAAAGCTTCTTGGTCTGGACAAAATGCGCGAGCATAGGTTTGAGGCCGCCGTCAAAAACGCGCTCCAGGAAGGACTGGCTGTAGTGGGAAACGGCGTCGTCCTCGCTGATCCCAGACTTGTAGGCATAGGCGCGACCATCCTCCTTGTACAGGAGCGCGCGCTTCTTCACCAACCTGCCGATGAGCGTCCGAGCCGTCTTCGGATGCCATTTTTCCACGGCGTTCAAACCCTCGAGAATCTCGTTGGCAGTGCACTGTCCGCGCGACCAGACAACCTTCATGATCTGCCACTCGGTATCCGAAATGCGTGGGATCTTCTTCATGCGTGGAAAATGGGGATGGCCCGGACTACACCGGTAGTCGACACGGCGCAAGATGGAATTGGATTCGCAGCATGCCGGGTGAGCCGCAGGCATTTTCTCGTGGCGGCGGGTCTCCACCCACGCCTAACGTTTCATTCTTCGGATGGAAGAAGCCCCGGTCATCGAAGTCTCGCACCTCACCCGCCATTTCGGCCGGGTCACAGCCGTTGAAGACCTGTCGTTCACGGTCGGCCCCTGCGAAATCGTCGGCTTCCTCGGCCCCAACGGCGCCGGGAAAAGCACCACGATGCGCATCCTCGCCGGCTTCCTCCCCGCATCCTCCGGCACCGCCCGCATCGCCGGATTCGACGTCTTCCACGAGTCCATCGAGGTCCGGCGCCGCATCGGCTACATGCCGGAAAACAACCCGCTCCCCACGGACATGCGGGTACGCGAGTACCTCAAGTTCCGCGCGCGGCTCAAGGGCCTCCACGGCGAAACGTGCCGCGAACGCGTCGATGTCGTCCTCGATCTCTGCGGCCTGCGCGAGGTCGGGCGCCGGATCATCGGAACTCTCTCGAAAGGCTACCGACAACGCGTCGGTCTTGCCGACGCCCTCGTCCACGACCCGCCCCTGCTCATCCTCGACGAGCCCACCATCGGCCTCGACCCGAACCAGATCCGGTCCCTCCGACAGCTGATCAAGGACCTCGGCCAGCGCCGGTCGGTGCTCCTCTCGAGCCACATCCTTTCCGAGGTCGAGATGACCTGCACCCGCGTGCTCATCATGCACCGGGGCCGGGTCCGCGCCGCGGGCACCACCGCCGATCTCCAGAAGGCCATGAGCGACGGGAACCAGGTGGTCGCCGAGATCTGCGCGCCCGAGGAAGACCTCCGCGAATGTTGGGAATCGATGCATGAGATCACCGCGTTCAACATCTCCCCGTGCAGCGGTGATTTCTTCCGTTGCGCCCTCACAGCTGCGAACGGCACCGACCTCCGCGACCGCGTGTTCGACGAGGCCCGCAACCGCGGCTGGCGCCTCCGCGAACTGACGTTCACCCGCCATTCGCTCGAGGACATCTTCGTCCACCTCACGCGCACCGAGCGTCCCGAGGAATGAACCTCCGAGTCTTTCTCACTCTCTGGCGGCGCGAACTCTCGTCCTCGTTCGCTTCACCCGTCGGCTACATCGTCCTCGCCGCCGTGCTGCTCATGCTCGGCGTCAGCTTCACGCTCATCACCGACGCCCTCGCCAAACCCAGCGACATCCCCCTCACCGAACTGTTCTACGGCTCGCTCTTCTTCTGGGTCATCCTCCTGCTCTCAACCCCGATCATCACCATGCGGACCTTCGCGGGAGAGCGCGCCACGGGGACCTACGAAAACCTCATGACCACTCCCGTCGGGGATGCCGAGGTCGTGTTTGGAAAGTTCGCGGGAAGCCTCACGTTCTTCCTCATCCTCTGGCTTCCGCTGATTCCCTGCCTGCTCGCCGTGCGCCACTACACCAACGACCCGTCGTCCCTCGACTGGGGTGCAGTCGCCTCCACCCACCTCGGGATCGCCTCGCTGGGGGCACTCTATGTCGCGATGGGGATCTTCTCGTCCGCCCTCACCCGCAATCAGATCATCGCCGCCATCGTCGGTCTCGCCCTCGGGGTCACCCTGTTCCTCGTGAGCTTCAACGCCGCCGCCCTCGCCGGCCCAGGCGCCTGGCCCGCGGCCATCCTCCGCGAGTTCTCACTCGTCGACCAGATGTGGGAATTCTCACGCGGCATCGTCGACGTCCGTCACCTCGTCTTCCACCTCAGCCTGGCCGCCGTGTTCCTCTTCCTCACCCTCAAAGTGGTCGAGGCCCGCCGATGGAAATGACACGACATCGATCGACATGCCCGTGACACCTCCCATCCCCAGGGAAAGCTTCTCCCTCCGAAACCGCCTGTCCATCGGCGCCAGCGTCGTGTCGTCGATCCTCGCCGTCCTCACCCTCGCCGTCGTCGCCAACTACCTCGCCGCCCACCACTCCCCGCGCTTCTACTGGGGCGCCTCCGCCGACTACCGGCTCTCCCCCCTCACCCTTGGCGCCCTCGAGGCCCTCACGAACCGCGTCCGTGTCACCGTCTTCTTCGACCGCGACCACGAACCCTACCCCAGCGTCCGCACCCTCCTCTCCGAGTACTCCAGCCATTCCCCACTGATCGAGGTGGAGGAGTTGGATTACAGGCGAAATCCCGTCGCGGCCGGCGAGTTCCGCCGGCGCTTCCCCATGACCGTCACCGACGAGGAACCCGACCTCGTCCTGTTCGAATCCGGCGGACGCACGAAGACCGTCCCGGCCCGCGATCTCCGCGACTACGACACCAAGGCCCTGCTTCGCGGCGAGCGCGAGGTGAAACCCATCACCTTCAAGGGTGAAATCCTGTTCACCTCCGCGATCAACGCAGTCTGCGAGGGCCGCCCAAGACGGGTGTCTTTCCTTGAGGGCCACCGCGAACACGACTTCCGCAGCGAAGCCATCCAGACGGGTTACCGGAAGCTCGCGGCCCTGTTCATCGAGGACAACATGGAGGTCTCGGGCCTCCGCCTCACCGGCACGGGCGATGTCCCCGCCGAATGCGAGTTGCTGGTGGTCGCGGGGTCCCAGGACCCGTTGTCACCCGGGGAATTGCAGGCCATTGACCGCTACCTGCGGCGAGGCGGGCGCCTGCTGGCGTTGTTCCACTACCGGGCGCGCAGCGGTCTCGAGACACTGCTCGCCAGCTGGGGCATCAACGTCACCGACAGCCTCGTGCTTGATGACGGCGAGACCGAGAATGGCTTGCTCTCCGTGGCGCGCATGGCCAAGCACCCCGTCACCAGCCCGCTCGCCCGCTCCCGGCTCTACCTGTTCCAACCACGCGCCCTCGACGCGCAACCCGGCGCCAACATCCTCGGCGCCCCCGCGAGCATCCAACCGATCTTCCTCACCGGCACCAACGGCGTCGCCGTCACCACATTCGTCCCCGGCGGCTACCGCTACAGCCCCGGCGATCGACGGGGTGAAATCCCGCTCGCGGTCGCCGTCGAACGCGGCGCGCTCCCAGGCGTCGCTACCAGCCTCGGCACCACCCGCATCGTCGCGGTCGGCGATTCCACGTTCCTCGCCAATCAATTCATCGACTGGACAGGCAACGGCCACTTCGGGTCGTCCGCTGCAAACTGGCTTCTGGACCGATCCCACCTCATGGGCGCCATCCCGCCCATGCCGATCCGCATCTATCAGGTGGCCATGACGCCCTTCCAATCGCGCATGCTTCGCTTTGTCCTCCTCGCCCTGCTCCCCGGCAGTGCGCTCGCCGCCAGCCTCATCGTGTGGTGGCGTCGGCAATGAACCCCGTACGCGCGACACCTCCCCAGCCCCACGCCGAACTCCGTCCACGATGAACTGGCGCACCACACTTTGGCTGATCGGATCCGCCCTCGTCGCGACGCTCTTCGTCATCGTGGTGGAACGTCCCGCCCGCTTGTCCCGCGACCACGCCATGGCCGCCCATCGGGTCCTCCCTGAATTCCAGCCCGCGTCGGCGTTTGCCCTCCAGGTCCAGACCACCAACGGCACCGTGCGTCTGACACGGACGAATGGGCTCTGGGAGATTCAGGACACCCCGCGTCGCGTCGCCCAGCAGGCCCTGGCCGAGGAACTCCTCCGTCGCCTTTCCCAGGTCCAGGATCGTTCCATCCTGAGCACGTCCGAGCTTCGCTCCCGCCCCCAGGCCGCCGCCGATTTCGGACTCAACCCGCCCAACACGACCGTCACGTTCGAGACCACCACCGGCCGCATCGAATTGCTCCTCGGCCTTCGCAGCCTCAACGGTTCCCAAGTCTACTGCCAGATCACCGGCATTCCCGGCATCTTCGCCGCAGAATCCGAACTGCTCGACCACCTCCCGCGCAGCGCCGAGGGATGGCGTGACACGACGCTCCTGCCTCTCGACCGGCTCAACTTCGACCGCCTCCGCGTGGTCTCCCCCGGAGGCGCCTTCGCGCTGTACCGCAACGCCACCAACGGACTCTGGCAGATGGTCGAGCCCCGGCCCGCGCGCGCCGATTCGGTCCGCGTCGGAGTGCTCCTCCGCCAACTCGGTCTCCTGCAGGTCGCCCGTTTCCTTTCCACCACCACCACGCCTCCCGCCGAGGTCGCAGGCCTCCGCCCGCCACAACTCCACCTCACCCTCAGCCGCGGCAGCAACGAGGTCTATTCCATCGCCCTCGGCGCCGCGCTCACCAACGCCACAGCACCTTCCATCTATGCCCAGCGCCCCGGCGAACCCGACCTGCTCGCCGTGCCCGCGGAAGCCCAGGATCTGCTCCGGGTCTCGTACAAGGACCTCCTCGACCGACGCCTGGTCCGCTTCGACCGCAGCGCCGTGCGCGAGGTAGGATTCACGGGCCCGGAGAGTTTTCAACTGACCTGGAAAAACGACGCCTGGCAGCTCTCACCCGCCAACGTCCGCGCCGACAACCAACTGGTCGAGCGCCTCTTCAACCACCTCGCCATGCTCGAGATGATCGACATCGCGAAGGAAGTCGTCACCGATCTCGACCTCGCCACCTACGGCCTCGCCCCTCCCGCCGTACGCATCGCGCTCCGCACCCAACCCGGCGATACCCATTCCTTCCTCGCCCAACTCGAAACCGGCGCCCTTCGCGACAACCGCAACTTCGCCCGCGTCCCCGGCGAACAACCCGTCTACCTCGTCAATCCCGGCGATCTCGACGAATTCCCAAAACACGCCTGGGAACTCCGCGACCGGTCACTCTGGCATTTCGATTCAACGCAGGTCGCCAGCCTCACCGCCCGCCACGACGGCCTCGAGTGGACACTTCGCCACCAGGGCACCAACGACTGGGCTGTTCCCCCGGGCGTCCGCAATGAGATCAATTCATTCGCTCTCGACGAAGCCCTCCATCGCCTCGGCAACACCCGCATCATCGCATGGCGTGGACTCGGCGCCGCACGCGCCGCAGGCCTCGGCGTCGGCAAGGGACCCGAGATCACGCTCGAATTCCGCGGTCAACCCACCGAGCCGCCACTCAAGCTCCGCTTTGGAAAACCAGCCCCCGGAGGCGGCCGCTACGCCAGCATCACCCTGACCGACGGCTCCGAACCCGTGTTCGAGCTTCAAGCCAGCGTGTTCGATGACGTCTGGCGTGACTCCGGCATGGCCGCCCAGGCCCCCGCCGCACCGCAGTAGCCTCCCCATGGATGCGCTGTACAAAAAATACCGCCGTCTCCTGTGGAATGGGTGCCGCTGCTCCCTTCGCTGCTGCCGCATCGCCGCTCTCACACTCGTCCTGATCGTCCTCGCCGCCCTCACCTGGCTCAGCCTCGCCGGCCTTCCCGAATTCCTCCGCGTCCGAGTCGTCGCCGAACTCAGCCGACGGGGCGTGGTGGCCGATTTCTCCGACCTCCGCTTCCACTGGTTCCGGGGCCTCGTCGCCAGCGACCTCCGCATCGCATGGGGCGGCACCAACGGCCCGAGCCTCTCCATCTCCGAAGCCGACATCGACATCGCCCCACCACCCTGGCGGGCCAGTCGCGACATCGTGCGCGGGCTCCGCGTCCGAAGCGGCTCCCTCGCGCTGCCATTGCCTGTCGACAACGAGCCCACTCGCGATCTTCGCGTTGAAAAAATCGTCGCCGACATCCGATTCCTCCCCGGCGACGCCTGGGATGTGCAACGGCTCAGCGCCCAGGTCCTCGGACTCGACCTCGAACTTCGCGCAGCAATCACCAACATCTCCGGCCTTCGATCCACCCGTCCCACCCCCAACCCAGCCGCCGCAAACCAGCAGCGCCGGCTGCTCCGCGACGCCCTCGACGACCTCCAGCGCTGGTCGTTCACCGGCCAACCCCGCGTCCAAGCCTCCTTGCAGCTGGACGGCGCCCGCCCCGAATACGCCACCGGCAACGCCTACATCGACATCCCC
>CAIMTB010000088.1 GCA_903844265.1 uncultured Verrucomicrobiota bacterium
GCCCGGCCCACCCCGAGGAGCACAGCGGCCAGGAGGCCGTTCCGGGCGGCGGGCAACAACACCCGATAGACCAGTTGCCACCGCGTCGCGCCCAGCGCCAGGGCCGCCTCGCGGAAGTTATCCGGCACAGCCTTGAGAGCATCCTCCCCGATGGAGACGATGATGGGTACGCTCATCAACGCCAACAGGATGGCGCCGTTGAGCACGTTCAGCCCCACCGGCACATGAAAGACATCCTGCATGAGGGGGTTCATCACGCTCAAACCGATGAACCCCCACACCACGGACGGGATGGCCGCGAGTAATTCGATCACGATCTTCAGGGTCTCGCGCAACTTGCGATCGCAGAATTCAGATAGAAACACCGCCGCCCCGATTCCGAAGGGCACCGCGAGGAGCATTGCCAGTACCGTCACGCTGAAGGTCCCTGCAATCAGGGCCAGGACCCCGTATCTGACATTGCTCTGCGAAGTGGGGTACCACTCCGTACTTCCCAGAAACTGCCCTAGATCCAGTCCGCGAAAGAGGAATCCGGCCCCTTCGCGGAACACGAAGAAGAAGATGCCGAAGACGAACAGGATCGCGCTGATGCCGCAGAGGCGGATGATCCCCTCGATGATCGGCTCGCTGAAGCGCTGCCAGCGTTGTCGCAGCTCGGTGGGTGACTTCGGCATGGTTATTGTTTTGGCAGCGGAACGTATCCCGTCCTCTCCACAATCCGCTGGCCGGCATCCGAGTGCACCCAATCGAGATACTTCCTGACATGCGGCGCCGGTTCGTTGGGGGTGTACATGAACATGGGACGGGCGATCGGATAGGTCTTGTCGAGGGTGCTTGCAATGCTCGGCCCGACGGCGGGTTGACCCTTCTTCTTGGAAACCTTCAGGACCTTGACCTCGGGGGTGGCATAACCCATCCCGCTGTAGCCAATCGCGCCTGGCGTCCTTGAGATCAACTCGACGACGTCCTTGGAGCCGTTCATGTCGAGCGATCCTGATCGAAAATCGCTTTTCTTGCCCACGACCGCCTCGCGGAAATAGTGATAGGTCCCTGAGTTGTTCTGGCGGCTGACGCGGACGATCTTGTCGTCGGTTACTCCCGGAATGGTGATGCCCAACTCAGACCAGCGTGCCAACTTCCCCCCTTCCCTATAAATTTCCCCCAGCTCCTCCATGCTGATCTCGGTCAACGGATTCGTCTTATGCACGAATACCGACAGGGCGTCGTATCCCACCATGAATTCCTTCGGATCTTCCCCTCCCTTTTTCGCCTTCTCCACCTCCTCAGGTTCCAGCCGCCGGCTGGAATTCGCGATGTCCGCCGTCTTGTTGATCAGAGCGGCGATGCCGATGCCCGAACCCCCTCCCGAGACTTCGATCGACACCGAGGGCTCGACCTTGGCGTACTCCTCAGCCCAGGCCTGCGCGAGGTTGACCATGGTATCGGAGCCTATGTTTTGGATGGAGCTTTTCGACGCGGATTTGCCGCTGCCATCGCCCCCTTCCTTGCCGCAACCGGTTTGGAGGAGACCGGCAAGGACGACCAGCGCCGTGAGGGAACCGAGTCTGAACGACAATCGAGGCATGGCTGTATTCGGTTTCATTGGATTCGTGGCGGGGTACCGATGGAGGTCAAGGGGTGTCCTGCCCGACGATGGCCGCGACCAGGTCCTGGATGCGAGTGCGCAAGAACCCGTAGGTCTCCTCAAGCGCGGCGCGAACCGCGGCGGGAGAGTCGGAGGCCTTGATCGGATCCTCCACACCCCAATCAAGATGGACGACCTTGCGGGGCTTGAGTGGAAACGCCCGCTTGGCCTCCGCCGCCAGGGAGA
>CAIMTB010000089.1 GCA_903844265.1 uncultured Verrucomicrobiota bacterium
AAGTGGTTGTGCATGATGGCGAAGGTGAGGACGCGGACGCGGCAGAAGCGTTCACATTCGCGGAGGAGGGAGACGAAGTGGTCCTTTTCTGCGGGGCCGAAGATGGGGCGTTTGTCGACGATGCGGGAGAGGCAGTGATAGAAGGCGCTGGGCCTGCCCTGGGGGAGCTTGAGACGGCGCGCACGCATGGACGGAGGAAAGAGGAGGGAAGACGCCGAGTCAATCCTATAAAAAACCTGTCCCTTTAAATTGTTTCTCGTGAACCTAAGTGGCAATTCCGGCCTGGCCCAGGGGGGGCAGTGGGTGTGGCCTGGACCGTCGATGACCTGGTGGAGGCGCTCGGGCACCCTCATCCGGTGGGGGTAGGGCAGTGTGCGGGCGCATGAGGGGGAGGGGATGGAAGGGGTTGGGCCCACATCCGAGTGAGAATCGGCTTCCCCTTTGGGACCCGGTTCCACATTTTCCTGACGGCAATGGATTCCAAGAAGCTGGCTCAGCGATGTCGGGAACTGGCGGACGACAAGAAGGCAGAGAACGTCGTCATCATCGATCTCCGGAAGTTTTCGGGCGTGACGGACTTCATGGTCGTCTGCTCGGGCACCAGCGATCCGCATCTTCGTGCCATCGAGGAGAGCATCTCCGCGAGGCTGTGCGACGAACATGACGTCACCCCGCGTGCGGTGGACGGCACCCGCCACTGCGGTTGGATGGTGATCGATTACGTGGACGTGATCGTGCACGTCATGAAGCCGGACGTGCGGGAGCGTTACGACCTGGAGGGCCTCTGGAACGACGCGCCTCGGATGCGCGTCGTGCGGGCGAAATCCGCGAAGAAGCGCACCAAGGCGGCGGAAGTTCCGGAGCCCGCCTTGGAAAGTCCTTCCTGACCGCGTTCGTCGGATTCTCTGGAGGGTGCGGTGGCTTGTTCCGCGCCCGGCTAATTCTTTCGTGACGGGACCAGGAGCAGGTCTCGCGCGTCGTCCCCGGCGTCGACGGGTGACGACGGGTCCTCGTCCTGGGCGGTGGCCTGGGACGATTCCACCTTGATGTAGTGGAGGACGATCGGGGCGAGGATCATGCCGGGGATGCCCATCATCTTTTCGCCGACCAGGAGGCCGAGGAGCGTGAGCCACATCGGGTTCCGGATGCGGTGCCCGATGATATGGCTGTTCAGGAAGTACTCGAGCTTGTGGATGGTGATGAGGAACACCAGCGCCACGAGCGCCATGTTGGGGGAGATCGTGAACGCCACGCCGGTGATGAGGGTGTTGCTCAGGATGTTGCCGATGATGGGCAGCAGTCCGCACAGGAAAGTGCAGGCGATCAGCACGGTGGCGTAGGGAAAGCCTGCCCAGAACATGAAGATCGCGGTGAGCGAGGTGTTGATCACCGAGATGAGGATCTGGGCACCCATCACCACGGCGAAGCTGTGGTAGAACGTCACGAAGCGCGTGGCGATTTCCCGCGCGACCAGCGCGTACATGCTGTCGCGCCGCGTGTGCGGGTCATCCTCGACCCCGAGGCGGGCGTTGATGAACAGGCTGAGCGCCACGACGATTCCGATGACGAGGTAGACCATCACGAACCCCGCGTCGCGTGCATAGCGCCCGATGTTGGTCACCTTGTCCCGCGCCTCGGTCACCGCAATCTGCCGCAGGCTGGCGAGATCCGTGAAGGGCAGTTCGATGCCCTGTTGCTCGGCGAAATTCACCACCGCGGGAATGGTGGTCTCGGTGATGCGCGGAAACGCGACATAGGCCTGCTTCGAAAAGAAATAGAGGCCGTATCCCGCGCCGATGACGACAACAACGAACAGCGCCACCCCCATCGGTTTGCTCCGGCCGAAGCTGAACTGGCGCAGCGTGAAATAGGAGAACAACGTCGTCAGCAGCAGCGTCGTCATGTGCAGCCCGCCGATGAGCAGGAGCATCGCCGCCATGAACAGGTAGGACATCCGCCGTGGTGCAAACCCCGCCGGTTTCGGCGGCGTTGCGGGCGCCGGCGGCGGCGTCGGGTTTGCGTAGGCTGGCGAGGGTTTTGGCATGTTCGGGCGGTGGACGGACGGACGGACGCCTGGGGTTCGGTGCCGGCTAGCGGATCCGGGCCTGGAGCCAGGCGAGGAGCTCGGACATCGGGACGCGTTCCTGTTTTCCGTCGTCGCGGTGTCGGACGGTCACCGTGTTCAGCAGTTCCGGTTTCTCGCCGAGCGTGTCGAAATCGATGGTCACGCCGAAGGGTGTGCCGGCCTCGTCCTGTCGCGCGTAACGCCGCCCGATCGATCCCGCCTCGTCGTGGAACACATTGAAGTGTGGGCGGAGCATGTCGCGCACCTCGATGGCGCGGGCGACGAGATCGGGCTTGTTCTTGAGCAGCGGGAAGATGCCGACCTTCACGGGCGCGACGCGCGGGTGGAACCGCAGGACCGTGCGGATTTCCTTGCGGCCCTTTTCGTCGACGGATTCCTCCTCGGTGAACGCGTTCGTGAGCAGGGCGAGGATGAGGCGGTCGACGCCGGCCGACGGCTCGATCACGTGCGGGACGTAGTAGCCTTTCGCGAGATTCGCCGCGTCCTCGCGGGCCGTCCTCTCGGCCTTCTCCGGCGTCTCACCTGTCTTGGTGAGGTAGCGTTGGCGATGGGTGAAGTAACCTTCGGAGATCGCGGCCTGCTTCTCGGGTGCGAGCTTGGGCCAGGCCATCTTGAGTTCCTCGTCGAACACGGACATCGGCTTGCCGGAGCAGCGCTGGTGCTGCGAGAGATCGAAGTCGCTGCGCGCCGCGATGCCCTCGAGTTCCTGGGTGCCAAACGGGAACTTGAAGAGGATGTCGACGCAGGCGCGGGCGTAGTGGGCGAGTTCCTCGGGCTTCTGCCAGTACTCCTCGAGCGTGGTGCGCGGGAGCCCGATGCCCTCGTAGAAACGGATGCGTTCCTCGACCCAGTACTGGTGCCAGAGCTGCCATCCCCAATTGGCCTGCGGCTCGCCCGGGTGGCCGGGTCCCGAGGGCGTGGCCACGCTGCCGTGGATGGCCTCGATCGCCTCGTCGGGCTTGATGAAGAACTCGAGTTCCATCTGCTCGAACTCGCGCGAGCGGAACGTGAAGTTGCGGGGCGTGACCTCGTTGCGGAACGCCTTGCCAACCTGCGCTATGCCGAAGGGCACCTTCTGCCGCGAGGTCTCCGCGACATTCTTGAACTGGGCAAAGATCGCCTGCGCAGTCTCGGGCCGGAGATACGCGACGTTGCTCTCGTCAGCCACGGGACCAATGTACGTCTTGAACATCAGGTTGAACGGGCGCGGCTCGGTGAGGAGCGAACCGTTGTCCGGGTTGAACCTCTGCGAGTTCTCCACCTTCTCCGTGCGTTCGCCCAGCAGTTCCACCGACTGCAGTCCGCGCTGGAGATAGAATTGGGTCGCGGTTCTGCGCGCGCTTTCCGGTGGCTTGCCCGCCGGGAGGAGCACGGCGTAGGGATCGTTGCACTCGACCCCGGAAGACGGGTCCTTCGCCCCGCTGTAATGGTACGCGATCCCCGACTGCGGATCGATCTGGTCGGAGCGGAACCGCTTCCTCGTGAGCAGACAGTCGCTCATCGGGTCGCTGAAGGTGTCGACGTGCCCCGAGGCCTTCCAGATCTGCGGGTGCATGATGATGGTCGCCTCAAGTCCCGCGACGTCCTCGCGCAGCCGGGTCATGGTCGTCCACCACAACTCCTTGACGTTGCGCTTCAGCTCCGCCCCGAGCGGGCCGTAGTCCCAGAATCCATTGATGCCGCCGTAGATTTCGGACGACTGGAACACGAACCCGCGTCGCTTGCAGAGCGACACGACCTTCTCCATCAACGCTGTTTCTTTCGTCTCGGCCATGGGATGGCCAGTGTCCCCGGCGTGGTGAGGTCGCGTCAAGCTGGGCAGTGGCCGGCGTTTCATCGCCCGATTGACGTGTGGGTGCCGGTCGATAGTGTGCGCGGCCACCGATGGGTCGGGGGAGAGTGTTGCTCCCGTGGTGCCGCCTTTGCCAACGTCCCGGCCTCATCCGAACCCGCCGTCTCCGCCGTCGCCAATCTTTGACGAACCATCCGACATGAATGCCAAGGTCATCCTGAAATCCCTCCTCGTCATGATCGTGCTCGCACTGCTCATCCTCATGGGGATGAACAATCGCGGCCTGGTCGAATTCTCTCTGCCTCCCCTGCTTCCGAAGGGCCTGAGGCAGCCCGCCGCCCTCATGTACTTCGCCTGCTTCGCCGTGGGTTTCCTGACGGCGACCGTCGTGTGGGCCGGGGGCGGCAAGAAGGGGGCGTCGAGCAGCCGTTCTTCCAGCGAACGGAAGTGACGCCGCCGGTCATGAGGGTTCCCGATCTGCGCCCGCCGGCTCCATGGACGACGGCGATCCGTGCCGCGTTCCTGGCAGTGTCCTGGATCGTCGGTGTCGCCGCCGCCCATGCAGCGGAACCGGTGGATGCGTGGTGTCCTGGTGCCTCGCTGCCTTCGGGGTTGTCGCCGGCCCCGGACCTTTTCGAGACGCTCGCGGCGACCGCGGTGCTCGAGGATCGCAGGCTTGCAGTGGTGTGGAATCCGGGCCTGAAGGTCTCGACCAACGGCGTGGCCCTTGTCCATGCGAGCACGGGAGCGCCGGGGCATTGGGCGTCGCGCGACTGGCGTTCCTGGAGGATGGAGCGCACGGAGGCGGGGTGGAGGGCGCTCGTCCCGCTCGAGTCGGTGGAGGTGCCGTTGGCGTATTTCGTGGGATTCGCCTCCGCGGTGGCCACGAACTGTTCCCCGGTTCGGAGTTTTCGCACGGCGGGTTCGGATCTGGTGACACCGACGTTTGTGTTCAACGGATTTCTGGAAGGCTTCGAGGAAGGTCTCGAGGCGTGGGAGCCGACGGTGGCCGGAATTTCAGAGCGGTCGATGGTGCGTTCGACGAACGCGCTGACGGGACGCTACGCGTTGCGCCTCGAGGTCCCGGCGGGGCGGGCGTCCATGACCGTCGGCACGACGCGGGTGCGGGGTTGGATGCTGGAGGAGTATTCGCCCGTGGCCCTGCGTTTCGCGGCGCGCACCGAATCCGGCAACGGGCGCATCGCCTGTGTTCTCCACGGCAACGCGAGGACACCCGACGTGGCGGTCTATCCGACGAAGGCCGAGTTCACCGTGGGCCGCGACTGGCGGCGGTTCGAGGTTCCGATGGAGGCGTTCACGGGGTTGCGCCCGGGCATGGTGGACGCGTTCACCCTTCAGTTCCGCTCGGAATCGGGACGCGCGCTGCTGGTGGACGACTTGGAGTTGGTGCTGCGCTGAGGGGTCGCGGCCGGGCGTTCGACCTGGCGACGGTACGCGAGGATTCCGTCGACCACGGCCTGGGAGAGTCGGTGCCTTCCCGATTCGCTGTAGATCCAGCGTGCGTCGGAGGCGCTCGTCATGAAGCCGGCCTCGATGAGGATCGCGGGCATCTCGGAAAGGCGGAGGACGAGGAAGCGGGCTCTGCGGACGCCGCGATCCTCGGAGCCGGGCAACCGCTGAAGCAGCGCGCGTTGGACGTCGTAGGCGAGGAGCAGGTTTCCCGGGTCGGATTCGTTGCCTGACCAGGCTTTCAGCGAGCCGACGTCGCGGCTGATGTTGGTGGAGCGTGCACCCTCCGGCGTCATGGCGTAGACCTCGAATCCATTGGCGTCGCCGGAGCCGTCGGGACTCGCATTGAAGTGGAGGCTGACGAAGAGATCGGCGTGGTTCCGCTTGGCGATCGAGGTGCGGATGGGATGGTCGACGAAGTCGTCATCGCGTCGGGTCATGACGACCGTGAAGCCGGCCTCGATGAGGCGGGAACGGATCTCCTGGGCGAGGGCGAGGGTGAAGGCTTTCTCGAGGCGTGTGCCGGTCTTGTGACCGGGATCCTTTCCGCCATGGCCCGGGTCGAGGCAGATGGTGCGGATGCGTTGGCCAGCAGGAATGAGAGGTGGACGGGCCAGCGGGTCGAGCACGCCGCGGATGTCCTGGTTCGCGAGGCACACCTGGCCGTCGACGATCATGACGGGGTTGGACAGCCAGATGGCGACGTCGTTGAAGAGGGCGCGGCTGCCGTCGATCTGGAGGTTGAGGTGGCCGGTGGTGCCGGTGGCGACGACCTCGCGGCTCGTCGGGTTGCGGGTGAGCCTCCATCCCTGGCGTCGGGCCCAGTCGGATAGCGACGAATAATCGCGGCTGCTTGCGGCAAGCGTTGACGCCCCGGCGAGAAGGCCGGCAAGGCAGAGCGCGATTGCGAGGACGGGTTTCGGCAACGCGGCGATTGTGCGTGGGCCGGGTTCGCGGTTCAAGCAGGGGGGCGTTCTTCGTGAAATGAAGAAATGAAACGACAGTCCAATCCCTGCTTGCCACAGGGTTCGTTCCCGATAGCTTCACCCCTCGCCCGGGCGCCGCGTGTGCGGATGCCCAAGAGGGGCTGAGAAACGAAAAGTCAACCCAACAACCTGATCGTCAACCTCCGTTGCCGCCGCAACAGGCGTTACGTTTGGGCAATGGAGCCTTCGCAGGGGGACCCCTTCATGTTCCCGGCAAGTCTCCGCACTGTTAGAGAATCAAGGTCCGCATGCTCACCATGGAAGAGGCCCTGAGGCATAGCCAACTCAGCTTTGCCGCAGGCCAGATCGTCAAGGGTATCATCATCGAGGTCCGCCAGCGCGAAGTCCTCGTCGATATCGGTTACAAAAGCGAAGGCGTCGTGTCCGCCTCCGAGTTCGAGGACATCTCCACCGTCAAGGTGGGTGACGAAGTCCCGATCTTCATCGAGAAACTCGAGGACCGCGACGGTATGGTCGTCGTGTCCAAGGAAAAGGCGGAGTTCAAGCAGAACTGGGAGAAGATCCTCAGCGTGTCCACCGAGGGCGGCACCATCACCGGCAAGGTGAAAGCCGTCGTCAAGGGTGGCCTCCTGGTCAACGTCGGCGTCGAGGCCTTCCTCCCCGCGTCCCAGGTCGACATCGTCCCGCCGAAGAATCTCCAGATCTACGTCGGCAACCAGTACGACTTCAAGATCGTCAAGATCAATCAGGACCGCCAGAACATCGTCCTCTCCCGCCGCGAGCTGATCGAGGCCGAACGCGCCGAGCGCCGCGCCCGCCTGCTCCAGGAGATGACCCCGGGCGACATCCGCAAGGGCACGGTCAAGAACATCACCGACTTCGGTGCGTTCATCGACCTCAACGGCCTCGACGGCCTCCTCCACATCACCGACATGTCCTGGGGCCGCATCGGCCACCCGTCCGAGATCCTTAAGGTCGGCCAGCTCCGTAAGGGCACGGTCAAGAACATCACCGATTTCGGTGCGTTCGTGGACCTCGACGGTATCGACGGCCTGTTGCATGTCACTGACATGAGCTGGGGCCGTATCAACCACCCGACCGAAATGGTCAAAGTGGGCG
>CAIMTB010000090.1 GCA_903844265.1 uncultured Verrucomicrobiota bacterium
AAATGCCAAGGAATGGAGTCTCCTTACGTCGACTGCTACGAGGAAGGAGCTCTTTTTGGTCGGCCTGCCAGGATCGGCAGGCCAGAATCGAGAAGAGTGACGGTGATCGTCACATTGCCATGCCTTTCGTCGAAGAAGAGTCGCGAATTGTCATTGATGCCGACGACCGAGTAGCCGGGGGCGTTATCGACGATATGAATTCCCACCTCTTGTGGCCGGCTGGGCGGAAGGCCGCCAATGGGCAGTGCTGTCATGTCTCCAGCTTTCGACCACGCCCGCACCCCATTGCACGGTACTGCCGGTTTGCGCGCTCACGGTCAGGGGCACCCGCTGCCTTTCGCGTCAGGCGCCCCCCAGGCTACCGGATCCGGGCGGTGCAGCGGTCCTGAAGCCAGCGGAGATCCGGGTTGTTCGGCGACGGCACTTCGGGCGGATATCCGGACCCGGAAGGAGGCAGCGTGGTCGGCGTCGTGCGGGGATCGAGCCACCGCTTGGTTTCCACGTGGCCGTCGGCGAAGGAGAAGCTCCCCGCGCCGCTGTGGGCGCGGCCCGGGTAATCGTAGAAGGCCGCCGTCCCGGGCTTGGCGGGGGAACCGTCCATCGAGAGATAGAACACCCCCTCACCGAGCGTTTCCGCGCGTTCGTCCAGGAACACGAAGGTGCCCGATGGCCCGGGATCGACCATGCCGCCGAGTTTGTAGAAGACGTGGAAGTCGCTCAAATCCAGCCAGGGCAGTCCGCCGCAGGTTGTCGTCGACGGTCCGCCGACCGCCGGGTTGATGCTGTAGCTGCGAACGCGTGGCACCCGTTGCCTCTGGGGGGTAATGCCGGTCGACTTGTCGGCGGGACAGTGCCAGATGGCCGCCGCGTTGGCGCCTTGACGCCAGAGCGGGCTCTTCATCACGTCCTGCTCGACATCCCAGTTGTCGCGCTTTCCCGGAGTTGTGAGGTCCAGCCAGCCGCTGACCCAGGCATAGGGCGAGTTGGGGCCGCCGTGCGTGCCGCAGTTGTGGCAGTAGGGCAGGCGGTCGTCGCTGTCCCCGGCGTAGAGCCCCCAGGCCAGCGTGAGTTGGCGGAGATGGCCCTGGCACTGGATGGCTTGGGCTTTGGCTTTGGCCTTCCCCAAGGCCGGCAACAGCATCGAGGCCAGGATGGCGATGATCGCGATGACGACCAGCAGCTCGATGAGGGTGAAGGCCGAGGGTCCGGGCCGAAGAGATTTCACGGGAGGAAGGTAAGAGAACGAGGCGGATCCGGAAGATCCGGGAGTGGCGAGCGTCAACGTGAGTGGAATCGGGTCTCTTCGTGTGCTTCTTTGGCTTCGGTTGAAGTTCATGGAGTCTTCTGTCCTTTCGCTTCTCCTTCGATTTCCTCCCAGGACGGCGCGCGATACAACTCGGCCAAACCGCCCCAACTCAGTGCCAGCAAGGTGTTGCCGTCGGGTGAAAACGCGGTCCAACTGGTCCACGCGCCGTCGCTTTGCAGGCCGATCAGTTGCCGCTGAATGGTGTAATCCCAGAGGACGACGGCCGGCTGCAAAGCCATCCCCGTTTCGCCACCCGTGACCAGGCGCTGGCCATCGGGGGAGAAGGCCACCGAGACGACCCTGTTCGCGTGGAGGGAGAGCGCGGTGAGCTCGCGCCAGGAACCGACCTCCCAGACCCACGCGCCACCCTCAATGCAGGCCGCGAGCAGGCGGCTGTCGGCCGAGAAGGTGGCCATCATGCCGCTGGGAGCGGCGGTGAATGCCCATCGCAGCTCGCCCGTGGAATAGTCCCACAGCGTCAGGCCGGGCTCCGAGGGGATCGCGAGCAGACGCTGATCGGGCGATTGCGCCAGAACGAGAGCGCGACTCACGTCCATCCGTCCGAAGGGAATCTCGTCCCAGGACGCCACATCCCACCGCTTCACGGAACTCTGCCGGTTCCACACGCCGGCATGGGACATGAGCGTCTTCCCGGCATCCCAGAAACGAAGGCCGAGAATGGGGAGGGATTGCGGTCGAAACTCCTTCGCCAGCCGCTGGTCGACCAGGTCCCAGACCTTGAGGGTGCCGTCCAGGCCGCCGACGACCAGGAGTCGCTCGTCAGGGGAGAGCGCCACGCTGTGATTATTGGTGCCCAGGGCGGGAAGCGTTTGGATCGGCGTCGCGCTGGCAACGTCCCAGATAGTCACGGGGTCCTTCGCTGACGCGGTGATCAGGCGGCGGCTGTCGCGGGTGAACGGCGCGCCGTAGGGTCCCACCCGTATCGGCAAAACCGCGTGCGCCGGACGCTGCGGTTTGGATTTCACGTCCCAAACCCGGATCGACCCGTCCGAGGCGCAACTGACCAGGGTGTTTCCATCGTGGACCAGCACGAGCCCCGACAGACCACCCGTATGGCCCCGGAGTCGACTGCGTTCCTGTTTCTGCGCCACGTCCCACACGCGGATGGTCTGGTCACTGCTCCCCGAGTAAAGGGTCCGTCCGTCGGGCGCGAACACCAGCGTCGATACCCAGCCGCGATGCCCTTCCAATTTGCCGGCTGGGGACCCGCTTACCGTGTCCCAGAATCGAATCGTGCCGTCCGACTGACCGTGGCCGGACGCCAGGAGTCGCCCATCGGGCGAGAAGGCCAGGGCCATGACCCCGATGTTGATTTCGCTGGGTCTGGGAATCGTCGTGCGGATCACACCGGTCTTCAGGCTCAACAGGCGGATGCTGCCGTCCATCTCCCCAAGCGCGAGCGTGGCGCCGTCCGGGGAGAACAGGGGCACTCGGCCCAGAGCATTCCTCGGCCCAGGTCCCAAGAGATCCGTCACGAGTTCGCCCGTGCTCACTCGCCAGAGGCGCAGCCGGGGTTCCACGTCGAAGGTGGCCAGCCATTCGCCATCCGGCGAAAAGGCGAGGGCGTGGACGGGTGTGGGATGGGGGAGGGTCCGCACGATCTGGCGCGTGGTGACGTCCCAGAAGCGAACCACGGGGCCGTTGGTGTCGTCATGCGCCGACGCGAGGAGGTTGCCGCCGGGGACGAAGGCCATGGCCCGGGGCTGGCTTTGGTTCGTGAGCGTGCCGACTTGGTGCCGCCCCTCCAAATCCCAGAGCACGATGTTGTCACCCGTTTGACGGACGGCGAGCAGACCACCCTCGGGCGACAACGCCAGGTTCTCGAAGGCGTCCGGTTGGTTCGTGAGGATGGACTGTTCGTCACTGCGGCACTGACCCCAGAGGTAGCGCCATTCCCAGCCTCGCAGATCGACGGCGAGCGTGGGTTGACGAAAGCCGGAGGCAGGATTGCCCGGGCGGTACTTGTTCAGCGTCCGCCGCGCCCCGCCCAGGTCCTCCTCCTCCAAGGCGCGCTGGGCCTCCTTGATGTCGCCCGCATAGGCGTGCCGCAAGGCCAGCAGCTCCCCCGCGCGGGCCCGCTTCAGTTGCCAGGCGACCCCGGTCATCCCGAACAGGAAGGTCAGGATCAAAGCCGCGGTGAGCCCCGCGCGCATCGGTTGGCGGCGACACCAGCGCACAGCCCTGCCCGCCGCGTTGACCGGCCGGGCCTGGATCGGCAGGTCCTGCAGGAAACGGCCCAGTTCATCCGCCAGGTCCTGCGCCGTCTGGTAGCGCTTCTGGGGATCCTTCTCCAGGCACTTCAGACAGATCGTTTCCAGATCGCGGGGAAGGCCAGGATTCAGCAGACGCGGCGCCACCGGCGCAGTTTCCACGACTTGCTTCAAGAGCGTCGTCAACGATTCCCCTTGGAAGGGCGGCCGGCCGGTCGACAGGTGATACAGGATGGCGCCCAGCGAATAGATGTCGCTCGGCGGGCCCACTTGGGCGTGCCTGCCCTCGGCCTGCTCAGGCGGCAGGTAATTGGGTGAGCCCAGCACCTGGCCGGACAGCGTGAGTGACCAGGGATCTCCGGCCCGTGACGGGTCCGGGGTGAAGCGCTTCGCGAGCCCGAAGTCGGCGAGATGCGGCTGCTCGAGAGCGTCGATCAGGACATTGGAGGGTTTGAGGTCGCGGTGCAGAATCCCCCGCTGGTGGGCGTAATGCACCGCCTCGGCGATCGTCTTCAACCAGCTCGCACTGCGCCGGCAATCCGAGATTTGGAAGCCAAGATCGGAAATCACCTGGGCCAGGTTTTTTCCCTCGACGTAGTCCATCGAGAAGAACCGGTGGCCATCGTGTTCACCGACTTCGTGGATGGCGACGATGCCCGGGTGCTGCAACCGGGCGACCGCCTCGGCCTCGACGCGAAAGCGCTCGACGAACTTGGGCGCTGCAAATTCGCCCCCGAGCAACATCTTCACCGCCACGAGGCGATCGAGGCTCTTCTGTCGGGCCCGATACACGACCCCCATGCCCCCCCGGGCGATCACCTCCAGCAACTCGTAGTCGCCGAAGGCATGGGGGAGTGACACGGGACGCGCGGCGGGCGAGGCCTCTTCCGCCGGCGCCAGGTCCGCACCGGCTTCCAACCCACCATGCAGCAGGCAGGTCGGACAGAGCCGCCCCCCGGCATAGGCCTTCAACACAGTGCCACAGCGGGCGCAGACTCGGTCTTCAGCCATACATGGCCTGTTCTGGTGATCCGATGTTCATCCTGCTTCTACGCCGGAACCCGGCTGCCGTTACGTCCGGCCGCGAAGAAAAGCCGGCGTTCCGACCGGCCTTCACGTTCCCCCGCTGATCACTTGGATCAAATGGCGCAGTTCCGCATCCACCTCCGTGGGATCGCTCACGGTGTTCGCCACCTCGGCCCTCAGTCGCTCGCGGTAATGCTCGCGCAAACGATGGACCGCCACGCGGAGCGCGCCTTCCGTCATGGCGAGGTCCTGGGCGAGTGTGGCATACGACGCGGAGCCCTCCGGCCCCCAGAGGAAGTCCTGGAGCGCCTCGAACAGCCGGGCCTTGCCGGCCCGGGCATAGTCCTCCCGCATCCGCCCCAGGACCCGTTCGAGCAGTGTCAGTGCCCAGCGCTGTTCGTAGGCGCGTTCCGGCGTCATCGGGGACGTCAACTCGGCGGCGTAGCGCGCCTCCGCGGCGACACCGTCCAGGGGAAGCTCGACCGCTCCACCGCCCCGTTTGGCGCGGTGGGCCCGCTTCCAGTCATCCGCCAGCGAGTTCTGGAGCGACCGGAGGAGGAAGCTTCGGAAGCGCCCCCGGGCGGGGTCGGCGAGGTTGAGGGAACCCTTCTCGAGGAACCGGGCGAAGAACTGCTGGGTGAGGTCCTGGGCGTCATGCGGGCCATAGCCTCGCCGCCGGACGTAGAGGTAGAGGGGGTACCAGTAGGTGCGGCAGAGTTCCTCCAGCGCCTCGCCGGCTTGCCCCAGGCCGCCCTGTCCCGCCGCGAGGACCAAGCTCCAATGGGTGGTCCTGAACAAGCCCTGAGCCCTCGCCGAAGGCTCGACCCCGCCGCTGGGGCGATTCATGACGGCAGCGTAGCAATCCAGGCGAGAATTGAAAGCACTCGTCAGCATAAACGGTGCTTCTCGGTGCATCACCAGGTTGACGGTAGGGCGGGCAGTCCCTTGCCCGCCGCCCTCCGAAGGCACCCCGAACCTGAGCCCCTAAATGCCGGCGCGCAGCGGGGAACTGTGGGGTCAAACATTGACAGTTGACATTTGTGGCGACGGATCAGGTGTGCGGGACTTGGAGTAAGCGTCGGTAGCGCAGGGGATCCGTCGTTCGTGGGGTCGGGCAAAGGTGACAATGTCAATAGTCAATGTTTGACCCCATTGCCTTTTCATCGGAAACCCAATGAATGGAGTCTCCTTACGTCGACTGCTACGACGTACAGAGCTGTGGGGTCAAACATTGACAGTTGACATTTGTGGCGACGGATCAGGTGTGCGGGACTTGGAGTAAGCGTCGGCAGCGCGGGGGATCCGGCGTTCGGGGGTCGGGCAAAGGTGAAAATGTCAATAGTCAATGTTTGACCCCATTGCTTTTGTCAGGCGATGCCTGCCTTGAGTATGTCGTGCAGGTGGATGATGCCGCACGGCGCCGGGCTTTGATCATCCTCATGAACAAACAGGGAGGTACAGAGCTGTGGGGTCAAACATTGACAGTTGACATTTGTGGCGACGGATCAGGTGTGCGGGACTTGGAGTAAGCGTC
>CAIMTB010000091.1 GCA_903844265.1 uncultured Verrucomicrobiota bacterium
ATCGAAGCGCTGATCGAGGCACGGCACACCGATCTTGAGATCACGGTCGCGCGCCGTCGCCTCGTCTGCATCACCCGACGGAAGGCTGTGGACCACGTCCGGTACCATCAGGCGCAAAAGCGCGATGTCGCCAAGGTGACCAGTGTCGATTCCGAGACCGCGGGCACCATGGAACCTATCACGAGCGGAAACTTGACCCCGCTTGAGGCCTTGCTGCTCGCGGAGGAGGGCAAGGTCGTTCAGGTGATTGCGTTCATGGCGGCGGTCGAGGCCTCACCGATTCCTGTACCAGAGAAGGCGCTCGAACGACTCCGCAGTGCCGTATTACGAACCTATGGACCGGCGGCGGTCGCGGCAGCGGCGCCAAAGCCGCTCTCGTCCAAGGAAATGGAGGTTGTGGCGCTGAGGATCCTGTCGGAGAAGCCCATGGACGGTTTCGACCTTGCAGCGAGCCTCCGCAAAGCGGGAATCCAGTCCAAGGAGGGTGGGGAGGGGACGCTGTACGGGGTCCTCAGCCGTCTCGAATCCAGCGGGCACCTGGAAGGTCGATGAAGACCGCAGGGTTACCGAATGGTCAAAACCTACCACTTGACCGAAAAGGGAACTGGTTCGTTGCGGAAAAGCAGTGCGTTGGCTGGGTAGTTCGAGTCCCTGTGTCAGGCTGCGATGAAATTCGACCCTACGGCAGGATGAGCGGGAAAGATGGAATCCGAAGCGCGTGTACCTCCAGCAGTGACAGTCGCCTTCGAAAGGTTGGCGCTCTCGATATGTGAAGAGGCGAAACTCGACTTTTCGGAGTGGGCCTCGAAGACCCATGAATTGGTTGGGCATCTGCAGGAACTGTGGCGGGATAGCAATAGCGGCAGCCGAAGTTGCAGGCCCGGTTCAGGTGGAGGTTCACGGTGGCCGGCAGTGTGCGGATCGCTGTCAGCTTGCCTTCGTTTCGGGACGGAGGGCGAAATCCGAAGGAGCTACGAACGCGCGCATCCGCCGGCAACGACGGATTGAAGCTGTACGATTCCCTGGCGACCGGGGAGTGCTCACGCGACGCCGGGCAACCCGACTTGGAGCACGTTTTGCGAGCCGGGGCAGTCGAGATCAGGCGGCGAGCCAGGATCTTGCAGGCCGGCATCGCCTTCTGGGTCGATGCTGTGCGGTTGTTGGACTTGCAGGTGGTGAGGTCGTTGGCGGCTGTGGTGGTCGAGTTCATGGTGGGCTTTCTTCGATTTCAGTCGTTGATCTGGCGGACTTGAGCTTCGAGCCCCTGTCCGAGGAGATAATCGAAAACGCCACCGGTTTTAGTGCAGCCGGCGAAGGGGCAAACTCGCTTGGGTGCGTAAAAGATTGAAGTGGAACGATATGAAGCGATGGATCGCGGTGGAATTCACCTCGCGAAGTTCAGAGCTTCGGGAGCGGTTTGGGGCTCCCGCCGCCACAGCGGGATCGCAGCCGTCAGACCTGGGCTTCCCGCCGTCGACCGATCGTCGTACTGTGAAGCCATGCAAGGACCGACCCGGGAGCAGCTACTGGACCGGATTTGGATCGACTCCGGCCGGTGTGGCGGCAAGCCATGCATCCGGGGACACCGCCTTTGGGTGTCCCTGATTCTCGATCTCCTCGCCTCCGGGTCTTCGGCCCAGGAGATCCTTGCAATGTACCCGGGTATCGAGCTGGCGGACATCCAGGCCTGCATTGCCTACGGGTCCGAGATGTCGCGGGAGCGGTTCGTCGAGATCCCGATGGAAGCCCGTCCATGAGGTTGAAGCTCGACGAGAACCTGGGATTGCGTGGACGCGAGATCCTGGTCTTGGCTGGTCACGATGTCGCGACCGTGGTCGAGCAGCGGATGGAGGGGGCTGTCGACTCGGATCTGATCAATGTCTGTCGCGAGGAGTCCCGTGCGCTGGTCACCCTGGATCTCGACTTCGCCAACCCACTTCGGTACCGGCCGAGTGACTATCGCGGCATCGCCGTCCTGAGGTTGGCCCGAAAGCCGAGCGAAGGAGATCTCGTCCATTTGGTCGAAGTGCTCGCTGCCGGCCTCAAACGCGAGGAACTTTGCGGCAAGCTCTGGATTGTCGAGGCCGGCCGCATTCGGATCTTTCAAGAGCGTGACGCCGAGTAGCTCGGTGTTCCAACGGCTCCAAGGCTTCCCAGCCAGCGACCCCCTCGGACCATCAAATCGTCCCGGCACGGAACGGCGAGTGGGTCGGGCCGCTTGGTTGGGCACTTCGCGCGCCGGTTCGCCATCTCCCACCTGCTACCTCCCCATCGCCAAGTTGATCACCGCCGCCAATCGCACCCCTGCCTTTTCCAACTGCAACTCCACCACCGGCAACGCCCGCTTGTAGTACTTGGCATCGATCGCAGCGCCATTCGTCACTGGGGTCGACTTCCCGGACCTGTACGCGACCGTCATGGCCAGCTTGTGGGATTCCTCCACCCAGGCGACCGGATCCAGGTTTGCAGCCCAGGTGGAACGGTTGGAAGAGGTGATCCTCCCCAGGAGCTTCAGCGCGTAGCGGTTGGCATCACGGTCGGCCTCTTCGACGATCAACTTGTCCCAAACCTCGTGGAGATTGAAGCCGGAGGGAGGGTGGCGGGTCAGGAAGGTCGAAATCGTGATGTCGTTTCCTCCCTTGTCGCTGCGCCGGCCAGCATGGAGGGGTTGATGGACGTCCCCGACGAAGTGAACCAGGAACTTCAGGGCTTCGAGCCGAGCGAGGGAGGGTTGATGCGGATCCCCCAGCACTTCCCGGCACGTTTCGATGGCGGTGATCGCGCACTTGGACTTCGGACAGTCGGTTTCGGGGTTGTAGTGGGTGCCCTCGATGTCCACGAAGTGCAGTGGATGGGATTGGGCGGCATCCAAGACGTTGATGTCCTTGAAGATGTGCAGGGGAGTGGTGGGCGCTTGCTTGATGGTGTCAGGCCAAATGGAGGCCTTCATCATCAGCTCTGGGAGGGTTGCTGCCGAACTGGGGTCCTCGAAGCGGAAAAGTTGGAGGATCTTGGCCTTGGCGACCGGCTTCAGGTCGTGGAGAGCGATGAGGGCGACGATTTCGTGCCCCTCGCTACCCCAGCTGAAGGCGGATTTGGCGGTGGCAAGGAGAAGGAGGAGGGCAATGGCGCGGGATTTCATGGCGTGGATGGGGGCAGCTGGTTGGCGGCGAATGTAGCAGAAGTTGCTGGAGGTC
>CAIMTB010000092.1 GCA_903844265.1 uncultured Verrucomicrobiota bacterium
CGGCGTCGCGCACCATGGCGCGAAGTTCCTCCCGGGTCTCGGCCTGGGTGTGGATGCCGTAGCCGAGGGCTGAAGCGCAGAACCCGCCCTCTTCGGCTTCGGTGACTTCGAAGATGATCTCGGACGCCATGCTGGGACGATGGGGCCCGGCCAGCCGGACGTCAAAACCCGGATTTCCGTCCCGGCTTTCTGTCAGACAATATCAGACACCAAATCTTCGGAAACTTGCGCGAACTTTCGCGACGGCACTTTTTGGCCGACCCGCAGATCGCTCTGTATTTACGTGGTTATTGCGAAGGTTCACCCCGTTTTCCCGAAGTGCGGATCTCGGTCTTCAAAACCGACGACCCGACCTCAAAGTCGGGTGGAGTGTTCGATTCGCTCCCTCTCCGCCAGGGCCTGCCCTCCCCACCGGCAATCGAGGCCGGATCGAACGACCGCTTCAGGATTCGCTCACGAGCGTCCGGCGTTCAGCACTTCCAAGAACCGGGCGGGCGATAGCACGGGGATGCCGCGGACATCGCCCGCCGCCTGCACGTACTCCTTGTGGCCGCTGACCAAACAATCCGCCTCCCCAGCCACCGCGCACTCGGCGAAAACCACGTCGTCCAAGTCCTTGAAAGCGTCGGGAATCTTCACCGCTGGAAAAACGAGTTCCGCGTCGTCGCGCAACGCAGCAACCCAATCCACGCAGGGCCTGTCCGGATACCGCTGCCGGAGCCGTTCGAACACCTCGGTGTATTCGGTCAATAGGGCTGGGCTTACCAACGCGGTGAATCTGCCGCCGACCCAGGCCTCGAGGCATTGCCAACAGACGCCTCGCCAGAAGCAGGCGCTGGCCACGACGTTGGTGTCGAGGACCACGCGTTTCACGGCTTGGCGGCTCTCGTCCTTCCTGACAGCCAATGACGGCCGCGCCTCACCAAGGCTTCGAGCGTGCCAGGGCCGGACGGGCCGTGTGGCTCGGGGGCAACGCGTTGGGGATCAAAGGACCTCGGGATGGCTGGAATCCCGATCGGGCGGTGGCGTGAGACCGCTTCTATTCAAGATTCTTGGGTGGAATCTTGAGTAGGATCTTGATTAGAGTGGTTGTTCCAGTCCTGTCTTTCGTCCCGTCGGACCGGGCGAACTCGGCTATCAGACCGCCGATCTAGGACTAGCCAAGGTGTCGTCATGAAAAGCTCCAGCCATGGTGTCGAGCCTTCGGCGAAGGGCTCCGGGCTGTTCACGACGACGCATTGGAGCGTGGTGCTGGCGGCAGGAGAGATCGGGTCACCCCAAGCCGCCCAGGCACTGGAGACATTGTGCGGCACCTACTGGTATCCCCTCTACGCGTATGCCCGGCGGCGTGGGCATGGACACGAGGATGCCCAGGACCTGATCCAGGCCTTCCTGCTCCAATTGTTGGAGCGCAAGTCGTTCGCACGCGTCGATCGGGGCAAAGGACGTTTTCGTTCGTTCCTGCTCGCCGGGTTGAACTACTTTCTGGCGGACGCACACGATTATGTCAGCGCTCAGAAGCGCGGCGGAGGCCAGCCTCCCCTCTCATTGGATGCGCAAACGGCTGAGCAGCGTTATCGCCTCGAAGCCGCCGATGATCTTAGCCCCGACAAGCTTTTTGAGCGCCAGTGGGCCTTGGCGCTGCTGGACCAGGTGCTCGCGCGTCTGGAGAAGGAGTTTTGCGAAACCGGCAAGGCCGGCCTGTTCCAGCAGTTGCGCGTCTTCCTCGTGGCGGGTCAAGGCGAGCACACCTATGACCAAGTGGCGACCGAACTGGGCCTGACCGGGGAAGCCGTCAAGAAGGGCGTGCAACGCATGCGACACCGCTATTACGCCCTGTTTCGGGAGGCCATTGCCCAGACGGTGTCCGATCCATCGGAGGTGGCGGACGAGATGCGCTATCTCTGCGCCGTAATGGCCGGATGACCGGTCGGGGCAGGGCGCGGAAACCTTGTCCCGATTCACGGTTTTTTCCGGTAGTATCCGTGGCGGCAGTTGCCGCCAAGTCAACATGACGACTCCGGACACGTGTCTAAAGTGCGGCGCGCCTTTGGCAGGCGGTGCGTGCCAAGAGTTCTGCCCGAAGTGTCTCTTCCTCCAGGCCGGCGCCGGCCTGCTGGGTCCAGCTCTGAATCTGAAGGTGGCGGATCAGGAGTCGGAACTCACCCATCGGTTCAGCGACTACGAATTGCTGGAGGAGATCGGCCGTGGTGGCATGGGCGTGGTCTATCGCGCCCGGCAACGCAGCCTGGACCGCCTGGTCGCCATCAAGATGATGGCTTTCGGGCCCAACTCGAGCCCGGACATGGTCAAGCGGTTCCGCGCGGAGGCCGTCTCCGCGGCGAGTCTGCACCATCCCAACATCGTCGCCATTCACGAGGTGGGCATCCATGAGGACCGGCACTTCTTCGTGATGGACTACGTCGAGGGGCAGAGCTTGGCACAGCGGGTGGGCAACCAACCCCTGACGGCCAGGCGGGCAGCGGAGTATCTCAAGACCGTGGCCGAGGCGGCGCACTACGCCCATGAGCGGGGCATCCTGCATCGCGACCTCAAACCCTCCAATGTCCTGATCGACGCGCAGGATCAGCCGCATGTGGTGGACTTCGGCCTGGCCCGGCAGTTGGAGGGCGATTCGGAATTGACCCTGACCGGGCAGGTGCTGGGTTCGCCCCAGTATCTGCCGCCCGAACAAGCCGCCGGCCAGCGCGGGCGCGTTTCCCGGCGCGCCGATGTGTATGCCCTGGGCGCGACGCTGTATCACCTGCTGACCGGGCGCCCGCCGTTTCAGGCCGAATCGCTGGCCCAAACGCTGGACGTGGTGCTCCACGCCGAACCGGTCGCGCCGCGCCTGCTCAACCCCAGCGTCCCTCGCGACCTGGAAACGATTTGCCTGAAGTGCCTGGAGAAAGAACCGCTGCGCCGATATCCCACGGCCCAGGCCTTGGCGGATGAACTCGCCCGCTTTCTGGCGGGTGAGCCGATCCAAGCCCGCCCCCTTGGCCTGGCCGGCAAGGCCTGGCGCTGGTGCCGGCGCAAGCCGCAGTTGGCTAGCCTGGCCGCCACCGCCGCGCTCCTGCTGGTGTTTGGGGTTGCCGGGGTGCTGTGGCAGTGGCGGCAAGCGGAATCCGAGCGCCAGCGGGCCGGAGCAGGCGAACTGCTGGCCCGCCAAAACGCCTACGCTGCAGAGATGAAAGAAGTGCAGCGAGCCCTCGAAGACAGCGACTTGGCCCATGCTCGGGAATTGCTCAACCGGCACCGGCCCGCTGGGAAATCCGCAAGTCGGAAGTCGCAATCCGCAAATGACCTGCGCGGCTGGGAGTGGCGGTATTTCTGGAGCCGCTGCCAGAGCGACGAGCGCTTCACCCTCTGCCAATACTCGAACGCCGTGTCGGCCCTGGCCTTTTCGCCGGATGGAAGATGGCTGGCGGTGCGCCGGGAGGGCGGAAGCGTGGCCATCTGGGATGCCGTGGCGAAGCGGCCCAGGGCCGAACTGCCGGCCCATGATTGGGGCTGGTGCAACAAGGCCCTGGCCTTTGCGCCGCGAGGGAACCTGTTGGCTTGGGGCAACCGCGATGGGAGCGGAAAATCGGTGGTCAGCCTTCGGGATCTGAGCACCCAAAAGGAAATCGCCGCGTTTCCGCACTCTACCAAGCTTGTCTCGATCGCCTTCTCGCCCGACGCCGAGACGATGGGAACCTTGGCCTATGATGGGACCGTCAGTGTGTGGGACGTCGCGCACCAAAAGCTCTTGACCACCTTCCCCAGCGCACCGGTCGGTAGTGATGTCGAACAGATTTCCACCGACGCGAGGATGGGGGTGATCTCAACGGCAGACGCAACCGTCAGACAGCCCGGAGTCGAGTCGAAACAACCCCGGACCCGTTTCGCCACCGCGAACGTCCATTCCGACCACCGCGGCTGCGTGCTCTTCTCGCCCGATGGCCGGCGACTGGCCGTCGGGGAGGCCAAACCGCAGATTCGACTTCTGGACAGGGACACAGGCAAAGAGACAGTCCTCCCGGTAGCGTCGCCAGCCGACGGGATCACGACACTAGCCTTCTCGCCCGACAGCCGGCTGCTCGCGGCCGGGTGCGGAGATGGGGACAACGACATTCATGTCTGGGATATGGCAGCTGGCACGGCGGCTGTGCGGTTCACCGGGCATAGCGGCTGGATCGTCGGTCTGGCCTTTTCGCCTGATGGGCAAACACTGGCCTCGGCCAGCAGCGATCAGACCCTTCGGCTTTGGGATGTAGCCCGGCAGGCCGAGCTGCGGCGGTTCCAAGGGAATGCGGATGAAGTCTGGGCCCTGGCGTGGTCTTCAAATGGCCTGGACCTCGTGACGGGATCCAGAGATGGGTCCGTCCGGTATTGGGACCCGGCGTCGAAACCTTCGGCTGCGTATGCGGTCTTGCCCGAGCTCATCCACTTCTGGGGGCCGGCTTTCCTTCCAGACAGCAAGTCGTTCCTCACTGCGAACCGGCCTGAAGGCGCGATCGTGCGGTGGGACACGGCAAGCCTTCAGATGCTGGAGAGAGCGTCCTTCCTGGGCTCCAACCACACGAGTCTGGACCTTTCGAAAGACGGTCGCTGGCTGGTCCTCGGCGATGCTGCCGGGAACGTTCAAGTGTGGGATTTCCCGGCGCGTCAACTCGTCACGAACCTGGTCATTCCCGAGGCCAAGGTCTTCGCACTCTGGTTCTCGCCGCACGGCAACATTCTCGCCAGTGGCGCGTGGTTGTCGGACAATAGCATCGCTGGCAAGCTCTGGGCTGTGGCCGGCTGGCGTGAGATTGATCTGCACGGCATCAACGTCAAAAACGCTCTCGATGCGACCTTCTCTCCCAACGAACGCACTTTTGCGATCGGTTATACCGACGGGACGGCGGCTTGGTGGGACCTCGCGACCGGACAGAGACAGGCCTTCTTCGACTGCCATTACTCCAGTGGTGTGCAACTGGCGTTCTCGCCGGACGGCCTGCTGTTTGCCACGGCGGGGTTGAACGGCGTGATGACAGTGTGGGATGTGGCGACCCGGCAAGCCAGGCCCCTCGGTCACGGGTACCGCAACGCACTGCACGACGTGACCTTCTCCCCTGATAGCCAACGGTTGATCGCCACGGGGACCAGCCCGAAAGCCCCGGTCAAACTCTGGGATGTCCAGACTGGCCGTGAGGTGGCGACACTCACGGGCGAGCCGAGGTGGTTCAACCGCATCGGTTTTTCGCCGGACGGCAACACGCTGTTCGCGGCCAGCATCGAGGGCACGGCGCTGCTCTGGCGCTCGCCTTCGTGGGAGGAGATCGAAGCGAAGGAGCAGGAAAAGACGGCTCCGTGAGGTTCCACAGATATCTTGTCCCCTTTCGCCGGTTTCTCCTGTGTAAAGGGTGGTGACCGTAGTGATGGCGGCCAGAGGCGAGCGCTTGGAGAGGCGCGCGCCAAGTGAGAGGTCACTGGAACTACACCAAATCCAAGGGACTATCCCATGATTAGCAAAAAGAACATCGCACTGACGGCCCTCGCCCTGCTGGCGTCCGTCTCGACGGCCTCCGCTCAGACCTTGTTGTTGAGCGATCATTTTGACGACGACATCCTGACCGGATGGACCCTGGGAGGACTGGGGCAGATCGAGGAGATCAACCATCAGTTCGTCGTCTCGGGCAGCTTCGGTCCCATGCAGACAGACAACCCCACGGCTACCCACGCTGCCGGTATCCATTCGATACCCTCTTCCGGCCCGCTTCCCGACAACCAGACGCTGGAAATGCGGGCTGATTTGGTCGGCGCCAGTCAAAATGACGCCTGGGCTGGTCTGCAGTTTCTCTGGTTGCCCCAGGGCCAAGGCTATGTGTTCTTTTTGGATCAGGACGAGGTTGCGTTGTTGAAATTCTGGAATGGGGCTATCTCGCATGCTTACTTTTTCTATGAGAACCGCCCCCTCAAGAATCAAAACGTGACCTTGCTGCTTGCCCTCACGCGCCGTGGGTCCGATTTGGAGATCGCCACCCGCGTTCTGGACAAGGACAACGCCAATGCGGTCTTGTTCGAGCGCACGGTGACCGACACGCCTCAGGCGGACCCGGTTCTTCCCAACCGCGCCGTCAGAGGGGCGCTCAGTGGTCCTGACTTGCCGGGAACACCCTGGGCAGTCGCCACGGCTCCGACAGACGTCGAGTTGACTTTGACGTGGGTCAATTCGCTGGCCGCGCCGCAGGCTCCGGCCGAGGTCATCTTTGACAACCAGGAAGTGTCGCAATACGAATCGCCGCAACTGGCGATCCAGAATGCCGTCGTGCTGTCCTGGCCCCTCCCGCAGGGGCAGTTCGTCCTGGAAAGCGCTCCCCGTGTGAGCGGTCCCTGGGACCCGGTTACCCACGCGTGGTCCCGAACCAACGCGGGACAGTGTCAGGTCAGTGTCCTCGCGCCGGAGAGCATGACGCTGTTCCGCCTGCACCATGCTGGATTCCCGAGCTACCTCCCATTCGACCGCGCCCAAGGCGAAATCCCCGAGGGGGTGGCAGTGGACCAAGCCGGCAATGTCTATGTCGCCGTCGGCGGCCCCAGCGGTCCCCGCAACGGCCAAATCTGGAAATTCTCGCCCAGCGGCGAAAAGTCCTTGCTGGTCGACTTTGGCACGCCTGGTGTCACCGGTCTGGCGACGGACGGCCTGGGCAACGTGTATGCAGCCCGAGATGTCGCACCGAACAATGGGGTCTACCGAGTGAGCCAGGATGGCAAGGTCGTCCGGCTGCCCGGGACCGAGCAGATGGTCCTCCCCAACTCGATCGCCTTGGATCCCGAAGGGAACCTGTTCGTTACCGAATCGTTCTCCTTTGACCCGCCGTTGACACCGTACGCATCCACCAACTACATCGCGCCGGCCTTCGGCCGTGGCGGCATCTGGCGAATCCCGGCCCAGGGCAATGCGGAGTTATGGCTCCGGGATGACCTGTTGAGCGGGACGGGAAGCTTGGCGTTTCTCCTCCCGTACCCGTGTGGTGCGAACGGCATCGGCTACTTCAGGAACGCTCTCTTCGTCGCCAACACCGAGCGGGGCCTCGTCCTGCGCATTCCGGTGTTGCCCAACGGTGGTCCGGGCCCCGTCGAGACGGTGGCGCAAGTCCCGGATCCCGATCCTGGCTTCCTCGCCTTTGGGCCGCCGGTGCCGGACGGCCTCGCCCTCGACCTGCAAGGGAATATCTATGTTCCGGTGATCAACCGTCACGCGGTCATCCGAATGAATGCCGACGGCAAGGCCTGGACGACGCTCGCCACCATGGCCGATCGCCTCGACGCCCCAGCGAGCCTGGCATTCGGCACAACACTAGCCGAGCGCACGAGCCTCTTCGTCACCAGTCTCTCCATGGTGCCCGGCTTTGCCGGACCCAGCCTCATCAAGATCGATGCGGGAATCCCCGGTTGGCCGCTGCCCTGAGCTGCCGAAGGGTGCGTTGAGCAGGCTCCCACCATTGGCGGAGGTGGGGTCAAACATTGACAGTCGACATTTGAGTCGAATCGCAGCGGACCCGACACGTCGTGCGGCGCGGACACCACTTCAGATGGCCCCACGTCTCCCGGCTTCGCGATTGGTCGGGGTCGTGCGCGAGGTGCGGGGCTTGAAGCATGCGGCACCAGCGCAGGGGATTCGCTGTTGCCGACCCGGGGCTGATGACGGCATGGATCGGGCGGGGGCCGCACGTCCTATCCAGACGGAGACGCGGAAGTGTCAACTGTCGATGTTTGACCCCATTGTCCACCGCCCGTCACCCACAGCCTTCTCCCGCGCCCTGCAAGGTCCCGGGAAACGGCGAATCGGGCGTGCAAGCAGCTCCGGACCACGCTCAAATACGGCCATGCGGACGGAGGATTCACCTTCCGGCTCCCAGTCCCATGCGATCGCTTTTACGACCACGCACTGGAGCGTGGTGCTGGCGGCGGGTGAGGCGGCTTCTCCTCAAGCGACGGACGCGTTGGGGAAACTCTGTCGACTGTGCTGGTATCCCCTCTACGTGTACGTGCGACGTCGCGGTTACAGTGTCGAGGACGCGCAGGATCTCACCCAGCAGTTCTTCGAGCACGTTCTGCAGAAAGGGACCCTCAGCCGGGCGGATGCAACTCGCGGTAGATTCCGCACGTTCCTGCTCGGGTCCCTGCGGAATTTCCTGACCAACGAGTGGAAGCGTAATCGGCGTGCCAAACGGGGTGGCGGAGTGCCGCTCCTTTCGCTGGACGCCGAAAACGCTGAACACCGGTACACGAACGAACCCGCGACGACGCTGACGCCCGAGCACGCCTACGAGCGTCGCTGGGCCATGACGCTGCTCGAGCAGGTCCTGGCGAACCTGCAGCAGGAATACGCCCGCGCCGGCAATTCCCCGCTGTTCGACGAACTCTCGGACCTGCTCTGGGGCCGGGACGTCACGGTTTCCTACGCCGGGATCGGCGAACGGCTGGGGATGACGGAAGGCGCCGTCCGCGCGGCGATGCACCGTCTGCGCCAGCGCTATCGGGAACGCCTCCGCGCCGAAGTCGCCCATACCCTGGCTGACGTCGGTGACGTGGACGAGGAACTGCGTTACCTGATCGCGGTGGTCGGACAAAGAGAGGAGCCGCCGCCAGCGTAACACGGACCGTTTTACGTTGTAGAACATCCAGGAAAGCCGGGCCGGCTCCCGCACGTCCATGACACCCACCCAAACCTGTCAGCGTTGCGGGGCGGAGTTGACCGAATCGACGTGCCGGGGACTGTGCCCGGGTTGCCTCCTCCTGGCGGGCTTGGCCGATCCCGCTGAATCGAGCGCGGAAGAAAAGCCGGCCTTGCCGAGTGACCCGGAGGGGGCCGAGTTCGAGGGTCTGACCTGGGTCCCGGACCCATCGTCGCCGGCCGGCAATGTCTCCTTCGGCGACTACGTGTTGCTGGAGCGGATCGCGCGCGGCGGGATGGGCGTCGTCTACAAGGCCCGACAGAAGAGCCTCGACCGCATTGTCGCGCTGAAGCTGCTCCTCTTCGGACCCCAGGCCAGCCCGGAGTTCGTCCAACGCTTCCGCGCCGAGGCCGTCGCCGCCGCCAGTCTCCAACACCCCAACATCGTCGCCATCCACGAAGTCGGCGTTCACCAGAACCAGCAGTTCTTCGTGATGGACTACGTGGCAGGGCCAACCTTGGCGCAGTTGGTCGCCGCACAACCCTTGAGTTCGCAGCGCGCCGCCCGCTACCTGAAGACCATCGCCGAGGCGATCCATTACGCCCACGAACGCGGCATCCTGCACCGCGATCTCAAACCCTCCAACGTCCTCATCGATGCCGAAGATCAACCGCGCGTGACCGACTTCGGCCTGGCCCGGCGTTTCGAAGGCGAATCGCAGATGACCCTGACCGGCCAGGTCCTGGGCTCGCCGAGCTACATCCCGCCCGAGCAGGCGCTCGGTCAGCGCGGGAAGGTCATGCGGCAGACCGACGTCTATGCGCTGGGAGCGACGCTTCATCACCTCCTGACCGGGCGGCCGCCGTTCCAGGGAGAGACGCTCCCTCGCACCCTGCATCTGGTGCTGAATACGGAACCGGTGTCACCACGCCTCCTCAACCCCGGCGTCCCGCGCGATCTCGAGACGATCTGCCTGAAGTGCCTGGAAAAGGAGCCCGCACGTCGTTACCCGACCGCCCGGGAACTGGCCGAAGAACTGGGCCGATTCCTGGAAGGCCAACCTATTCAGGCCCGCCCCACGACTTCCACGGGCAAGCTCTGGAAATGGTGCCGGCGCCGGCCCGCCCTGGCTGGGATGGGCACGGCCTTGGTCCTGACTGTGGCCCTCGGCCTGACCGGGGTCGTCTGGGAATGGCGCCGTGCCGAAAGAACCGCCGCCGCCGAACTCCGACAGCGCCTCCGTGCCGAGGCGGGCGAATACGCCGCCGACATGCATCTCGCCCAACTGGCGCTGGAAAGCGACAACCGCGGTCTCGCCGTCAGCCTGCTGGAGAAGCATCGCCCCACGGGGCCCTCCACCGCCGGTTCAGGCCACTGGGAGTGGCGCTATCTCTGGCAACTTACCCGCGGCGACGAGTCTTTCACCCTCCACCGCTATCCACGGGAAATCCGCGACCTCGCCGTCTCGAAGGACGGGCGTTTGCTGGCCGTGATGACTTGGGACGGAGTTTCCCTCTGGGATTTGTCCACCCGACGGCCTCTGACGGGCCTGCCGGAAGGCGCCATCCCCCCCTTGGCGCTATCTTCCGACGGCAAGTTCATGGCCTTTGGTACCGGAGCCACGACCCGACCGCCGGCCATGAGTGTCTGGGACGTCGATGCCGGCCGGAGCGTCGGGACGTTCCCCCATGACAACCCCGTCCGCTCGGCCGCTCTCTCCCCCGACGGCCGGCGGTTGGCGACGTTCGAGAGCCGGGGGAAGGTCCAGGTCGTGGACCGGGTTTCCGGCCAGACGCTCACGAACTTCTCGGTGCCCCCGCCTCGTTACGGGACCGCGGGAGTGGTGGCTTTCTCGCCTGACGGCGACTCGCTGGCCGTCGGTGAAGGTTACGGGCGCTTGCGGCTCCTCGACCTGCGTCGCGGAACCAGCCTGACCTTCCCGACGGAAAACAACGGCTCGATCAATACGCTGGCCCTCTCTCCCAAGGGCGAGTTACTTGCCGCCGCCCTCGGTTATGGCGGGGGCACCATCCGGCTCTGGGACGCCCGTTCCGGGAAATTCCGGAGTGAGTTCACCAACCACACCGGGCAGGTGGCGAGCCTCGCCTTCACCCCGGACGCTGAGCAACTAATCTCGGCCAGCCAGGACGGGACCCTCCGGATCTGGAGCGTGGCCCAGTCCGCCGAGCTCCGCTGCCTGCGGAGTTCCGGGGAAGCCCTGATGGCCCTCGCCTTGCTGCCCGAGAGTCGAACCTTGGTGACCGGAGACTCCAAGGGATCGATCTGTTTCTGGGACCTGGCGGTCAGCCGTCCCACCACCTCGCATTCGCAGCTCACCCTCACTCCCGGATTTGAATCCTTCCTGGCGGTGGACACCCCCGGCTTCCAGTCCGAGACCCTGGATCCGAGAGCGGTGCGCCGGGGCGGACTGACCTTCACGCCCGACGGCCGTGACTTCCTTGCCCTGGACGCCGCGGGTTCGCTCGCGCTCCGGGAAACTCATTCGAACCGCCTCCTGGAACAGTTATCCGGCCTGGGAAGCAATCACTGGGGAACGGCGATCTCGCCTGACGGCCGCTGGCTGGCCACCGGGGATTGTCCGGGGCGGGTTACCGTCTGGGATTGGCCGGCGCGCCGGGCAGTTACTCACTTCGCCGTTCCCTTCGAGTGGTACGGATGGCTCAGCTTCACCCCCAGCGGCCATCATCTGATGGCCCGCGTGGTGCTCAACGATATCTCGATTCGGATCCGCACCTGGCGGACCGCCGACTGGGCCGAGGTGCCGTTACCCGAAACGCTTCTGGACGGGATCTGGTCACTCGACTTGTCGCCCGACGAAAAGTCACTCGCCGCCGGTTATCGCCGGGGCGCGGTAAAACTGTTTCGCTTCCCGCCCGCCGAACCCATCGCCACCTTCACCAACCACACCGCCGGTGTGAATACCGTCCTGTTCCTTCCCGACGGCCGACGGCTTGTTTCGTCCAGTCTGGATGGTTCCGCCCGGCTCTGGGACATCGTCGAACGCACCGAGTTGGCGACGTTCCGGGGGCACCAGGGACCGACCCTCGGCGCCGCCCGCTCGCCGGACGGCCGCCGCTTCATCACCGGCGGGTGCAGCGCCGCGGACGCCGTCAAACTGTGGGACCCGGCGGCCGGCCGCGCCTTGCTGACCCTGCAGGGCGAGGGCCAGTTCTTCTTCGACCTCGGCTTTTCCCAGGACGGCAACACCCTGGCCGCGACCGCGCTCAGCGGCACCGCCCACCTCTGGCACGCGCCGTCCTGGGCGGAAATCGAGACCGCCGAGAAGGCCTCCATGGTGACGGAGTGAAGATCGCGGGATCGCGGGGGCGTCGACGTTCCCGCGGCGATCGATGGCCCCCACCGGGTCTGGTCGCCCCTTTCCACCCTCATCCTGACCGACGCGCCCTGCCTCGATCTTGACCCACCCGCCGATGAGAAGGGATTTCTGGTAGGCTATCCCGCGGGCAACAGGACCGCCCGAGGACTGTGCGCCACGATGATCCACAATCGGTTCGTCAATCGGGTGGACGTCGATACCGTCGGGACCGCCGTTCGGAAGCGGGGTGGCCGATGGGTCACCCTCGAGGATCCTTCACGATGGATCCCTGACCGGCGCGTTGTTCATGAACCCCAGCACCCTCCCAGAGATGGACCCCAGGCAACTCCCCATCTGGGAGCTCCACGATTCGATCGTGAATGCCGTCCGCGTCCACGGACGCCTGGTGCTGGTCGCCGCCACC
>CAIMTB010000093.1 GCA_903844265.1 uncultured Verrucomicrobiota bacterium
CTGGCCTGCCGGCTTCGCACGTCACGAATCTCCGCCGCACCTCCACGGGCTCGAGGAATGGCTCGCCACGGACGCCGTCCGGCGCATCTGCCGGGCCCTTCAAGGACAGGTCCCGTGCACCATCCTCGTGACCGCCGATTCCGAGGAGACCGCGTTCGAACGCAGCCTCGCCCTCGTCTCGGCCGCCGGCCGGAAACCAGCTGGATTCCACATCCACGGCGCCACCGATCCCGACAAGCTCGCCGCCTTGAAACTTCACGCCCTCCTGAGGGGCGAGACGCTGGTCATCCGGATGTCGACCCCGGAGACAGCCGCTGCGTACGAACCGCCCGCCGCGGAAGATCACCCGGATGCATTCGTCGTCTGCGGCCGCGCCGGGACGATTCCGATTCGGGGAACGCGACCCTTGATCGCCCTGGCCGTCGAGCGATTGCCGACCCAGGCCCGGCGATCGGTATGGAGCCGGACGCTTCCCTCCCTTCAGGGGGCGGCCCCTCAACTCGCCTCGAGGTATCCCGTGGAGCCCGGAGTCGCCGCCGAAATCTCGAACGACCTGCGGTGTCGCTCGTCCCTCGATGATCGCGCATCGGGCCTCGAGGATGTCGCCGAGGCGATCCGTGCGCGCGGGGCGCTGTCGCTCTCCGGAGGCATCAAGCTGATCCGTCCCTCCGCATCGTGGGACAGCCTCGTCCTCGCGCGCGACCGCGAGGAACAATTGCGGGCGGCGATCGATCGGCTCTCGCTCCAGTCGCGCGTCCTGGATGAATGGGGATTCCTCCGCGGCAAGCCGGGCGCCCGTGGGGTGAAGATGATGTTCGCCGGGCCGCCTGGGACCGGCAAGACACTGTCGGCGGAGGTCCTTGCGACCGCGCTCCGGGTCGACCTGCTCCTGGTCGATATTTCACGGGTTGTCTCGAAGTGGATCGGTGAGACGGAGAAGAACCTCGCCTCGGTCTTCGACGCCGCCGAACGCGGGCAGGCGGTGCTTTTCTTCGACGAGGCGGACGCCCTCTTCGGGCGGCGGACGGAGGTCTCCGACGCGCATGATCGCTACGCCAACCTGGAGACCGCCTACCTGCTGTCGCGCCTCGAAAGGTTCGAGGGACTCGCGATTCTCGCCACCAACCTCCGGCAGAACATCGACTCCGCATTCCTTCGCCGGATGGATTTCGTCATCGAATTCGACGAACCCGACCGCGAGGAACGACACCGGATCTGGCGATGCCACATCCCCGACGAGGCGTTGCTGGGCGAGGACGCCAATCTCCACGAACTCGCCGCGCTCTACCCGGTCGTCGGAGGTCTCATCCGCAACGCGACCGTTGCCGCCGCCTTCCTGGCCGCGGCAGACGGAGGGCGGCTGACCCGCGCGCACTTTGTCCGCGCCATGCGCCGCGAATACGAGAAGGCGGGCAAGGCGTTTCCAGGACTCCCCGCTGGCATGCGCCCCACCTGACCACGACGTCACTCCCGATGGGCCGTGCGCCACGCGCCGCAGCCCCATGACGGCGTCAGCATTTCGCCGAACGTTCCAACGAAAGGATCCCCATGGCCTCCAACCCCGAAACCCCGCCCTGCCCGTGCACAGACTCCCAGGACAGCGCGCAGTCCGCGTACACGTCCCTCCATTACCAATTCGGCATGCTGCTCGGCGTTGCCGATTTCGAGACCGAGCAGGCCTACCACCGCGCCAAGATGCGACTCCACAACCAGTGGCTCCACGGCGCCGGTGTGGTCCGCGGATTCGGCGTGGAGGCCTCCCTCGAGCGTGGCGAACTCCGCGTCCACCCCGGCCTGGCCATCGACGCGCTCGGACGCGAACTCCACCTGGACGCCGACGCGTGCCTCAACATCGCTGCCTGGTTTGACGCCCATCGCAACGACCCGGGCTTCGCCATCACCAGGGAAACCGACAAGGTGACCTTCGACGCCCACGTCGTCCTCGTCTTCAAGACCTGCCTCACCCGGCCCGTGCCCGCCCTCGCCGAGGCGTGCGAAGGATCAGGCGTCTCGACCTCGTTTTCGCGCGTGTTCGAGACGGTCGAGATCCTGCTGCGCCCGGGTCGCCCCGCGCCCGCTGCGGCCCCACCGTATCATCGGCTCCGGCTCCTGCTCGGCCTCGATTCGCCGCGCGCGAAGGCCGGCGGAGGCGCCGGGGAACTTGAGCCGGCCGACGTCGAGGTGCTCGCCGCCCCACGCAACGTGGACTCCTTCAGGCGCTTTGCGGCACTCGACGAAATCGACCTCCAGCCCCCCGAGGCCAAGGAGTTCCCGGTGCTCCTGGCCACCCTCTCCGGTATCCAACTCACCACGGACACGACTCCGCTGAAGCTTGCCGCCGTGGACGTCGACGTCACGGTGCGCCCCACCTTGGTGGCGACTTCCGCCATCCAGGAATGGGGAATCGGGGGTGGCTTTCCAGGCAATGCGGGGCCGTTCGCCATTCCCGGAAGCGTGTCCCTCGACCTGGGCTCCTCGACCCTCAAGTTCCAGGTCACCTCGGACCTCGAATCCGCGAGCATCACGCCGAGCGCCTTTTCGCTCACCGCGTTCGATCCCGCGGCGAGCCCCGGCTGGAGTGACCTGGTCATCAGCTCGTCCGCCTACGACCCATCGACTCGCACGGTGAAGCTTCAGTATTCCCTGCCCACCGGCACCGCCAAGGTCCTCCGCCTCGTCGCCCGCGGCACCGGACCCACACCCCTGCTCGGCGCCGGCTTCTCCCCACTCAACAACGGACAGGATTTCGTCTTCCAGAAAGGGATCTAACCATGTCATCGACCCATCCCCATACGTCCGGTCCGCTGGTTCTCGTGGGCCCAGGCAACGGCGTCACCGCCCTGCCTTCGACCACCCCCCTGACGCGGCTCAATTATTTCGACGGAAAATTCCTCCGCGCCGCCGACCTCAACGCCGAGCAACGCTACCTGCGTTCCCTCGTCGAATACTCGAATCGCGCCGGCGGAAACGGCGTCGCCTACGGCTTCACCGTCGAACCGGCCGGCGCAGGCCAACTCGCTGTCGGCGCCGGCCTCGCCATCGATCCCCAAGGCCGCGTCCTCCTGCTGGCCCAGGACACGACGCTGGGCGTCCAGGATCTCCTCGACCGATCCCAGGCCACAGCCACAGCGACAGCCACAGCCACAGCCACGTCCGTGGGCGTGGTGACCGTGGGCACCGATGCGGCTCGAAAGAGCGCCTTTGCCCCCTGCACCGTCGCCACCGAACCGGCGGCGGGCGCGAAAGGCGAGGGCAGCGACCTCTACGTGCTGACCGCCACCGCCACCGAACTCCTCTGCGGCGAGGAGGATGTCTACGGCCGCCTGTGCGCCGAGGCCTGCGTCACCAGCACCGACCGGCCATTCCGCGTCGAGACGGTCCTGTTCCGACTGATCTCGCTCAATGACTGGCTGCAGTCGACCGGCACACCCATGACGCCCCTGCCGGTCTTGTCCAAGGGTGGATTGACCGGCAAGCACCTCCGATCGCGGGTGGCCTCCGCCTATTTCGAGGGCGAACGCCGCCGTGTCGCCTCGATGATCTCGCGTCCAGGCCTCGCCTCGGATGTCTGGTGCCATGGCGCGTCGCCGGACAGCGGAACGGAAGTCGCCCTGGCGGTCGTCTCGCTGGCCGGAACGTCGGTGGTGTTCGTGGACGACTGGATCGTCCGGCGCGAGCGCATCGACACGCCGGCGCGAAGGTACTGGCAATGGCGGATGATGATGCGGCCATGGGATGTCTTCCTCGCGCAGATCCTCCAATTCCAATGCCAGCTCCACTGCTGCTTCGGGGAGTCATCGACACCGACCCGGGACGATCCCTGTTCCCAGGCGCACGGGCTGGTGGCCGAGGCCGCCAAACAGTTCGAGACCGTGGCTCAATACCTGCGGGACACCACCGCTGTCCTGTCCCGGTTCCCCAGCAACACCGACCGGGTCCGGGTGAACACCGACTCCGCCGCCGGCATCCCCATTGAGGCGGTTCCCACGAAAATCAACGTGGCCGCAACCCCTTCGCTGACGGTCATCGCCGACCTGCAGGCCCGCCTCGCCCGGGCAAGCGCTGCATTCCAGGCATTGCCCACCGGACAGGTTCTCATCGACCAATGCGGCATCGTCGAACTTCCAAGCGCCGGTTATCTGCCCGTCGTTCCGGATGCCGCGCTGAGCGTCAATCTCCAGGTCCGACGTCTTCTCGGCGCGGGTGTCGACCTGCGCTTCTGCATCGTGCGTCCCGACTACGTCGCTCATGCGCTCGAGGAATCGCAGCACATGGAGCGCATCTCGCTCCTCCAGGGCCTCGACGATCCTTCCAACAAGCCGCGGGTGGACATCCTCGTGCCCGATGGCAAGGCGCTCTCGGGAAGCTCGACATCGGTGAACGGCCTCTACGATGCCCGCGTATCGTTCAGCACGAGCCAGACCGGCGGCCTGTTCGGGCGCGGATCCGCCCGCGAAGAAACCCTGGTCAATGGAGGTCACGCGCTCTACTGCGCGACTGCCGGCATCAGCCAGGCCATCATCAGGAAACTGCAGGTCATCGCCCGTGCCGCCGGGAATCCCGCCACGCGCGCCAAGTCCGCCAACCTCTCGGGCAACCTCTTCAACAACGCCTTCATCCGACGAACGCAAACCCAGGAATTCCGCATCTATTCCCAGGCCTCCAACTCGGCCGCGTTCGCACGGACCTACATCCGAACCGCAAAGGAGACCCCGTCCGCCATCCGGGAAACGATCGAGCTTCCCACCACCGGGGCCGCCCTCAACACCAGCGTCGACGGCCTCTGGATCGAGGCCGAGACCGGACAAGAGCTGCGATTCCTCGCCGTCGACGACCACGCCAAGCTCCGCCTCCGCCTGGTCCTCGGCACACGCCCGGCCCGGCCTCTCGCGGTCGAACTCTCCTTCAACGGAACCTTCACCGTCACCCAGGTCGCCCATACCGGTTCCGAGACCGCCCTCGCCGGACTGCTCAACGGCGTCGTCTCCATCGGGCTGATCCAGGAGGACCAGGTGAAGGAAAAGACGACTGAATACGTGATGACCGAGCGATTCCATTTCGCCGCGAGACTGATCTTCACCGGCGACGAGTCCGCCGGTTCCACGATGTTCCAGATCGCGATGGACGACGAAACGGGCGCCAGCTTCCAACTCTCCCGCGCCTGGCAGTCCAACGCCTCGCACGTCAGCTACCAGGCCGCACTGCTGGTTCCCGGGGACAACGGGTCGACGCCCATCCTCCAGCCGCTCGCGAAACTCGAGCTCGTGGCGGATGCCACCGTCCGACAACCGTCCAACCCCAATCATCGCGCCGCGGAAAACGCCCTCACGATCCTGCAGTCCGCGCTCCTGATGAGTGAACCCACGTTCCAGAAACGCGCCGAGACCGAGCTGTTCCCGGCCGACGATCCGGGCATCGCCGAGTTCATGGTCCAGGCCGTCCGCGACTGGGTGCTGTTCGCACGCCGACGCGAGGAAACCTGCGGCGTTGTCGCCGAGCCGCCGGCGCCGATTCCGCCCAGGCGCTACCGGGTGATCAACTTCACGGCGGACAATCGCGACAACGCGTCGGGCATCGTGGACAGCCTCACCCAGACGATGGCGGACCCCGCCAGCCTGGCCGCGTTGATCAACAAGGTGCTCCAAGCGGAGGACCGCCGAGGAGGTCCGCACCTGATCATCACCTTCGCGGGAGACAGTGCCACGCCCCAGAGCGACCTCCGCGCCGCGGAGACGGACTGGAAGCGGTTGAACCCGGGATCGGTCATTCTCTTCGCCGCCGCTGGCGCCGTGGGGGACACGGACTCCACGCTGCAACTCGAACGCATCAAGACGTTTGAGGCCGCGATCATCGCCGACAGCAAGGAAGACCCGAAGGCGCAGGAAATGGCGCTCCTTCCCTATCCGGACGCCGCCGCACCTCCGGACGCTGACGGGATCCTGCTGTTGATCACCCTGAACGAGGTGGAAACCCAGCACGTCTTCTCGGCCAATGTCGATCGCTTCCAGCAGGTCAAGGACGCCATAGAAAAACCGCAGACGGCCCAACCGACCCTCGCGGAGTTGCTGCTGCCCGATGCCACCGGTTTCAGGGCACTCACCGATCACGGCCTCGCCTCGTTCACCACGGATGCATCCGGGGCGGTCAAGGTCGATGACCAGGCGGTTCTCAAGGACTTCGAGTCCAGACAAACCTGGGCCGCCGAAGCCATCCTCCTCTCACGATCAGGAGACGGTTCCCCGGTGGCGAAAGCCCGGGCCGTCGCCGGAGGGCAAGTCATCAAGGATCTCGGCCCTCTCGGAACTTCCGTTCCACAGCCTGTGACGCTCCAAACATTCGGCGCGACATGGCCGTTGGCTGACGCATGGTCCGCGCTGATCATCCGCGCGGAGTTCCTCATCAACTGACCGGATACCGGCTTCGTCCCCACCAACGCAGGGCCGTTCCCGAAGCCAATCCAGATCCGTAGTAGTCGACGTCAGGAGACTCGCGCTTCATCCGAAGCCAATCCAGATCCGTAGCAGTCGACGTCAGGAGACTCGCTCTTCATCCGAAGCCAATCCAGATCCGTAGCAGTCGACGTCAGGAGACTCGCTCTTCATCCGAAGCCAATCGAGATCCGTAGTAGTCGACGTCAGGAGACTCACTCTTGATCCGAAGCCAATGAATGGAGCCTCCTCACGTCGGCAGCTACAAGGAATGGCTCTTTTTCGACGGGCTAGGCGCAGTCCCGACCACTGGCTGCGACCGCACGGTCACCCTCTGGAACATGTGCTTCAACTATGACGTCCCGGGCAACATCCACTAAGGCCCCATGATGGCCTTCCGCGCCCAGTCCTGCTCGCCCGCGCGCCCCGTCCCGACCGCGCAGAAAGCGCCTTCGATCGCCCCGGCCCATCGCGCCGCACAACTCACGCCCACGCAGCTCCGCCTCGCCTTCGGCCTCCAGACCAAGCTCGCCGTCAGCCAACCCGGCGACCCCCTCGAAATCGAGGCCGACCGGGTCGCCGACCACGTCATGCGCCTGCCCGCACCGCAGATCCAACGCACCTGCGCCGCCGGCAACGCGCCCTGCCCGAAGCGCAAGGAAGAACAACACGTTCAACGCGAGCCCACGTCCCCCAATCCCACGGGCACGTCCTCCGCCCCCGCTGATTTCGGCTCCACCCTCGGCAACGGCCAACCCCTCGACACCGCCACGCGCTCGTTCTTCGAACCGCGCTTCGGCGCCGATTTCTCGCAGGTCCGCGTCCACACCGGACCGCGCGCCGCTGAATCCGCGCAATCGGTCCATGCCCGCGCCTTCGCCCTTGGTTCCAACGTGGTCTTCAATTCTGGCGAATTCGCCCCGCACCACGCCGCCGGCCGCCGCCTCATCGCCCACGAACTGGCGCATGTCGTCCAGCAGTCGGGACCCTCCCAGGAGACCGTCGTCCACCGCTTCGGTTCGGCGGAACATGTCGAGATCGGAAGCCGCGCCGTGCCCGGCACCAATGTCCTGATCAGGGGTTACGGCAACGTGCCCTACGGCGAGATGATCGCCATGATGGGGGACTACTTCGAGTCGCTCAACGAGATGCAGCAGGTCGCGTCCAGCGGCCCCTCCGGACGCGAGCAGATCGACCTCGTCCGTTGGAAAGTGCATCCGACCGGGCCGCGACCCGCGGTTGGCACCGATGTGGAGGACGCAGTCCAAGCGCGCTACGAGCAGCTCGCGGCGAGGAATGAGTCGCACTTCTCGACCGGATCGTCGCCCGGCAATTCCAACCGGGAACGCTACATTGACCTTCATACCCAGGCCATCCGGGCGGCCAACATGGCCGGCCTGATGCCCTCCACGGTCCAGCCCTACTGGCCCGAATCCCTCGAGGCGGCGTCCAATCACTACCTGACCGATGCCTTCTCCGCCGGTCACATCCGTACTCCGCGAGGCGAGGTCCAACAGTACTGGAACAGCCTCTATCCGGGCTTCTCGAACAACCTCATCAGTCTGATCAGCTGCTATATGGCGGCGTACATCCGCGACGTCGACCGGCCGTCCAGGTTCCCGCTCGGCCGCCTCTCGGTGGACACGATTCGCGACGGCGTTCATCTCGGTGTCATTGACATCGATGGAGTGAGGGACACGGTGCAGCGCTTGGCCGGTCCGTCGCTCGGCAATTTCGGCATCGGGGACTTCATCTCCATCGCCATGCACGACGCCGACAATCGCGGACTCGACGTGACGAGCGCCGCCGGGCCGTCCGGAACCGCGGGTGCCGCCCCCTTCCGATGGCGAGCGCTGGGCGATGAGCATCTCTACAGCCTTCCCGCGGGCACGACATCCACCCCGGCCCTCGTCACCGCCCAGCAGCAGACCCAGCAAATGGTCGAGTCCGCCGTGCGCCTGAGTTACGGTGAAGTCCAGCAGGCAAGGGCGCTCAGCGTCCCGTTGGCCACGCTCTCCAACCCGGCCAATTTCCGGGCGCTGGCCTTGATCCCGCGCGAAGACACCGCCTCCACGACCAACCCGGTCTACGCTTGGCGAGCCGCAAACATCCGCGCCCTCCCAGCCAACATGCAGAGCATCCTCGCCGACCAGTTCAACCCGGGCACCCAGGTTCGGAGCAGGCTCGACGGCCTGTCGGTCCCGCGTTGCAACGGCGCCATCCACGCCCAGAGCGCCTTCGACTGCTTCAAGAGCCTGCTACTGGCCAATCCCTTCAATTTCATCGCGCTCGCCTGTGAAGGCACCACCTGCCCCCCAGCCAACGCAAACCCCTGTCCCGCGCTGGCCGCCGGCGCCCCTTGCCCATGAACCGCCTTATCGATGGAGGGATGCGGTCGCGACGGAACTCAGCCTTCCATGCTGAGGATCACCCTGCGTGTTCAGATTCTGGAACCCCCCGCTCCAAGTGAACCGACAACCACAGTCGACTCAACAGGCCCGCAATACCGCGGCCCCGCCCCTCGCGCTCCAGCGCCGACCGGCCCACACCACCTCCAGCACCAATCCACACTGGCACCAATTAGCCACCCAGCTGCCGGTCTCCCAGCCGGGCGACCCCGCGGAAATCGAGGCGGACCGCGTCGCCGACCGAATCCTTCGCGACCCGCCTCAGGTGCCTTCCGCTCCTGTCCAAACCGGAGACACCACCCTCCACCGCAAATGCGCAGGCTGCGCGTCTTCCCCCACGCCGTGCCCCGGATGCGAAGAAGAACAACGCGTCCAGCGCAAGGAATCCTCACCTTCAGCTCCCGATCTCGCCGCCAACCCAGCGACGGCGGCCTCCCGACCCGGTAACTCGGGTTCCGGCCAGCCGCTCGATTCCTCCACACGCGCCTTCTTCGAACCACGCTTCGGCCGCGACCTCGGCGGCGTTCGAATCCACAACGACTCCAAGGCCGACGCCTCGGCACGTTCCGTCAACGCCCTGGCCTACACGCTCGGACGCGACGTCGTGTTCCGTTCCGGCCAGTTCGCCCCGCAGTCACCCACCGGCCAACGACTGCTCGCCCACGAACTCGCCCACGTGGCCCAATCCGGCGACCACACAACACCCATGATCCGGCGCAGCGCCGTCCCGGCTTCCCCTTCCGAAAACGGAGAACCCGCGCCCGGTGGCGAAAATCCCGTGATTCCCGGACTCTCGGACCCGCCGCCGGCGCCCCAGCTTCCAACCGGTCCGCCTCCGAAACCCGAGACCTGCCCGCCCCCCGAGGACCTGGCCTGCGCCACCGGTCCCTCGCCCGCAGCGCCCGCGAAGAACTATGTCTTCCCCGTCGGGTCGGCAGTGTTGACCGCAGCGGAGAAAAGGGACATCGACACCGTCGCCACCTCGTGGACCGCCGGCGGCGGGTCCGGCAGCATCCAGGTGGACGGCTACGCCAGTGCCGAGGGTCCGTGCGGCATGAACTGGCAGCTCTCCTGCCGCCGTGCCCAGGCCGTCGCCAATGAACTGATGCACCCTTCCGACGGCTCGGCCGGCGTGGGGTCCGCCAGCATCAAGACCATCGCCCACGGCGAAAGCGATGAGGCCGGTCGGGGGCTCGCGGCAAACCGACGAGCCACGATCACTTTTCTCTCCCCTCTGCCAGCGCCCGTTCCCACCCCGACACCGGCCACCTGCGCTTTTCCGTTCTCGCTCGGCGTGGGCCGCACGAACTGCGGAACCGGGGCCGACTTCAACCATTTCGACCTGCCGACGGTTTCCACGCGATCGGAGGTGATCCTCTCGACATGGGCGGCCATCCACAACACATCGCATCTGCCGTTCAGGTCCATGGTGTCCGACCTCGATTGCCTGACGGAATTCACCGCGGTGCTCGGCGGTCTCGCCGGCTCGGAAGGTCTCTCAGCCGTCTCCCATTTCGTGGGAGGCAGCGGGTCGACGGTCACCCACGGGGCGTCGAGCGCGCTCGGATCCGCGGCGCTCGGAACGAGCACGTTCAAGGCAACGCTCCGCACCGTGCAGTCCGACATCGAGTCCCAGCTCGCCTCCCAGGCGTCAGGGGGATCGCTCGACCCCTGCGCGCTCAGCGTCGTCCCTCCCGCCACGTCATTCCGCTGGAACGGTTCAGCCGCCCTCATCGCCGTCGTCGGTGGCACGCAGGGCGAGGAACTCTTCGCCACCGGATTCACCGGCGACGCCTCGCTGCGAACCTATTCGATCGGCCTGAAGTTCGTCATCTGCGACGACTTCGGTCTGGATGAGGCCGACCTCTACGGGCCCGGGCTGATCCCGTTCTGGATCCTCCAGCACGAGCGAAGTCCGTCCCTCTACGCGCCGTTCATCAACCAGATCGAACTCCCCGTGACACTCGCCGGCACGTTCTAGCGTTCTTCCGCACACACCGCCTCCTTCCTGTCCTGAGGACGATCGCATCCTGAAAAACCATGAACCCAACGACACCCATCTGGATCCGCCCGCACATGCTGCGCCCCGTCGCCCGCTGCCGCAGCGGTTGCCCACGATAGCCGCAGGAACGCCCGCCCAGCATGGCCTCCGGCAACCTCGTCGACGTCGCGCTGCTCTCCATCGCCAACGCCTCCATGGCGTTCACGGTGACGGAAACCAAGCTGTTCGCGCCGTTGCGTGAGTCGCTGAGACGCCGGAGCCCGTGGCTGGGAGAACTCGCTTCCTGCGGCTACTGCCTCGGTCACTGGACCGCCCTCGGCCTCGTGGCGATCTATCAGCCACGGCTCTTTTATGCCTGGGCGCCGCTCGACTTCCTGCTCACCGCGTTGACCCTCGCCTGGCTGTCGGCCTTCCAATGGGCCGCGCTCTGCGCACTCATGAATCTCTCAGGCAAATAGAATCCCCCGCCCGGCGACCTGGACAAAACCGGACCCCGGCGATATGGCGATTCTCCCGCACGGGTCTCGGGTCCTGACGTCAACGACTTCCATTCCTCCCGAACCATTCCAGCAGCAGTCGTTGGCGATCCGTTGTTGCAACCGCTGGCTGGAGATCTTCCCGCTTCTCGCCGTATTCCACGCTCCACCCCTGGTATTCGCGGAAGGCGTGATAGGTCCAATCCCAGCTGTTCTCCTCGAACAGCGCGATGCAATCGCGCAGGTAGTCCGTCGCACCGGGCGCCCAACGGATGGCGCTGAACTCGCCCACGAAGACGTGGACGCGGTGGCGGGCCTGGAAGTCGATGACCGGTTGCAGCGTCCGACGCAGCGCCGACTTGTCGAAGGCACGTCCCGCGATCATGCCGGGATAGGTCACGCTGTCGCCCTGACCCTGGACGCCCTGATGGGTGAACTCGTGCGGGACATACATGTGGACGCTGTAGACAACGCCCTCGACCGGCAGCGGGTCGAGATTACGGATCGCTGCGGGACCTCCCCACGGTGCCGGTTCAACGATGATGGCGTGACGTGAGTCGATCGCGCGGATGGCCTTCGCCGCGCGCGTGGCAAGCGCCTGCCAGTTGTCGCAACCCTCCCCGGGATCCCCCTCCTCGACCGGTTCGTTGGCGAGGTCGTAGCCCCAAACCGACGGGTTGTCGCGATACCGCCGCGCCATGTGTTGCCACACTGCCACGAACTTCGCCTGCGCCGCCGAATTCGTGAACAAGCCCCCGTCCGAGCCGATGTAGCCGCTCTGCGTCCGCATGCCGCCCGGCGGCGAATGCAAATCCACCACCACCTTCACACCCTGCGCGGCACACAGCGGCAGAGCGCGGTCCAACTTCGCCAATTCGTTCTCCAGCCAGATGTCGTATTCGCCCAGCGTGGTCTCCTTTCCAGAAGCCACGTAACGAATCAGCTGCCACCGGAGCACGTTCGCTTTCCAGTCCGAACCGAGCACCCGAAGGCTCTCGGCGGAAATGTCCGGCTGCACCATCGCCCCGCGAAGCCGGGGCTGATCGTGTCCCTTGAACACGGGTCCCGTCCGTGCAGGCACGACACTGACGTCGCGCGGATCCTTCAGCACCGTGACCTTCACCTCGTCAAACCACACCCGCCCGCGGGTGTCCTCGAGGCCCAGGATCAGCCGAGCCAACGTGGCGTCCGGAGGCACCCAGACGGTGAACCGGACAGTCCGCCAATCGAAGGTGCCATGAACGTTCTGCTGTTGGTCCCACCGTTTGCCCTCCGATGGACTGTCGGTGTGCAGCATCACCTTGATGCCGTTCCATGGCTTCGGCGGCTCCGCCACCGCGTCCGCCCGCACCTGCGCCTCGCAGCGTACCTGGCAGCCCAGCAGGGAATCGACCGGCAGGGAGGTCGAAACCACCACCGTCCCCGGACCCTCGGCGGCACTGCGCGTGATCATCAACCCCGTGCCGCTGCGTCCAACGCCCAACGACACGCCGCGCGGGGCGCTGCCCCAGGGCGCCAACGCATCGCTCGAATCGAAGTCGGCGTGGAACACTACCTTGCCGGCAGGCAGTTCGGCGGCTGAACAAAAACCCGCCAAACCGAGACCGAGGATCGTGCCGAAGAATCCTTTGAACACGTCGCGAGTCAACCGGCCGACGAAGCCTCTTGAAAGCCGGGAGGGGCAAAGAGCAGAACCGTGCGAAATCCCCGGGAGGATTTCGGGAGCCTTCTTCCAATCAATGCCGATCTCTTGCCATCTGGCGGTAGAGCCAGGCCCGGGCGTGCACCGAAAGATCCCGGGCCGCGTCGGAGGAAATGCCGAGGACGTCGGCGGCCTCCTGCAACGTCATGCCCACGATGTATCTCAACTTGACCACCTCGGCCTGCCGGGGATGTTGGGCCGCCAGTTTGTCCAGCGCTTCGTCCAAGGCGAGGAGCTGGTCGTCCGGGGTCGGGCAGGCCAGGTCCACTTCCTGAAAATCCACCCGCTGCGGCCGGCCCCCGTGCCGCACCGCCCGCCTGCGCCGCGCCCTGTCAATGAGGATGCGCCGCATGGCCTCGGCGGCGGCGGCGAAGAAATGGCCGCGACCCTCCCATTCCTGCTTGGGATCACCGGAAACCCGGAGCCAGGCCTCATGCACCAACGCCGTGGGCTGCAGCGTGTGGCCCGCCTTCTCCTGCAACATCCTGGCGGCCGCCAGCCGACGCAGCTCTTCATAAACCAACGGCAGCAGCTGGTCCCCCGCCCTGGGGTCCCCCTGACAGACCGCCTCCAGAAGGCGCGTCACCTGGTTCATGCGCGGGACCGTACCGACCCCGGTCCGTGGACGCCAGAAATCGCAGCGTCGGGTGCCCGTTGAAGTGCATCCCCGACTTGTCGGTGGGCGGGAGCGGGCTTCGATGGCAGCTACTTCAAGACCAACCTCGGGATTACGTGGAATCGGCCACCCTCGCGACCCCTTGAGGTCTCGTTCATGGTTGTCGTCCGGACGGGTTGCGAATTCGGCGCTGGACGAACGGCCGAGGCTGAACAACATCCGGGCGTGGCGGAGCAACTGGACATGTTCGGAGCGGCGGAAATGCCGGCCCCGATGGCGCAGAAGCAGGAACTCATGATCGGCCGGGCCGGCGACAAGAGCCTTTCCAAGCTGCAGCAGGCCTTCAACCGATGGGTGCGGCGCATCGAGAAGCTGAGGGGCGAGATCACCACCTCCCAGGCAAAGCTCGACCGGAATCTATCCTTTTATGTCGCCGAACTGAAGCCCCTCGAGGATGGGATCGCACAACGGCAGAAGGAAATGGTCCTGCTTCTCGTTCCCTTTCTTTCCCGTCGCGACCTGGGTCCGAAACGGAACCGCAACCTGCTCAAGGACTTCATCCGCCAACAGATTACCGCTGTCCTGAACCACTTTGGAAAGTTGGATTCGCCCGAGTTGAAGGCGGCGTTCAAGTTGGTCACCGGCAAGAGCGTGGAGGAGGTCGACCGCGAAAACTTCGAGGCTGAACGGGATGAAATGCAGGATGTGTTCGAGGCCATGGGCGTCGATGTCGACCTGTCGGATTTCCACCCGGAAATGGGGCCCGAGGAATTGGCGCGGAAGATCGCGGAGGCACAGGCACGGGTGATGGACGCGGCGTCGAAGGGACCGGACACCCAGGACAAATCGCCATCAGGCTCAAAGCGGGTCAGGGATAAGGAGGCACGCGAACAAGCCGCCGAGGAACTCCGAACCAAGGACCTGGGGCGGCTCTACAAACATCTGGCGAAACTGTTGCACCCGGATCTGGAACAGGACCCGAAACTGCACCAGGAAAAAGAGACCGCCATGAAGGTCCTGACGACCGCCTACGCCGACAAGGACCTCCACACCATGCTCCGCCTCGAGCTCGAATGGATGGTCCGGGAACAGGCGGATGCCGCCCATCTGACTGACGAAAAGCTGAAGGTCTATAACAGCGTCCTCAAGGAACAGGTCGAGGAACTCGAGATCGAACTCGGGAACCTCCAGGAGCATCCCCGGTACAACCCACTGCGCCGGTATGCCTCCGGCCCCTGGACGCTGCGGGGCTTTGATGGCTATAAGATCAGGCAATTGCTTACGGACCATGACAAACGGGACGAACGCAGGATGAACGCTCTCAAATCAGACCGGGCGTTCGCGGAACTGAAGTGGATCCTCGACGATTTCGGGCAACAACCCGGGACGTCCCGCGCGTTCAAGGCCATCGTGTCGGATTGGACCTGAAAGCCGCCATGACAGCCCCGCGTGTGCCTGCGACAAGCGGGGTCCCTGACGACGCTCAGGCGGAAGGCATCTGCCAGGGCGCCCGATAGGTCGCCCCCATCAACGCGGTGGCCTGCGGGTCTCCCACGATTTCCTCCCGGTCACCATCCCAGACCAGACTGCGGCCGACCTTGCAGGAGATCATACCCAGGAAGGCCATCACCGACGCCCGATGGGCCGGCTCGATGTCGGCTGCAGGCTTACGCTTCTGCTCGATGGCCTCGATGAAGTCCGCCCAGAGCAACTTCAGGTTGTGCCCATCCGGTTCCTGGATCTGGGCGTCCTCATGGAGGGTCTTCCCCGAGGTGCCGGTAGGATAAAAGGTCCAGCCATCCTTCCATCCAAGGTGCAGCGTCCCTTTGCTGCCATAGAAATAAGCCCCGACACTGTGCTTCTCCGCCCGGTTCTCCGCAAACATCCGGTGCTCCCAGGTAAGCGTGAACCCCTCGAAGTCATAGACCGCCACCTGATGGTCCGGAGCGTCCGACGTCTGCTCCTTGGCGGTGTGGATCGCCGCCCCCCGGACGGACCGGCCCGCTGTGCTGTACACACGCTTGGGATACCGCTGGTCCGTCCAGCCCAGAACCTGGTCGAGCCAGTGCACGCCCCAGTCCCCAAGCTGTCCGTTGCCGTAGTCCAAAAACTGCCTCCAACCGCCGGGATGAATCCGGCTGTTGAAGGGACGCAGCGGCCCCGGCCCACACCAGAGTTCCCAATCCATCCCCTCGGGTGGAGCACTATTGAGCGAGGGACCTTCCTTCCCTCCCCCCTGATGGACGAAGCACCGCACCATGCCCACCTCGCCGACCGCCCCGGATTGGAGAAATCGGCGGGCGCTCTGATAGTGCGGTCCTACGCGCCGATGCAGTCCCACCTGCACCACGCGATCCCCTGCCCGGGCAGCCTTAAGCACGGCCCGACTTTCCTGGATGTTATGGCCGGTGGGTTTCTCCACGAAGACATGGGCTCCGGACCGAAGCGCCGCGATCGACTGGAGCGCGTGCCAATGATCGGGGGTGGCAATGATGACGAGCTCCGGCTTCTCCTTGTCCAACAACTCCCGGTAATCCTTGTAAGTCTTCGGCTGCGACCCGTTGAGGTCCGACACCTGATCGGCCGCCACCTCCAGGTTGTTGGCATCGACATCACAGAGCGACACGCCCTGGCAACGGCCGGAAGCCATGGCTTCCCTGAGGATGTTCTTACCCCACCACCCCGTGCCGATAAGCGCGGTCTTGTATCGCCTGGCCGGATCCGCAGCCCGGACGAACGGGGCCGAGGAAATGGCCGCGGTCGACAACGCGCAGCTTTGGAGAAAACCGCGGCGGTTCAAATTCGGCTCAGACGTGTTCATTGCAAGGTCCAGTCTCATTTCCTTCTTACATCCACAGCCAGGACATCACCCTTGGAATTGCGGCAATAGATCCGGCCATTGGCGAGCACCGGCACGGTCCAGCATTTCCCTCCGAGAACCTGCGCCCGCGCGGTGGGCTTGAACCCCTCCGGAGCGGCTGGGGCCACGATGAGCTCCCCCCGATCGCTGAGTACCACCAACCGCCCATCCGCGACCATGAGTCCTCCCGACCCAATTCCCGCCTCGGACCATTTCTCGATTCCAGTGGCAAACTCCACGCACTTCAGCACAGCCCGGGCGGTGGTGTCACCATCCACGCCGTAGACATATTCACCGACACGCACTCCGGTGTTCATCTGCGTTCGCAGGACCTTGCTCTTCCAAAGCGTTTCCGGCTCAGGACTGCCTATCTTCAGGAGAGCGGCTCCCTTCCCATACCCGGTAGCCAGCAACACGCGGTCTCCATCCAGGATCGGGTCGGCGGCATTGACGCCGTACTGGGTCAGCCACTTGACCCGCCAGGCTTCCCTCCCGGTCAGCGCATGGACGGCCACATAGGATTGCCCCGAGCCCAGCCAGACATACTCATCTCCACCACGCTCGAAGAGCAGCGGCGTGGAATACCCCGCGTCCTTGTCCTCGGACCTCCAAACGATCCTGCCGCTGGACTTCTCCAATGCCAGGCCGGCATCGCCGATGTTGAGGATCAGAAGATCCCGGAAAACGACCGGGGACCCGCTGTAACCCCATCCCGGAATCCGAATGCCGGTTTCCTTCGGGACGTTCCTGGACCAAACCACCCTCCCGCTGGCCGCCTCGAAGCAGAAGCAATCGCCCCAGCGGCTCAGGGTGAACACGCGGTCGCCATCGACCGTCGGGGTGCCCGTGGTGCCTCCTTCAAAGAACTTGTCGCCAAGGTCCGCCGGGTAGCTGTGCCGCCAGACCTCCTTCCCCGTGTCCGCATCCAGGCACACGACGCTGTCTGCGTCATCCACGTGGCCCAGGGTGAAGGCACGAGCCCGGGCGACGACGATGGAGGAAAAACCAAGGCCCACGTTGGCCCTCCAGGAGACGGGCGGACCGCCCTCCGGCCACCGGTCCAGCCATCCGGTTTCCTTGGAGATCCCCTGCTGGTTGGGACCTCGCCATTGCGGCCAGTCTTCAGCTCGTGACAGTCCTAGGCCGACCCCAAGAACCAGGATCGCAGAGAGAATATTCATCGGTCCTGACCCCAAAAAACCTGTTTGTCCGGCAACATAAGTTCCCAAGTCACCGCGGCTGGCCCTTTCCATCCAGAGATACAATCTCGTCGTCAGCCAGTCGCACCGGCGAGGTATCTGACAGGTTTGGAACACTGAAGTACACGTCCTGCCCGCTAGGATCGATGAACTCAGTGAGGGTGATCTCGACCTTATCTCCGGTGCACTTGGGATCCAGCCAGGCTTGGGCGGTGACTCTCAGGCCGTCCGGACGGATCGACTCATCCTTGACCGGCGCGCGGAGGGAAGCCGGGTCGATCACGAGCTTCCGCGGATCGGGACACTTCGCGAGGACCGCGGCATTCTGGTCCTTGCCGAGAGCATATACCACCGGACCGCGCAGCAGCGCCACACGGCCATCCTGCAGCGCCCGACCCCGAAGGAATCGCCACTCCATGGGCATTGATATCTTCACCACGTCCCCGTCCTTCCAGGTCCGATCAAGGACATACCGTCCAAGCTCCTGCTCGAGCGGCCGAAGGGTCAGCGGGGTTTCCTGGTTTACCTGCACCGCGATCTTCTCGCACCAGCGTGGCGTTCGGAATTGGAACGAGAAGGCGACCGGCCGCTGGTCCGTGGTTGAGAACGTCAGCTTCACCTCTCCATTGTTGGGATAGGTGGTTTCCTGCTGGATGGTGACGGACCGCCCGTTCACGTCGAACGACTTTCTGCAGGGGGTGAACAGGTTCAACGCGATGCCGCCACCAGGGGTCCGGTAATAGACCTTCCCCGGAAGCTCCGCGACCGCCCGCCGATAATTCCCACAGCAGCAGAAAGAGTCGCGCGTGTCATATTCCCGGCTGCCGGTGAACGGTGTGAAGTAGCGGATCCAACGTCCGTCGGGCGAGTTGGCCGCGAAGAGGGCGTTGTAGATCGTCCGTTCCAGCAGGTCACCATAGCGTTGATCGCCCTCCAACCTGAGGAGGCTATCGGCCCAGCGCAGCATGTAGGCGGTGACACACGATTCACCGATGGCGCCCTTTCCGTTCTGGTCATACGAAAAATGCTCCCCGTCCGAGCAGGAACCCGTGACCAGGAGGCCGCCCCCGCCCTGCTTGAGCAATTCATGGCGCATGAATCGGCTCATGTTGAGGAGGTTGGTCTCACCGGTGAGCCGGTACAGCTCGGTCTGGGCGTAACACCGCGCCAGCATGACATACACGTGGCAGGGGCGGTGGCTGAAGTCCTGCTCCCACGTCCGCAACGACGCCAGCTTGATCTCGCCCCGGTTGTTCCCGTGCGGCACATCCGCGGCGAAATCGAAGTAACGCCTGTCACCGGTCACCCGGTACAGCTCCAACATCCCCTCGGGCAATCCCGCCGTGCAGATCTCGCCGGCGTCGTAGCAGGGATGCTGGGGCGTGGGGAACGTCTTCAGGATGTAATCGCCCATGACCCGGGCATGGGCCAACGACTGGGGATTCCCGGTGGACCGATAGTTCCTGACGAACGCCAGGTTGATGTATTCCTGCTCGTGCAGGATCCAGTTGATGTGGTCCTGCCGGTTCTCAGGTTCAACCTTCCAGAACCCCAGGTACCCGTCGGCGTCACGCGACTTCACCAGCTCGTCGATGATGTACTGGTTGCGCGCCGCCACCTTGGAGTCTCCCGTGTACTCCGCGAAAAGGCTGCCGGCATCAAGCACCTTGCCAATCCCGTAGTAGACGCTCTGCCGCCCGCCGCGCTCGGTGCGGTTGCGAAAGTGGTTGAGCCACTTTCCGTCCAGGTCGATCACCATGTAGTTCCGCTGGATCAGGTTCTGGATGCGCCGATCAATCTCCCCTCCGAGCTCCTGATGGCTCAGCGAGACGCGCCCGAGCTGGTCCTTCACCCGGGGCTCGACGACGTCGCGCATGGCTGGTGTCGCGCCACGAACGTGGATGGAAACCGCGAGGAGCGAGACAAGAACGAGCGTGGAAAAGGTCCTCTTCATGGTGGGATGTCCCGGAGCATGGGAGAACGGGTGAACCTCGACCAGCGTTCAGTGATCAAGCAGGACGGTGCGAAATCAGGGACACCTCATAGAGGGACGAGAGACACCCAACAACGGGCCGGGTCTTTTATACTGCACAAAGGGACAGGTCTTCGATTCGGAATATCTGGGATGCGCTCGTCCACCGGGCGATGTCACTGTCCGAGCGAGCCGCTGCCGCCAGGGGCGTGGCGAGGAAAGTGAACCCATGAAACATCTGATTCTTCTGCTGGTCCTGCTGGGGGCATCTGTGCTGCCAGGTGAAGCGGCAACCGCGAAGCCCAATATCGTTTTCATCCTCGCCGACGATCTCGGCTATGGGGACGTGCGCTGCCTGAACCCTGACGGAAAGATCGCGACACCACGCCTCGACCGGCTCGCCGCGGAGGGAATGATCTTCACGGACGCGCATTCGAGCTCCGCTGTCTGCACCCCGACCCGTTATGGGCTGATGACAGGGCGCTACAACTGGCGTTCCCGCCTCAAGAGCGGCGTGCAAGGCGGCCTGAGCCCGCCCCTCATCGAACCAGGTCGCTGGACCGTGCCCTCATTCCTCAAGAGCAACGGCTACCACACCGCCTGCATCGGCAAATGGCATCTCGGCATGGATTGGCCGTTGCAACCGGGCGCGAAGCCCTTCGACGACACGATCGAGAAGGGCGAGGACGGTTGGCATGTGGATTTCACAAAACCCATCGCGCACGGGCCCAACAGCGTCGGGTTCGACTATTTCTTCGGCATCGCGGCCTCTCTCGACATGGTGCCCTACACCTTCATCGAGAACGACCGCGTCACCCAGGTTCCCAACATCGACAACGCGTTCCCGATGATGTCGGGACGCACGAACCGGCTGACCCGCCGCGGCCCCGCCGCACCGGGATTCGAGGCTGTCGATGTCCTGCCCGCCCTGACCCGTCAGGCGGTCGGCTATCTCGAGCAGCGCGCCACGGCGGCGAAGAGCGGCCAACCGTTCTTCCTCTATCTGCCACTCAACGCGCCGCACACACCCATTGCCCCGACGAAGCAGTGGCAGGGCCGGAGTGGGCTCAATGCCTACGCGGACTTCGTGATGCAGACCGACGCCGAGGTGGGCACCGTGCTGGACGCGATCGACCGGCTCGGGCTGGCCGCCAACACGCTGGTATTTTTCGCCAGCGACAACGGCTGCTCGCCGGAAGCGAAGTTCGATGAGCTCCTGCCCAAGGGCCACAATCCGAGCGCGCAATTCCGCGGCGCAAAAGCGGACATCTTCGACGGCGGACACCACATCCCATTGCTCGCGCGCTGGCCGGGACGCATCAAGCCAGGAACGAGCAGCGACCAGCTCGCCTGCCTCAACGACCTCTTCGCCACCTGCGCCGGGATCCTCGGGCTGAAATTGCCGGACACCGCGGCGGAAGACAGCGTGAGCCTTCTGCCCGCGCTGGAAGGACACGCCACGCTGCCGTTGCGCCAAGCCCTCGTGCATCATTCCATCGACGGCTCATTCGCGATACGGGAGGGCCCATGGAAGCTGGAACTCTGCCCCGGTTCCGGCGGCTGGAGCCCGCCCCGACCCGGCAGTCCGGAGGCGAAACCTCTGCCTGCAGTCCAGCTTTACGATCTGTCGCGGGACCGTGGAGAGACCCACAATGTCCAGGCCGCCCACCCTGAAGTCGTCGCGCGCCTGACCAGTCTCCTCGAAAAATACGCCGCTGAGGGCCGCAGCACACCCGGGGCGGCACAGTCCAACACGACCCCGGTTCAAATCCAGCGTCCCTCGGTCCGCGTAGCCACGCCGGGCCAGGCCGCGCCGAGCGTCCTGTTCATCCTCGCCGACCAGTGGCGCGCGCAGGCGTTCGGCTTTGCGGGCGATCCGAACGTGAAGACGCCGAACCTCGACCGCTTCGAGCGCCAGTGTGTGAATTTCACCCAGGCCGTGGCCGGCACGCCGGTCTGTTCTCCCACACGCGCGTCCCTGCTCACCGGACGACGCCCGCAGACCCACGGTGTTTTCCTCAACGACGTGCCGTTGAGCTCCGATGCTGTCACCTTGCCAAAAGTCCTGAAGGCGGCGGGCTACGACACCGGCTGCATCGGCAAGTGGCACATCGACGGGCACGGCAGCCGATCCGCCTTTATCCCACCCGAGCGACGCCAGGGATTCGACTATTGGAAAGTACTCGAATGCACCCATGACTATAACAACTCATTCTATTTCGCCGCCGGCCCGGACAAAATGAAGTGGGACGGCTATGACGCCATTGCCCAGACGCGCGATGCGCAGGCCTATCTCCGCTCCCGGACGACGTCCAGCCGGCCCTTTCTCCTGTGGCTCGCCTGGGGGCCGCCGCACAATCCCTACGAATCCGCGCCGGCGAAGTACCGGGCTCTTTACGATCCGGACAAGATCCTACTGCATCCGAACGTGCCCGCCTCGGCGCAGGCCAAGGCACGCGACGAACTCGCCGGCTATTACGCCCATTGCACAGCGCTCGATGACTGCCTCGGCGACCTGCTGCGAACACTCGATGAGACAGGGTTGGCGACCAACACGATCGTGGTCTTCACCTCCGACCACGGAGACATGCTCTGGTCACAGGACCAGCAGCGAAAGCAGCGTCCCTGGGAGGAATCCGCGCGCGTGCCGATGTTACTCCGACCCACGGTTTCACTCGGGATCAAACCCCACCGCATCGCAGCGACCCTGAATACCGAGGATGTGATGCCGACCTTGCTGGGCCTGTGCGGGCGGCCCGTTCCACCATCCGTCGAAGGCCTGGATTTCACCGGTGCGATGCACGGTGGCGTGGACCCTTCCGGCGGCGCGACGGTCCTCCGTTGCATTTCCCCGTTCGGGGAGTTCACCCGTCGGCGGGGTGGGCGCGAATACCGTGCCGTCCGGACGGCACAGCACACTTATGTGCGCGACCTTCAGGGGCCGTGGCTCCTCTATGATAACGCAGACGACCCGTATCAGCTCGTAAACCTCGTCGGCCGGCCCGGGCAGGTGAAGTTACAGGAGCGGTTGGACGCCCTTCTCACAGACAAACTCAAGCAGCAACACGACGAATTCCTTCCCGGCCCTGATTACATTACCAGGTGGGGCTACAAGGTGGATGCCGATGAGACGGTCCGTTATCAGCCGTGAGAGGAACCCCCGCACTCTTCAATCCCGAAAGGGACCACGACCGGCAGGGACGTCCTCAAATGTTGAAATCGACGGCCGCCCGCCCCGCCGAGAGGGTCCGCTCCTCCTCGATCAGGTCCTCCAGCGAGGTTTCGTCCAGGATCTTCGCGGTCGCGTCCCGCACCCGCTTCATCACCGCCCGGATCCCGCAGGTCTGCTCGTCGAGACAATCCCGGCAAGGCACATAGGCCGTCTGGCTCACGCACGGAATGGGCGCCAACGGCCCGTCGATGAGGCGGATCACCCGACCGAGCGTGACCGTGCGCGGCGCGCGGTTGAGCATATACCCGCCACCTTTCCCAGGCCGGGCATGCAGAATTCCAGCCGACTTGAGCTCCAGAAGAATCGCCTCCAGGAATTTCTTGGGCAACCGCTCACTCTCGGCAATCTCGCGGATCAACGCCGCCTTCCCCTCACCACGGCGGGCCAGGTAGACCAACGCTTGAATCCCGTACTTGGCCTTCTGCGACAGCATGACGCCCCCAACCTACCCCTTCCCAGACCCGATCGGGAGCAAAATCTCCGGTCTGTCTATATGGAAACAAAACAATAACCTCCCACAGTCCGCCAGCCGGGAGGCCGGTGGGGGGTCAGAGGGGCCGATGGCTGTCCGGCAGCAGCTTGCTCAGGAGATAAAGGATGACCAACAGCGACAGGCCTATGCCGAGGCTCCAGGCGACGAGTTTTTTTTCGACTGGCAGCAGGGGTTCGTATTCCTCCTGCATCTTCTTCAGCTCCTCGCCGATCTTGGGTTTGTCAGCCATGGGTCAGGGTTGTGTTGGGATGGGCGACGCGGGCACGGCGGGTGATGTCAGGAGTGGACGATCGGTGGGAGCACGCCTCCAAAGAACATCCAGGAAATGACGAGTCCAAACCAGATGATGAAGCCGAACAGGCCGACCACGTACACGGCGGCGAGTTTGCCAATGCCTTCCTCCCAGAGCTTCTTGAAATTCGAGATCACGCCGATGGTGAAGAACGTAAGGCAGAAGAAGAGCACCCGGAAGATGTTCGCCTGATCTGTCGCGGCCTTGGCGGGGCCGGGTTTGATGACCTTCTTGGTCTCGGGCACGGTGACCGACGACGACTTGCCTGTGGCCGGGTCCACCTTCGTGACATCCCGCAGCACGGGCACGGTTTCGGTCCGCTCCAGGCCTGTCACCGGGTCCTTGACCTTGGCCTCGCGTGTGACAGGGACGGTGGATTCGGACTGGACCCATTTTGGAAACGCGATCCCGAGGGCGAGAAACAGGCCGAAGGTCAGGACATAACCGAGGATGAACTTGGGAAATCGCTGCCAGATCTCGGATGCCCGGACCTTGTCGCCCTCGCGTTTCTCGATGTGGTTGGCCCAGATGTAGGCCAGCACGAACGCCCAGATGCCGATGAAGATATCGATGAACACCTTGATGCTGGTGGCGGTGTTGAGGATCCAGTCCTTCTCGTAGACGATCCCGTGTGCGGCCGCCTTGGCCAGGATCAGGGAGTCTGTGATCGCGCCGGCGGCGGTCGCGGCCCCGTCTGTTTTCACCGCAAGCCCCATCCAGGCTCCGGCCACCAGGGGTTCCTGCCACAGGAAAGCCTGGGCCACGAAGGGGAGGACCAGCAACTCCACGACGGCGAAGATGACGACGAGGGAGGAAACCATGATGGGCACCATGGGCCGGGCGCGGATCGCGGCGCCCGTGGCGATCGCCGCCGAGACGCCGCAGATCGAGATGCCGGAGGCCAGCGGCGCCGCCCACTCGCGATTGAACCTGAAGAACCTCCGGGCGACGTAATAAATCACGGCCCAGTAGATCAGGTAGGCCTCGATGATGGCGCAGAACCCGCGGAACACGATCCCCCAGGCCAGGCTGGAATTCTCCAGTGCCTTGATCCCCACACCGGCGCCCATGATCACGATGGCCGCCTTCACGAACAATTCAGGCTTGAGGGACTCGCCGAGGAACCCGGCCAGCCGGGGGAAGAAGTTGCCAATCATCAACCCCGCCAGCAGCGCCAGCACGAACCCCGCCTCGCCGGTCAGCTTGAGCGACCAGCCGATGTTGAATTTCTTCAGGTCGGCCGGCGTCGTCGCCGCAATGTTCGCGTGGTTCCCCAGCACCCAGCACGCAAAACTGACCGCGAACACCACGGTGAACGCGATGGCGAACCTCCTCACGCTACCCCCCAGCAGCCAGTTGCCCGCCCCGACCAACAGACCCATGAACACATAGGTCGAGAGCACCGCCGCCCAAGCTGGCATCCACTTGAACGAAGCCGCCACCGGGGTGATCGCCTTCGACAGGTCGGTCCACGTCCCCACCTTGGCGCCAAATCCCAGAAGATCCGCACCCGCGAAAACCCCCAGGGACAACAGGGAAACGGCGAGACCGAGCCATAGCGCAAGCCAGTCCTCACTGATTCTAGGTCGGCGTCCCGTCATCCCCTGTTCTTGCCAGCCCGCAACCCGCGCGACAAGCCCGCGTCTTGTGCGCCTGCTGCGATTTCCAGACAGGTTCGGTGATTCCGACCGACCGCCGTCCGAACCGGGAGGCCGCTACGGCCCCGCGAGACGGGCGACCCTCGCCTGCATCCTGGGGGTCAACTCCTTGACGAGCTCGGCGTTGTACGCATGAGACGCCGCGTCATCGAGGCCGATTTCACCAAAGATCCGGGCTGCCCCGACGGCGTAGCCGAGCGACTTCCATGCGGGCGAATCGACTTCGACCATGGGATCGACGTCCGTGGTCACGATGGAGATCGCGTTGTCGCTGTTGCGAAGGATTTCCCAGGTGCGGAACTGCCTTGGAAAATCACGCAGCGAGGGTGTCTCGACCTGCCAGAAGCCGCGTTCGGGATGGGCCGGATCGGGCGACGGATGGGGTGTGACGACATTCTTGTGGCGATGACCGGACATCAGCAGCATGAGATTCGGGTACTGGTGGAACGTGGCGATCATGTTGGTCTCGGAATGAAAGCCGGGGCCCGCCTGGGCGTCGTTCGCGAAATAGAATTGCAGGGCGCTGGCTCGGTTCGTGTCGTAAAGGTCCGCCTGGGGGTTCATGGGGACATGGGTCGCCACGATCATCAACTGGTCCGCATCCTGCCCTTTCTGGAGTTCGTTGGTGAGCCACGCGTAGCGTGCCGCATCCACCCAGCCCGCCCCGTAGAAGGTGGGTATGTGCGCCGGGGCGTTTGACTTGCAGGTATCGTCGAGGACGATGACCTTGATCGGCATGTTTGCCAGGGGTTCGAAGGCATAACAGGCCGCCAGGCTCCCCGTGTTGGTCCGGGTGAATCCGTGGCCCTTCGGGAGGGTGGTGGTGTTGAAGAATGCCTCGACATACGCGGTGGGCGACGACACATCCGCCGTGATAGTGCGGCGGGTGGGGTCAGCGGCCACCTTGGGCGGCGTCTTGAAGAGGTTGGTGGGTCCCCACTGGACAACCGTGCCATAGGGCGTGCTCCCATCCACGACGCCGACATACACTCCGCTGCCTTCCGATCCGGGCGGGATCAGGGGGCCCCCGGTGGAGATATTGAGAACGGTATCCCCGACGTAGGCGCGCCGGACTTTGTCGGTGGGATAGCCGACCCCCATCCAGAACTGATCGTGGTTGCCGATGGCTTCATACCATGGAATGGAGCGATCAAGCCCGGCAGCCTGGTAGGGTTTCTGATAATCAATGATGTCCGCCCCCGCGTGTATTCCGCTGCTCGGAGTGATCTGCTGGCCATCCATGACGTCAATGAACCAGCGGAGCTCGTTGTACTGGGATGAATTGCAGGTGTCGCCAAGGCAGATGCCGAAATGGAAGGGAACCGAGCGGTGCAGCGCGTTGATGGTCCTCACGGCCGCATCCAGGTGATGCGTGGAATCCAGGATGGCCGGCGAATAGGAAGCGGGATTGAGTCCTCCCAACCCGGCGTTGGTGAACCCGGCGCTCCAGCCCAGATAGGGCACCTGCGCGGGTGACTCCTTGTCGGTGATATGAATGTCGCTGATCGAGAAGAACGAGAGCAACCGCGCCTGGTGAGTCGGTCGCGCACCACCCGAGGCCCTGAGGAACTTCGGCCCCTCGTCCACCCCAGGACCCAGGGAGTAGGTCCCATAGCCGGAGGTGATGTATTGGGAAACGTTCGACGGCGAATTCGGCGGAGTGCCCGGCGGCATGACAACCGGCAGCACGGTCCGCTCGCGAGTGGTGACGGGTGACAACGGTGGATTCGCAGGATATCCGGAGGCCGGAATCCACAGCAGGAACATCACGCCAATGAGTTGCGGAAATCGGGTCTTGAAGTTGCGCATGGAGTCTACGTTTTTCCTGATTCGACTGCTGCCGTCCGGCCTCGCCGGCGGCGATGGAAAGCGTCGCCCGGGCAATCGCGTGGATCGCCGGATCAGCGTCCGAGATGACCCATCATTTCGAGGATCGGGGCGCCGGACACCTTGAAGATCCCGTCCAGGGGGCGGTTCATCTCGAGGATGAGGAAGAGCGCCGCGGCCATGGAACAGGCGCAGAGCCCGAGCACGACGATCACCGTCCCGTTCCGCGGGGAGTAGAGTCCGAGGCTGACAAAGATGACCGACAGCCAGCAGACGAGGATGACAAGCAGCGGGAAGGGCAGCTCGTTCTGGACCGCCTCCATCAACACCCATCGGGCCTGCGACATATCGAAGGCCAACTGCTGGGCTTCCCCGAGCAGGAGACGCTGCCCATCGTCCTCGGGGGAGAGACCCCGCAGAGCCGCCTGGATCCTCTCCACGCGATTTGTGAACCGGCGCTCGATACCGGCCGACGCGGACACCGCCGGGCCCCGCATCCGCCCGGCCTCCAGGCTTGCGGCGACCGAAAGCTTGATCTGATCCCGCGCCGCTCTCGCGTCGGGACCGTACTGCGACAGCGTCCGGTCCAGGAGCAGGGTCTTGGCACAGGTCTGTCGGATCCCGTCATTGATGGCGTCGTAGGTGCCCTTTGCCGAACTGACCAACAGGCCGAGCACCAGCGCCGTGATCGTCGCGATCATCCCGGTGGCCAATTTCACGATCTCATGGGAATCCTTGTCGAGATGGTGCGCCGGCAATCGGCGTTGCAACCAGAAGCCGAACAGACAACCGCCGAACATGAGTCCGGCACTGACAATACCGATGACAATCGCGCTCATGGAAAGAACATTTCACTCCACGACCAGCCGGAACAGCGAGGACGGCTCCCCGATGGGTACATAGAGCGAAATCCAGCCTCCATTGCCCTCGGCCCGGTGGAATTCCACGACGCTGGTGTCGCTGAGCCCGATCAGGCACGGCTTCCAGACGGCCTCGGTGAAGGTCGTGGCGGACTCGACACGATAAGTCTTGCCCGCCGTGCTCAGGAACCCCAGTCGGAGCCGCCCACTGACGGTCAAGACGGACTCTTCCACCGAGCAATAGTCATCCTTCCGGAACGGGAACGTGCCGCTCTGGTACTCTTTCAGGTTCGACACCCCGTCGCCGTCGAAGTCATCCGCCCCGTTGACATCCTCGAGAGTGTGCAGCAGCCCGTCGGAGTTGGCGATGAGCGCCTCTTCCCATGGGTCTGGCAGACCGTCGCCGTCCAGGTCTGGCGCCGCCGTCACATCGCGAAGAATCAACTCACCGGGCTGACCGGCGACGGGCACCGCCTTGCTCGTCATGATCGTCTTCTCGCCCTCGCGGTCGCTGACCACAATCGTGATCAGGTCGCCGCTGCGCACCGAGCGGGATGAGTAGTTCTTCAGGCTCCGCCCGTCGTCCAGATGGACGTAGAGGGCGAAATTCACCCCGGTCGACAACGAGCCACGGATGGTGTGGCGCGCTATTTCATGGGTGCCCCGCCTCAGGATCACGTCGGCACCGCCCAGGTAGGGAAGACCATAGCCGTCGCGGGCCTGGCCGTAATAGACACACATCGGCTGCGGCATGCCGGCCCGTGTCGGAGATGGAAGCAGCACCCAGGCAGCCGCCGCCAGGCCCAGCGTGACGAGGAGAATCCTTGGTTTCATTGGCGTAGAAGTCAGTCGCCCGAGAGGGAATACGTCTGGAAAAAGACCTTGATGTCCTGGATGCCGTTCTCGGCGCGGACACCATCGTTCAGGGCGCCGTGGACGAACCGCTCGATGCCCTCGTCCGCATCGGACAGCAGGGTCCGACCGGGGATGATGAGGAGCCACTGGGTATTCCACACCGATCGGCCGACGAGCCGGCTGCTGCTGTAGGTCTCGCTCTGGTCGAAGTCGCCGGCATCGTGGTAGGCCCGGAAGGATCCATGGCGCCTAAGCTGCGCCAGCGGTTCCCGAAGCGAATCCGTCACCGGATTCCAGTCCGGACTGTCGACTTCGGCACCCCCCACGTTGTACGGCAGCGGGATGGCCTGGTCGAAAACCGTCCAGGACCGGGTTGCAACCCCGTTGCGCGTGGGCGACCGCATCACGTCCTGCCCCACGGGAATGAGATAAACGCGCGGTTCGTTGGCCAGCCCGGACCCGCTTCCATTGGTGTTGAACGTGTTATTGAAGCCGGTGAACCACACGCCCGACGAACGTATCTTCGTGGCCGTATGGCTGGCGTCGTAGGCGTTGTCGCCCGCCGCGAGACTGTTGCCGAAGAAATTCTGGCCGGCGATGACGCAAGTGGAGAATGGAATGACCAGCCCGGGTTCGACGTTCGTGATGTCGGTGTACGGCCGGCAATAGCGGATGAATTCCGGCACTGCGTGGATGTTGGCCACCTTGCAGTTCTCCAGAGTCTGCGCCCATGTGCTATCTCCGCCGGACGCCGGTGATATCCGGAACAGCTCGCTGCGCAGCGAGAACTGGCTGGTCTCGTTGTCGGGAGTGTTGAAACCGAAGCGACCCTTGACCACGTCCCAGTCGCCCTTCATGCGGGCCAGGATGTCCGCCAGACCGGGCTCTCCAGCGGAGCCGCCAACCATGGGCGTGCCCAGCCACACGTAGAATCGGCCCGGCAGACGGGCCCGGACGACGTCCTCAAGGAACCGGCTCCCGGGCGTACGCGCCGTGTCGGAGCTCAAGAGACCCGTCTCGTAGTCATAGGCCTTGGCGGCCATGTAGGTGTACCGGGCGGCGAGATCGAAGGCCGCCTGGTACCGGCGCAGGGCGTCGTTGCGGAAGATGCGGAAGGAGATATCGGCGTAACGTCCCGACTGGATGCGCTGGGCCGCACGGGCCCGGACCTGACCTCGCTCGGTGAGCAGGCGCTGGCCACCGCCAAGTAGAGTCTGAACGCGCTGGTAGCTTTGGGCCACAGTCTGGACCTGGGCGAAGAGTTCCGCCTGCTTCACATACTGGGACCGGATCTTGACCATGGTATCCTCGGTGTTCCATTGGAGCATCGACTGGTACTCGTGGCTCTGCAGCTCGGCCTCCAGGTTGGCGTCGGCGATTTCCTGAGTCGTTCGGGAGGCGGTGGCCAGAGCCTTCCCCGCGTGCGAAGTGATCAGGCCGCCATAGAAGGCGCCCACCAGGAGCGGCTTCGGGACCTTGCTTGGATCCACATCTGTGGCCAGAAGTGGGAAGATCCCGGCGACTCCGGTCTGGATATGCGGGATGACCTCCACCACCGCCTCACCACCGTCCTTGATGCTCGCGGCAAGCAACTCACCCGCCTCGGCGGCGATCTCCAGTCCGGACGTGAGATTCGCAAAGTAGACCTTGCTAAATCTGTTCGCCTCGTCGGCCTCCCATTCGCCGGGATACCGGTCGTACTCGGCCATGCGATGCTCGATGTCGGTCGTCAGCTCAACCAGGGTCTGGTTGTACTCCGCGATCTTGGCATCCAGCCCGTACCAACTCTGGACGAAGTCGGAGAGGGCAAGCTGCAGTTCCCCCTGGGCGCGCCGCTGGCCCGTCCATCCGGACGGCTTCACCCTGAGCCCGTTGTCGGCCATGGAAACGGAGATCGTACCGAGGTTGTTGGTCGTGGTGGTGGCCGTGGTCGGGAGGCTCGTATAGTCCGAATAGTCGCCGCCTTCGAACTTGTTGCCGGGGTTGAAGCCCAGGTTGGCGACCCTGACCTGCATGACCTGGCCGGTGGGCGCGTTGACGAGCAGGTTCTCCAGGTCGAGGATCTGCCAGTTGATCAGGTCCGGTCCCGCGTAGCCTTGCGGGTAGGTCTTGCCCGGGCCGATGTCATCCGAGTAGGGATAGCCGTAGAGCTCGACCAGGCGATTGTGGTAATCGGTCTCGTTGTCGGTAAGCGCCTCCTCCATGTCGTAGGCCGAGTCGGACTGGTCGCGCAGCGCCGCGGTGGCGCCTCGGGAATGATCAAACGCGACGCAGGCGTTGTAGAGAGCCTGTAGCGCCCGGTTGTAGATCTGCTCGAAGTGCGTCTGCCCGGCGTCGATCGCCGTCGGGTCGATGTCGAAGGGGACCACGCTGCGCGCCAGGCCGAGTGGATTGAGCCCCGTGTTGGCGGCATCGACCTGACTCTGGATGCTGCGGAACGACTGCGCGATCTCGCTGAGTTCGGGAGTGCTGGCGCGGTCGATCTTTTGGATGCCCTCCGGAGGCAGGTTCGCACCACCCACCTGGACCATGTTGGTCAGGATCGGGAGAAGCAATGAGTTGGCCACCGCCCAGTCGTAATAGGCGGCCTGACCGGCACGGCTGGCCCAGTCGCCGATGCCCCAGGCCCGGTCGGTGTTGCTGTCGGTGTAACCCGGCCAGCGACCGGTGGGATCCTCCGAGTAGCGCTGGCGGAAGGTCTGCTGCACGATTTGGGCCCCTGTGCGGGCACGTGCGGCCGCTGTCTCGACGAATTTCTGCTCATCGAAATAGTCGGTGCTGATGGTGGCGTTGCCGACCAGCGTGGACTCCGGCGCGGTCTGCCACTGGAAGAGCTCGTAGGAGAGAAGGTCGTAGTAGGGAGAAATGGCGCTCAGGTAGTGACCCCAGGCATCGCCGTGGCCCTGCGGATAGAGGCGCTTGGCATCGTCGGCGGTGATGAGGCCGACCGTGTTGGTGGTGGTGCCCTTGAGATTGTAGTTGTAGGCATAGGCCGCCTCGCCCCCGTTGATCCCCTGTGTGAAATTCCAGAAGAGACGGTTGTAGGTTGGTGAGGTGTGGACCGAGGGCTGCAGGGTGTCGTCCCGCCCATGGAGCAGGGCCAGTTCCTCCTCGAGAAGGTTCGGCACCTGGTTCATGAAGGGGAGGATCGAGGTGGCGTCGGCGCCGTGCTGGTCTTCGGCCAGGGAGCGCGGGAATGCGACGGTGGGATCCTGTGCATCGGCGAATGCCTCGTTGCCCAGGAGCATGTACAGATCATGCAACCGGCTCGCGGCGAACAGCAGCGTCTGGTTCAGGTTGGGATTGCTCTGGCCGATGTCCAGGCTGAAGGACTTGGCCCGATTGAAGATGGTCTGATAGGTCGAGATGAGCCCCGCGCTGCTCGCGACCGTGAGGTTGAGCGGGGTGTCCCCTTCGTAGGGCCCGCCGGCCTGGCTGACCATCGTCACCCGGGTGTCCACGGCATTGGCGACGGTGTCCTGGAACATCTGCTGGAAGGGATTGACCCCGGTCATCGCCCGCTTCACCCACCCGGGAGCAAATCCGTAGGTCCATTCACTCCAGTTGGTCCCCGTCGGCCCGCTCGTGTCGGTAGGCCTGAACCGGACAGCGAAGTAGTGGTCGGTCATCACGAAGGGATTGGCCCCTGTCAGACTGACCTCGTTCGTGCCGGTCGCATAATCCGGCCCATAAGGATTCCAGTTTCCGAAATCCTGGTTGGGTAACAGCCCGCCCACGGGATCGGTGGAGCGCCACTGGAAGTCGACTTTGCTCACCTGACCTGCCAGGTCGGCGCTATAGCGTAACGAAAGTTGTTCAGCCAGGGCGTCTGCGGGCTGCAATACCTCCAGCGATCCGCTGCAGAGCTGTGGGACGACCTTGATGATGGCAAGGCTGATGGGTTGGCTTGGGGTCACCTGCTGACGATTGGTGCTATTATTGAAGGCCAGCGTGACGTACCCGCCAACCGTGGTCAGCTTGGCGCCGAGGGCCGCCTTGACGAAGGGTGCGTTGGGGGCGATCGGCGTCGGGTCGGTCTTAAGGCCGTTGACCGCGGTGCTCCAGGCGCTGCTGACCTCCTGACTCAACGCGCTGGCGATGGAGGCCGCCTGGGAATGTTCGAAGGGCTCAAGAAGATTGACGAGAAGGTAGCCGCTGCCCGTGAGCGTGGAGTTGTAGACGCCCTGCAGCATGAGTTCCTTCCGGGTCGGGTCGTAGTAGATCCGTGAATAGAGGGAGGGAGGAAGCTCCGGGAAGCGAACATAGGGGCTGGTGGTGTCCTGCCGGGCGATTTTGGCCGTGATCATGGCCTGGACCACCCCACTATCCAGACTCACGCCAGAGGCGACGAGAGGGTCGAAGAGCGTGACGCTCGGACCCCGGCTCAACTGCGCGGACTGATCGTACTCGACGTCCACGCTGAGTTGATCCCAGACATTCGGCAAACCGCCGGCGGCCACGGTGAGCGTCTGGCCAAGCTGCAAGCCAGGCACCGAATTCGTCGGCCAACTGACGTGGTAGGTGAACGGTATCGGGGTCTTCTTGCCACCGGTGGGGCACCAGGGCAATTCCGATCCCACCCTGGGCTGGGCATTCGCAGGCTGGTTCGGGAAACTGAACGTCGACTGCATCTGGTAATAGAAGTACAGCACGGCCTCTGCCGTCCCGCCGTCGGCCCCGGCCGCCACGGCCCACCAACCCAGCTTCCGGTCCTGCCAGGCCGGAGGCATGGTAAGACTGTAGTTGTTCGTGCAGAGCGACATGCCACCCAGGGGCAGGATGGGTTCGATGGGAAGACCGGCGGTGAGCTCACGCGTGAAGCCCCAGGTCGAGTTGGTGGTCACGACGCTGTAGGCCTTCATCTTGGGACGGGCAGTCGTCGGATCGAGGTAGTCCACGAGGACGAAAGGATCGGACGACGCGGGGCCGTTGAGGTCGCTCCGGAGGGCATACGCCACGCCATCCAGCACGAAGGCGTGTTCCTCGTTGGGATTGTACCCGGGCTGACCCGGATCATTCTGGACGTAGACCGACGGGGTACCGAGCACAAGGGCGTCAGCGCTGGAACCGAGGCCGCTGGCGATCACAATCTGGGCGGGGTTCTCCGGCCAGGTGTTGGTGTAGCGGACGACCCGTGATGGGTAATACACCGCCGGCATGCCGCTCTGGAGGGTTTGATTCGCCCACCAGACCTCCAGGGTTCCCGGGTTGACGGCGAAGACATAGGAGGCGGAATCAGGCGCGGCCTCAGTCGGGTAGGAATAGCGACCGACGTTGTAACCATCTCCCCCGCCGACGTGGATATAGCCGGGGAAGGCCGACCAGGCATCCAGGGGGACATGCTGCCCGAAGCCCCAGACCGGATCGCCGTACACCGAGGCGTCAAGATTTCCGACCACGTTATGCACCACGAGACCCTGGCCTTCATAGAACGGGAAATCCGCGACCAGGCTGCCGGCCGTGGCCGGCCACGCGGCGAAGCGATTGCTGCTGATCTGTTGACCACTCAGGGCCGAAGACCACACTCGGACCGTATCGAGCTTGCCTTGGAAGAACTCGTCACTCGCGAGATCCACCGAGCCGCCCATGAGTGCCGCATCGGAGCCTGCAAGGTTCATCCGGGGAAACCCTTTGGTCTGCCAGCTGAAGTCATCCACGTAGATCTGGAGCGTACCCTGAGTGTCGCTGGCACCCGAGAGGGTGACCGCGAGCTGCTGCCATTGATTCGTCGTTACCGGGGCGTTGGTCGTCCGGGCCAAAATCCCGCCTGGGTTGCTGCCGTTCCTGACGCTGACCTCCACCTGGCCGTCAGAAGCCAGTCTCACGCTGAGACCACGACCGCCGGAACTGGTGCCTTCCGAATAGATCGTACTGCCGAGCTGCGAGGCGTTGAACGCCAGGGAAAGGGTCCATTCAGGCAGGGTGTTCAGGAAGCTTCGACCCGCCATCACGTAATCGGCCCTGCCGTCGAATCGCAACGCATGGGCCTCAGGGTCGCCGGAGACCAGTTCCTCTCCGATGGGCCAAGGCTTCGGCTCCAGGTCGAACATGAGGCTGTTGGTATGGCTCACCGTCTCGACCACCTCGAACCAGATGTCGTCCTGCGTGGTGTACTTGAGCAGGCAATGACCCGGCTGCGTCGCGCTGAACGACCGACCGCTGGAGGAGAGAGTCGCATGAAGGGGAGGATCCATGTCATCCATCAACGTTGCGGTCAGCGTGCTGGGGATGAGCACGGGAGGTCCGTCGCTGGGAGCGTTGTCCCCCAGCACATAGCGCTGGGAGAACGCGGGCCAGTCACACGAATACCAATCCACCTCATACGGCCAGACCACGTTCATGCGGCCCTGGTGCTGCCAGTAGATCTCCAGCGCCCAAGGCTCGTCCGAGGTCCGCTTCACGGCGTAGACCCAGTTGTCCTTGGGTCCGTTCAGGCTGTTGAGGTAGGCGGTATCATTGGCGCCCTTGGTGATGCTGGGCAGGAGCCCGTTGATTCCGTCCAGATTGGCCCAATAGGTGTCGACGGGCATGAGCCGAGCGCCGATGTTGGCATTCACCAACTGCAGATTTGGCTCGAGCACCTGGACCAGCTCAAACCCGCTGGGTTGCACCTGCTGGGAGTAATTGCC
>CAIMTB010000094.1 GCA_903844265.1 uncultured Verrucomicrobiota bacterium
GGCGAGCGAATGATTGCGACGCGCCTGCGGGCATCGTGGAGCGTTTGCGGGCCATGCCAATATGCTATGGGAACCCTACAGATAGGGTTTTAGCCGGCTTGGTCGGCTGCACCGCTGCAAGCGTTCGTGAGACCCTGTGAATCCGAATCTTCCTCGACGTTACCATGACTAAAGACCTCAAACTCGCCAAAAAGCACGGCGTAACACCCCGAACCGTCCGAAATTGGCGTTTAAAGGGCGCCCCTGTGGACGACCCCAAAAAGCTCAAGACCTGGCTGGCGAGCCGGCGCAGCGTGCCGCCCAAGGACGCCCTGCCACGCCAGCGCAAGACGGTGCTGCCTCCCCCTGGCCCTGTTCCTGACGACGTGAAGATTGGCGCGACGGCGGCGTTGCACCGGTTGGAGCTGGCCGAGGCCGCGGCATTCTCCGCGCTACAGTCTGCGCTCGCATCCGGAGATCCTGGCGCCGTGCGTTTCTGCCGGGACGGTTGGCTCCGGACCTCGGAGGGACTGAGAAAGCAGGATCTGGCGATTGCTGCCGACCGTCGAGATAGCGGCGAACTCATCACGAGGACCGAGGCGTTGCGCTGCATCGTGGGAGCGTGGAGCCTGACAGGCTTTGGGCTCGACCGCGCTTTGACTGGCGCCTGCGATAAGCTGGTGGGGCTCGACCTCGCCGGCATGCGGACGGCGCTGGACCGGGTCAAGGCCGAGGTCGTCCTGTCCGTGCTGGTCTGCATTCGCGAGTGGCCATGGTCCGGCTCTCAACTTCCTCCGTGGATCACCACCGCGATCACCGAGGCCACGTCGGCGAACCTCATCCCTACGTCACCTGCGAAGCTGGAGGAGATCCTCGGCATCCGGTCCAGGGCGTTCCTGGCGGTGATGGATGCCATCGGTGGACTTCGGGAGGTCGCGCGGTGAGACACCGCCCCGCATTCAACCCCGAAGCCGCCCTGGCCCGCGTGGCATCACCCGAGCAGGCCGAACAGGATCAACCCCTGGCCCTCGCCATCGCGGAAATCCTGCATGGCTCCAACATCCCGGCGATGCGCGGCGTGGTGGACGACCTCGAGGTGCTGGTCCGCGACCGGGCACGCGCTGAACTGGCCGAGGTGCTGGCGGTCCTGCTTGAGAGGTTGCGTGGTAGCTGTGCTGGTGAAGCTCTCGCCCGGACCCTACTCGGCGACGGTGGGGAAAGCCTTCGCGCCGCTGCGGGACGGATTGGGGTTTCTCACGTTGCGCTGCTACGGATGCAGGAGCGAACCCGCCAGCGGCTATCCGATGTTACCAGCGGTCCCATTGGTGAGCCGGATTGAATCCGGCCAACCAAAGGAACTCCATGACAGGAAAGTTATCAGCATTGCTCGACCGAATCCTCCCCTCAAAACCCAAGCCCGAACCCGAATCGCCTCCGCCCGATCCGGTTGGGTCGAAGACGAAGCCCGCGACCAGGCCGATGTTCGCATCCTCGACGATCCCGGTTGAGCGCACGCCACCGCCGCCCAAGGTTGAAGACCACGGCCATCTTGTGAGCGCGGATCTCATGAAGCGCGTGGTCGAGAGCAGCAAGACGCCGCTGATCCTCCCGGAAGAACGAGTCGCGCTCGTTCAAATCGAGGCGGACGCGCTGCGGCTTGAGGAAATCGAGGCCGGGCTGAGGATCGACCTATTCGGTGGCGGAAGCGCCGGCGCACTGAGCGCATTCCATCGGCAGCGAAGCGAGGCCGCGTCGACCGCCGGTGGTGAGAATCCACGCGACGTGCACGACCACGATTTACAGAGTCGCGAGAATCTCCACGCCACGCTGACCCTGAGGAAAGAGGCGACGCACGAGGGGCTCCGAGACCTGGGGACGGCGTTGGCGAAAATCACCGGAGCGATTGCGGATCGGGTGGGCGTACACGCTGGGGAACTCGCCGACGAGCTTGAGCAAACCGAGGTCGCGTCTCATCAGCGGTGGGGCGTCATTCATCACCCA
>CAIMTB010000095.1 GCA_903844265.1 uncultured Verrucomicrobiota bacterium
AAGGAGCACGGGTTCAACGGGGCCGAGGGCAGCCAGAACGCCTCAATGAACAGCTTCAGCCACTACGCGTTCGGGGCCGTCACGGCTTGGATGTTCCGGGACCTGGCCGGGATCGAGACCGACGGACCGGGCTACCGGCGGGTGATCATCCGCCCCGGGATTCCGTCCGATGCCTCGCCCTTCCGGCAAAGGAAGGACGTTGGGGAGGTGGACTGGGTTCGGGCCCGCTATGACAGTGTTCGCGGTCGGATCGTGAGCGCCTGGAAGAGGACGGCTCGCGGATTGGAATTGGAGGTGACCCTGCCTGCGAACACGACGGCGAGGATCGAGATCCCGGCAGCATCGACGGAATGTGTCCGTGAGTCGGGCAAGCCGCTGGCGAAGTCGAAGGGCGTCAGGGTTGCGAGCGTTGCCGACGGCCGGGTCCTCATCGAGGTGGGATCAGGCAGTTACAGGTTTGACGTCGATTCAACAAGGAACTGACATGCACCCAACCGAGGTCTGCTTTCCTTGTCGACAGGGTGGGGCGGGTTACGCCCGCCGGGTCTGGCTCTCAGCGATCATGACAGGGTTCCTGCTCGGCGGGGACGTCCTGCGCGGCGCGGATTGGGACAATTTCAGCGACACCTGGGTGGCGACGGACGCACTTGAGCGCAAGTTGCCGGGCTTCGCCGAGGTGGGCCCGCCGCGTGCTGATCGTACGGTGGGGATGTTCTATTTCCTCTGGCACGGGGCGCACGTGCAGGGTGGACCTTACGATGTCACCCGGATACTCGGCCAGGATCCGTCGGCGATGGGCAGGCCCGACAGCCCGTTGTGGGGACCGCTTCATGTGCCGCATCACTGGGGTGAGTCGATATTCAACTACTATCTCACCGATGACGCGGGGGTGTTGCGCAAGCACGCGCAGATGTTGAGCGATGCCGGGGTGGACATGGTCGTGTTCGATGTCACGAACCAGCTCAGTTATCCCGAGTGGTACCGCGCCCTGCTGCGCGAGTGGGGCGCGTGGCGGAAGCTTGGAAACCGCACGCCACAGATCGCGTTTCTGACTCCCTTCTGGGATCCCGGCAAAGTTGCGCGGGAACTCTGGCGGGACCTGTACCAGGCCGGGCTGGGCTCGGAACTCTGGTTCCGATGGGATGGGAAGCCGCTGATCCTGGCCGATCCGGACCTTCTCGATACCCGGGAGGAGCACGGACGCCAGAATCTGGCGGTCGAACTGCAGCCGGGGGGGGCATTGGGGCAGTCGTTCGAGGCGGCACAATCCTTTCGTGCGGTCGGCGGGCGCTTCCCGAACTGGGGCGCGACGAATGCTTCGATGACGCTCACACTCCTGCGTGGCGGGCCGGGAGGCGAGCGCGTGGCCGCTGAACGATATCATGAGGTCGCGGACAACGCCTGGGTCATGCTTGGGTTTTCCACCCCGCAGCCTCCCGGAACCTACTATCTCGAGGCATCGGAAGTGGGCGGCAGGATCGGATGGTGGAGTCACACGGAGGAGGCGATTCCCCATGGCCAGTCTTTCACGAATGGGGTGCCTGCCCGCGGCGGCCGGACCCTCCGTCTGATGATGGCCGACGACGAGGCCGAGCGTATCCGGGGCTTCTTCACATTCCGGAAGCCGCAGCCTGATTACTTCAGGGGTCCGACCCGGTCCAACATGTGGAGCTGGCTGGAGGTGTTTCCGCAGCATGTGTTCCGCAATGACAAAGGGGAGAAGGAACAGATGTCGGTGGGCGTCGCGCAGAACGCGGTCGGCGGCCGCCTCGGCTCCATGAGCGAGGTCGGCGCCCGGGGGCGGAGCTGGTACAACGGTGCGATGGACACGCGGCCGGATGCTGTCCGGTACGGTCTGAACGCGGAGGAACAATGGGCGCATGCCCTGGCCGAGGACCCGAGGCTGGTCTTTGTGACGGGGTGGAACGAATGGATCGCCGGACGCTTCGCGGAGTTCAACGGCATCCGAAAGCCGGTGATGTTCGTGGACCAGTTCGACCAGGAACACAGCCGCGACATCGAGCCCATGCGCGGAGGGCACGGGGACGATTATTACTGGCAGCTGGTGAGTTGGATCCGGCGTTACAAGGGCGTGAGGAGCCCGACCGAGGTGCGGTCCGCGCCGATAACCATCGACGGGCGATTCGAGGATTGGGATCGGGTCCAGCCCGAGTTCCGCGACACCCTCGGTGATCCCGTCCAGAGGAATCATCGCGGCTGGGCCACGAACGTGACCTACAGGAATGAGTCGGGCCGGAATGATATCCTGGCGTCCAAGGTGAGTGCCGACCCGCGGAAGGTGAGTTTCCTCGTCCGCACGGCGCAGGCCTTGTCGGTACCTGGCGGTACGAATTGGATGGTTCTCTTCCTTGATACCGACGCGGATGTCCGGACCGGTTGGCTCGGCTATGAGTATGTCGTGAACCGGGCGGAGCCGGGTTCGCTGGAACGCCACGAGGGGCCGGGGTTTCGTTGGAAAAGAGTCGGCACCGTGGATTGGCGGCACGCGGGATCCGCGTTGGAATTGTCGCTGCCTTGGCGGCGGTTGGGCCTGAGCGGACCGCCGCGCGCCTTGGATTTCAAATGGGCGGACAATTGCATCGCGTTGGGCGATTGGAGCGATTTCACGCTCAACGGTGACGCTGCACCCAATGATCGCTTCAATTTCAGGGCGGATTTTGGCGAGCGGCGCAGGGGGCCGCAGTCGGTGATCACTGACCCGTGATCACCGATCCGTAGGGAACAGCAGGGCGCCGTAGCTGCGGGATGACTTACAGCTCGCGGAAATAGAGGTTCATGAAATCGCAGGGGGCACCGGGGTCGCGGAGGCCGACCGCGCCCTGGGCTGCGACAGTGGTCGGCAATGTCATGCGTTTGAGTTCCTGCCCATCACGGGTGACGGTGACTTCCCGGCCCGCGACATGGATGACGAAGCGCTGGTAGGCGTCGGGTTTGGAACCTTCAAGACGAACCTCCGTGGCCTGGGCATCGGAGCCGCGCAACTGCAGCACGGGGACCGCGGGCGTGCCATTTTGGTCCGCGGGCTTGGCGGGGCGACAGTCGATGACGAACTCGGCATCGCGGAATTCCCGGCGGGTCCAGAGCGTGGCGGCGTTGTTCGCCGGGCCGGCCGTTGCCGAGAGGTGTTCATTCTTGACGGTCCAGCGGGCGGCGGTGGTGGCGTTGGTGTTCCATCCGCGGAGGTCGACCCCGGTGAAGAGGTTCTGCCATTTCTGGTCGAGGGGCGCGGTGGTGTCGGCGGCAGGATTGCCAGGGGGCAGTTCCTTGATGCGGATGTTGCGGAACTGGATGGGGCCGCCTTCGGATTCGAGGGCGATGTAGCCCTTCCGGTAGTTGCAGTCTTCGCCACCGGAGACCTGGGTGCCGTTGACGGAGAGGTGGATGACGGCGTTGGTGCACACGATGCGGTAGTGGTTCCAGTCGGGGTTGGTCTTGCTGTGTTCCTCGGACGGGAAGCTCCGCTGTCCGTTGTGGCGACCGAACGGTTTCATGGTGGCGCCGTGGATGGGGAAGACGTCGCCGTGGGTGGTGTACCATTCGCCCCTGCCTTTCACGTTGTACTCGTTGTCGAGGACCTGGACCTCGATCCCGCGCAGGAAGGGGACTCCTGGTGCGGCGATGGGCGTGGCCCAGATGAAGATGCCGCTGTTGCCCCCGGAGCTGAGATGACGCCATTCGAGCTCGAGGATGAAATTTTCGTACTGGCGTGGGGTCCGTAGCGCGCCCGTGGGCCTTCCATTGCATGTGAGGAAGCCCCCCTTCACGGCCCATGTTTCCGGTGCGCAGTTCACGTTCACCCAGTCGGAAAGGTCGACGCCGTTGAAAAGTGGGACAAATCCGTCGGTGTCGGCGGCTGCGAGGGCGCAAGGAGTGAGGACCGACAGGACGGAGGCGATTCCGATGGCGAAAGAGGTGGTCAGGAAGCGGGTGTTCACGGACCCGGGATACGCGGCGGCGGGCGGCGGTTCAACCATTACCTTTGGCGCGGTGCATCCACGAGTTCTCGGCGGGCGCGCCCCACCGTCAGTCCGTGGATGCGCCGGAAGGCGCGCAGGAGATCCTCCGGTTCTCGGTGGTAGGGCGGCCTCTCCGAGGGCGCCGTGCCAGGATGCGTCCGCAAGGGACGGCGCGCAGCGGAGTGCGCGCCCCACCGTCAGCCTGTGGATGCGCCGCAGAAAAGACCTGTCCCTGGATTGTAGGATGTGCTTTCGCCACGGATCGGTTGCCTTGGCGGGGGCGCGGCGCTTGGATGGTCGCATCCTCATGAGATTACCGCTCTTGTCCTTCGCCTTTTGGCTGTCCGTGACGTCCATGACCTTTGTCGGTCAGCAGGCTTCGGTGGCCGCTCCCGCGCCGGCCCCCGCCGCGAAGAGCTTTCCGTTCTTTCCGTTTTGCATCGATTGGCACGACGCGAAGAAGCGCGGATTCGAGGAGCAGGCGACGATGCTCAAGGAATTGGGCTACGAAGGCGTCGGGCATGTCTGGCTCGACCGTGTCCAGGAGCGCTTGAAGACGCTCGATGCCGCCGGGCTCCGATTGTTCCAGATCACGATGGTGGTCGAGGTCGGTCCGGGGAAGGTCCCGTACGACCCCCATTTCAAGGAGGTCCTGGCCTTGATCAAGGGTCGCCACGTTCAGTTCGACCTGCTGGTCAACGGCATGAAGCCCTCGGATCCGTCGGTGGATCCGCACGCGGTTGAAATCCTGCGCGAGATGTCGGACCTGGCGAAGGATTCCGGCGCCCAGTTGCTCCTGTACCCGCACCAGGGATCCTGGATCGAACGCATCGAGGACTCGATCCGTGTGGCAGACAAAGTCGACCGTCCGAACGTGGGGGTGATGTTCAACCTCTGCCACTGGCTGCGCGTCGACAGCGGGCGCGATTATCGTTCCCTTCTGAAGCGTGCCATGCCCCGGCTCTGGGCTGTCTCGATCAACGGCGCCGACGCGCTCGACGAGAAACCGGGTTGGGATCGTTACATTCAACCGCTGGGCAAGGGATCATTCGATGTGGGTGAATTCCTGAAGGCCCTCAAGGAACTGGGTTTCCGCGGCCCGGTCGGCCTGCAATGCTACGGCATCGGTGGCGATGCCAGGATCCACCTCGAGCAGTCCATGGCGGCCTGGCACAAAATGGCCGCGCCCCTGGCCGACTGATGAGGTGATCACCGTCCGGGTCAATGAAGTCCTCGGAACTTTCGATTAACACTGGCGTGCGGGTTCGCGGTGAGGATGTCGCGTCGATAGACCGTCCCCCCTCAACCCACCGCACGCCATGTCATCCCCCTCTGCTGTTCCACCAGCAATCACCTCCTTCACCGCCGAGGCCGTGTCCAATGCAGAATCCGGGCATGGCATCCGGCAGCGATCCATGACAGCCTCGGAGTCCGTGAACCCAGGGACCTCAACACCGACCTCGGTGGAGCCGCATTCCGAGACTTGGCGCAATGGCTTTTCCAGCCTGATGTTCACCCAGTTCCAGGGTGCCTTCAGCGACAACGCACTGAAATGGCTGGTGACCTATCTGGTCTTCGCAGGGAACCTGCCGAAGGAACAACAGGACTCGATCGTCACCCTGGCGAGTGCGCTCTTCGCCGTGCCGTTCCTCCTGTTTTCCATGTGGGGCGGCTGGCTCGCCGATCGCTGCAGCAAACGCACGGTGATGATGGGCGTGAAGGTGGCCGAAATCGGGATCATGCTCTTCGCGGCGTTCGGACTGGCCCGCGGTTCGCTCGGTCTCCAACTGGCGGCCATCTGCCTCATGGGCGTCCACAGCGCATTCTTTGCCCCCGCGAAATACGGGATCCTCCCGGAGATCCTGCCGGCATCGCGGCTGTCGTGGGGCAATGGCATCCTCGAGCTTCTTACCTTCGTGGCAATCATCCTCGGAACGGTGACCGGCGGGTTCCTCGCTGAATGGCTCCCTGGAAAACAAATGTGGTCCGGGTTGCTGCTCGGCGCGCTCGCGGCGGTCGGCCTCATCGCAAGCCGTGGCATCCTTCGCGTCCCGGCTGCAAGTCCCACCAAGCCTTTCCGCGTCCTGTTCCCCATTGAGATATGGCGTCAACTCTCGCAGATGCGCAAGGATCGCGACCTCTGGCGTGCGAACTGGGGAAATGCGTCCTTCTTCTTCGTCGCTGCCCTGGTCCAGATGAACCTCGCTCTCTACGCGAAGCAGGTCTTCAACCTCCAGCCCACGCAGCAGTCCTGGCTCCAAGCAGCGCTGTGTCTCGGGATCGGCGCCGGCAGCGCGCTCGCCGGACAGCTTTCACGCGGCCGGATCGCCTACGGCTTCGTCCCTATCGGCGCGGGAATCATGGCGGTTTCTGGCCTGGCGATGGGGTGGCCCGGCGCCGGTCAAGGCCTGTTCACGGCAGCCCTCGCCACTCTCGGCCTCGGCGGTGGCCTCTTCATCGTCCCCATCGCCACCGCCCTCCAGCATCGCCCCGCCGCAGGTGACAAAGGCGCTGTCCAAGGTGTCGCAAGCTGGTGCTCCTGGATCGGAATCATCACCGCAGCCGCGTGTCAGGAAACCCTCGGCAAAGTGTTCCACCTCTCGCACGCCCAGATCTTCTGGTTCTGCAGCGCCGCCGCACTCCTCGCCGGCGCCTATGTCGCCGCAACCCGACCCGGCGCCATCCGCGAACTGTTCATTCCGTCGCGTAAAGTGGCCGGGGTTTCACCATGAACAAAGACGAGGTATCGCGTCGGGATTTCCTGCAAACAGCCGCCGTGGGATCCGCGGCGGCGGCATGGGCGTCCGTGGCCACGGGCTGCGCGGCCTTCCGCCCGATCCGGCCCGACCTCCGCATCATCGATGCGCATGTCCACTTCTACGATCCGACCCGTCCCGCGGGTGTCCCCTGGCCGAGCCGCGATGACGCCTTCCTCTACCGCCCGGTCTATCCGGCGGAGTTTGAAAAACTCGCCCGCCCCCTGGGAGTGACGTCCGCGGTCGTGGTCGAAGCCAGCCCCTGGATTGAGGACAACGAATGGATTCTCGAACTGACCCGGCGCCACGCGGATCTGGTCGGCGTGGTCGGGCATCTCCGGCCAGGGGAACCCGCGTTCGGCTCGACCCTCGTGCGCTTTGCCCGCAAGCGCGGCTTTCGCGGCATCCGCATTGGCGGGGAGGCCATTGCCCGCGCCGGCCGTGACGACGCCATTCGCCGCGACCTGGGCCGGTTGGCGAAGGAAAACCTGACCCTCGACGTCCTCGTGGGGCCGGACCAGCTGTCCGCCGTCGCGAGCCTGGCGGAATCCCTCCGGGACCTGCGCATCGTGATCGACCACTGCGGCAATGTCCCGGTCAACGGCAAGTCTCCACCGGTCGAATGGGTCGGCGCACTCCGGCGCTGTGCGTTGCAGCCCAACCTGTCCGTGAAAGTCTCGGGATTGGTCGAGGGATCCGGACGGCAGGACGGCGCCGCGCCGCGCGACCTCGCCTTCTACCGTCCGGTGTTGGATGAGCTTTGGGATGCCTTCGGCCCGGACCGGGTGATTTACGCCAGCAACTGGCCCGTCAGCGCCCGATTCGCGACCTACGAGACGGTGTTCCGCATCGTCGAGGAGTACTTCAACGCCAGGGGGAGTGGCGTCGCACACAGGTTCTTCTCCGACAACGCGGCGCGGATCTACAGATTGCAGACGTAGTCCACCTGTCGCGCCGCTGCCCGGCGGACGACAGGTGTCTGGGCGCTCCCCGCGCGGCGCCGGCATCCCTTCGCGGTCGCGATCAATGGTAGCGGAACAACTGCCCGTCGCCGGGACGCAGGGTCACGGTCAGCGGCGTGCCACGCTTCCAATTCGTGATGCGCTTCCAATGGGATGTGCTCCGGTCGAATTCCTCGAGCCGCCGCGCCTCGCTGGGGAGACGAAGCCTGGCCACTGTCTCCGCCTTGTAGCTCCGGTTCGCGACCATGAACGCCACGGGATGCGCGCTGGAACCGGTCCCGAACAGTCCCAGCAGGCAGTCAGGATCTCCCTCGAAGCGGACCGGGCTGGAATCCGGCACGGCTTCGCCGCCGCGCGGCACCGGTGCGGCATGATACACGGCGCGCGATTCAAGCGACATCAGGGCCGGGCTGAGGGATTCGATTTCCCTGTTCAGCTTGGTGATCGGGGCGGCGAGCGGCGAACGGACGCCGTCCTGGTAGATGCCGCCATAATTCGTGGGGCCCCAGTAGAGAAAATAGCTTATCCCGCGCCCCCCGTAGGCCAGGGTGGAATAGACAAGGAACCGAAGCTCGTCCGCGTTCACCAGCCGCCACGAATTCTCGATGGTGCTGGCCTGGATGATGTTGAGGAACGGCACCTTCGCCTCCCTCGCGGAGTCGCGGATCATCGCCAGGTTCAGGAAATACTCGGCCCCGTCGCGGTTCTTGAAGAAATGGTAGTGATCGTAACTGATGAGCGCAGGCTTCACCGCCGCGCTGAATTGCCTCAGGTGCTCCCGGTAGGCAGTGACGGTGTCTCCCTTGTTCCCGAGCTGGGTGTTGTTGGCATAAGTCGGGAAGAGATTGATGTAGGTAAAGTGGGCGGGGTCGTGTTCACGGAGGAAATCCGCCAGCCGCCCGAGCCCCCCGAACGCGCCCGCGCTGGGCTCGTCCACGATGTAATAGGCTTCCAACGCGGGATGGGTCCTCACCCTCTCGACGAGGGCCTTCAGGCTGGCCTTCTTCCCGGCGTCATCGAGCGACTCGGGCGTGAGCAGGGGATCCTGGAGCATGGCCTTCAACCCGTGCCGATGGGCCACGTCGAGTCCCGACTCCGGCGTCCACGTCAGGTTGTAACCCTCAGCCGCGACCGTCGCGAGGTTCGTGTCGGTAGCCGGCGGCGGACACCAGAAGGTCACGAGGAGCCGGTCCTGCCTCCAGGGCTTCGTCTCGGCGCCCGCCAGCGGCACCGCCGGGACGGCAAGAAGGATGAGTAGGAAGCGAACCAGCGCTCGGGGCAGCCTGGCCGCGTCGCGGAGTCGGGATGTCGCGGATGAGTGGGGCACGTGATGATTCAGGTTGGCGTGGCGGGTGTTGGGAGGTCCGCCACGCTGGATGTTGGAACGAGGTGACCGCGTCATCGTACCGTCAAGGTGCGGCCGTTGAACAGGGGAGACCGAGAACTCGTGGTTGGAGAATCGGGACCCGGCGTTGCTTCCGGCCGCCGCAGGCCTAGGCTCGCCCGATGCGCATCACCCGCATCCTGGCCTATCGCGTCGATCTCCCACTCCATGAGGTTTCCTATAAGTGGTCCGGTGGCAAATCCGTGACGGTTTTCGACAGCACGGTCGTGCGGGTCGAGACCAACGCCGGCTGGGTCGGGCATGGCGAGGTTTGCCCGCTCGGGTCGTTCTATCTCCCGGCCTACGCCGAGGGGGTTCGCGCCGGGTTGCGGGAGCTGGCGCCGCATCTCATCGGGGAGGATCCCCGGGAATTGGCCAAGCTGAATCGCCGCATGGACGCCGCCCTCAAGGGGCATCCGTACGTCAAGAGCGGGATCGACATCGCCTGCTGGGACATCCTTGGGCAGGCCAGCGGCGTGCCGGTTTGTCTGCTGCTCGGTGGAAGATACGGGACGGACTTCCATCTCTACCGCGCGATTTCCCAGGAATCCCCCGAAGCCATGGCCTCCCGGGTCGCCGCCTATCGCTCGGAAGGTTATCGTCGGTTCCAGCTCAAGGTCGGCGGGGATCCCGACGTCGACATCGCGCGGATCCGGGCCGTGGCGTCGAAGCTCCAGCCCGGGGACCGCCTGGTGGCGGATGCCAACACCGGCTGGGTGCAGCATGAAGCCGTCCGCGTGGCGCGGGCCGTCCGCGACGTCGACGTCTATCTCGAGCAGCCTTGTCTCACCTACGCGGAATGTCTCGCCGTGCGACGCCAGTGCGATCATCCGATGATCCTGGACGAGACCATCGACGATCTCGGGATTCTGCTCCGGGCCCATGCGGACGGTGCGATGGATGCGGTCAATCTCAAGATCAGCAAGCTGGGCGGGTTGACGCGGACGCGGCAGGTCCGTGACCTGTGCGTGAGCCTGGGTTTGGCGATGACTCTCGAGGATTCGTGGGGCGGTGACATCGCGACGGCGACGATCGCCCATCTGGCCCACAGCACCCCGCCGGAGCTGCTGTTCAGCAGCACCGATTTCAACAGCTACGTCACGGTCAGCACCGCCGAAGGCGCACCGCAGCGTGAGAATGGCCGCATGGCCGCCCCGGTCGCGCCGGGCCTCGGCATCCGGCCACGCATGGACGTCCTCGGGGAACCCGTGGTCGTGGTGGATGGAAACGGGGTCAAGTAGGGAAAATCAGGCTCGACGGAAGATGTCGTAGTCAGGGCCGAACTGCGCGAGATAGAGCGCCGAGTAGGATCGCAGGAAGACGAAGAAGGGAAGCATCAGGACGGTCCCGAGATACGGGATCGTCAGGACACAGCAGGCCACGCAGCAGATCACCAGGCACAGCAGGATCACGATCGCCACGACGAAATCGAGCGCCACATAGAAGACGAGATAGAGCAGGAATGGAATCGGGTGGGCGCGGAGAAGGGATCCGAATTCACCCCAGGCCGCCCGGCAGCTGCGGGTGCGGAGATACATGATGGGCACGACAAAATCGGCCGTGAATTTCTCGATCACGACGAAGGTGAGTCCAAGGACGAGGCAGACGCCGAATCCCGCGAGCGCTGTGAGCATGGGGACGGCGGCGACCATTTCCTGACGCATCATGGAGACGGTGGCCCAGCCCGCCGCGGCCGCGAACGGAAGGAGGGTCATGAGGCTCGCGAGTCCCAGGGCCACCCTGAAAAGAAACCGGCTGTTGGCGTGGGGACCGAAGTCGTTCCAGGGCGCCACGACATCCGCCCGGCCGGTGGCGACGTTGTGGAGGAACATGAATCGTCCACGGCTGCTCAGGAAGGTGATGGCCAGCGCGAGAATGATGCCGAGGCCCACCACCAGCGGCGCCACCCACAGGAGCCAGCCGAGGTTGTCGGTGACATACTTCGCCCCCTCGTTCCAAAGCTCGTTGAAGCTGGGACTTCCGCCGGGGCCGTTGTTTCTGTTCCCACCCCAACCACCCCCACCGCCGGTGGCATCCCCCAGCGACGCCAGCCACGCCGAAAATCCGATCGCGAGCCACCGCATCAGGTCGAAGGGGCGGAACAGGATTTCACGGGCGCGCTCGATCGCCGGGGAGATCGGATCGAGCACGCTGACCGGGAGGGGAGGTGGAGTGGGGTTCATGGGATTGCTGGACGCGGCACTCGGCGTTGGCGTTGGCGTTGGGATTCGGGTTGCGGCGGATCAAGGGTGATTGATCCGGGGCGTCTTGGAAAGGGCGGCCCGGGGGGCGTGGGAGGTGCGCGGGAAAGCCCATCCATCCCCCCTCGGGTGTTGACCGCGTCGTGACTTGGCGCGAAAAGGAGCCGACACCTGATTCATCGCCAGCGCAGAGATCATGGCCAGGTGCTCCGGGAAACTGGAGCATGGAAGAGAAGGGACATGAGTTTCTCGAGGGTTGTGGAAACGGGTCGAATACCTCACGAACCCATAGGAAATATTGATGAACCTACGCTCCCTGGCACCCCTATTCACCACCTGCATCGCCGCGTTCCCCGCCGTCGTCGAGGCTCAGTTTCCCGGGCATTACCCGCCCGGCGTGGAGGGGATCAAGGCCGGCACCCTCCCGCCGCCGGGCATCTACCTCCGGGATTACAACCTTTTCTACACCGCCGACCGTTATCCCGGTTCCGGACTGAACGACTTCAGCGCCACCGTGTACGTCAATGCGCCGCGCCTGATCTGGATGACCGAGTCGAAGGTCCTCGGAGCGAACTACGGCATGGATATCATTGTGCCGTTCGGGTACGCCGACGTGAAGGGCGCCGGGGGACTCCTGAAGGATTCTTACTTCGGCCTGTATGATCTGCAGATCGAGCCGCTGCTGCTGGGCTGGCATTTCAGCCAGTTCGACCTGGGCGTTGGCTACTCGTTCTGGGTTCCGACCGGCCAGAGCCCGGATCCGCGTCCGCCGCTGCCGCCCGGAAACGCGGCCGACCTCGGCAAGGGTTTCTGGTCGCATATGATCACCCTCGGCGGGACCTGGCACATCGACGCCGAGAAGACATGGGCGGTGTCGGCGCTGAACCGCTACGAGTTCCATCACGAGAACGACCAGGACATCACCGTGGGCGACTCCTACACGGTTGAGTTTGGTCTCAACAAGACCCTGGCCAAGGTCTGGGACGTCGGCCTCGCTGGCTACTACCAAGGCCAGGTCACGGACACGACCCACCAGTCAGGGCATGCGAGTGTGCTGGGTCTCGGGCCGGAAGTGAGCCTGGCCATTCCCAAGATCATGACCTTCATCTCGCTGCGGTGGGCCCACGAGTTGGCAGCCCATCTGCGTCCGGAGGGTGACACCGTCTCGCTGACCGTCACCAAGCGCTTCTGATCGGGCCGGCCCGATGCCGGTGTGCCGCTCCACGGGGCGGCACACGCAGAGGAGCGGTCCAGGTGAAATTAGTAAACTTCCAGTTGACCGGTGTTCGGCAACAGTCAGACTTATGGGCGACGGGCGGCCGCTGGGGTTTCCACGACCGCAAACCGATGGAACCGCATGAGTGAATCTTTCGATCTCAAGGGACACGAAATCACGGTCAGCAACGTCGGGCGTAATCTACCGCCGGCGCGGCTCTACGAGGAGGCGATCCGCTTCGATAAGGAGGCGAGCATCGCGGACAGTGGAGCGCTGGTGGCGTACTCCGGGGCGAAGACGGGGCGGTCGCCCAAGGACAAGCACATCGTGCGGGCGGCCGCGTCGGAAAAGGACATCTGGTGGGGGGCGGTGAACATCCCGATCGAGGCGCGGAGCTTTGAGATCAACCGGAGGCGGGCGAAGGATTTCCTGAACACGCGGGAGCGGTTGTACTGTCTGGATGGCTTTGCCGGCTGGGACCCGGAGCATCGGGCGAAGATCCGTGTGATCTGCGCGAGGCCCTATCACGCCTTGTTCATGGCGAACATGCTGATCCGCCCGACCCGCGAGGAGTTGGCGCATTTCGGCGAGCCGGACTATGTGATCTACAATGCCGGGCAGTTTCCTGCGAACCCGCACACGGTGGGGATGACGTCGCGGACGAGCATTGACCTGTGTTTTGAGGCTCGGGAGATGGTGATTCTCGGCACGGAATACGCCGGGGAAATGAAGAAGGGCGTGTTCACGATCATGAACTACGTCATGCCCAAGCAGGGCATCCTCTCGATGCACTGTTCGGCCACGGCGGATCGCAACAGCGGGCGTTCCTCGTTGCTCTTCGGCCTTTCGGGCACCGGCAAGACGACGTTGTCCGCGGACCCGCATCGGCTGCTGATCGGCGATGACGAGCACTGCTGGAGCGACCGGGGTGTCTTCAACATCGAGGGCGGCTGCTACGCCAAGACCATCGACCTGACACCCGCCTCGGAGCCGGACATCTTCCAGGCGCTGCATTTTGGTGCGGTATTGGAGAACGTGGTCCTCGAGGAGGACCGCGAGGTGAACTTCCACGACTGCAGCATCACCGAGAACACGCGTGGCGCCTACCCGATCGATTACATCCGCAACGCCAAGATCCCGTGCGTCGCCGGTCATCCGACCGACGTGATCTTCCTGACCTGCGACGCCTTTGGTGTTCTGCCTCCCGTGAGCAGGCTGGACCCGTCCCAGGCGATGTACCATTTCATCAGCGGTTACACGGCGAAAGTGGCCGGCACAGAAGTCGGGGTGACGGAACCCTCGGCGACTTTTTCCCCTTGTTTCGGCGGACCCTTCCTGGTCTGGCACCCGACGCGTTACGCGGAACTCCTGGCGCAGAAGATCAAGCAGCACGGGGCCAACGTCTGGCTCGTGAACACGGGTTGGAGTGGTGGTTCCTTCGGCTCGGGCAAGCGGATGAAACTCGCATTCACCCGCGCCATCATCGACGCCATCCACAACGGTGCATTGCTCGGAGCCCCCTCCCAGCGGGATCCCATCTTCGGTCTCGACGTCATCACCGAGGTGCCGGGCGTGCCGAAGGACATCCTCCTGCCGCGCTCGACCTGGACCGATGCCTGGGCCTACGACAACACCGCCAAGCGCCTGGCCTCGTTGTTCAGGGAAAACTTCAAGAAATTCGAGGCCGGCGCCTCCGCGGAAATCAAGGCCGCAGGCCCGATGGGCTGAACGATTCCAGATCATGAACGACGAGGATGCCCACGTCCTGACGAACAGCTTCCTCGCCGTGCGCCTGATCGCGTTGCGCGAACAGGCCACGGATGCGGATGAGGGCGTGGGACCTTTCCTCGTCGTCCAGCGCGGACTCGATCCCGAGGATCCCCAGGTCGTGCCTGGGGATTTTGTGCTGACGCGGGATGGGATGTGGTTGCGGGTGGAGGCGTTTGTCGGGCTCGGATGGGACGATGGACATGAGCTGGCGTGTTTTCCATCGGCCGCGGATGTCATCCGGTTGCTCGAGGATCTGCCACCCCGGCCGACGGTGGCCCGCAAGCTCGAGCGCCGTGCGCGGCAGACCGGAGCCAACACTGCCGACGATGATTTTTTCGCTGCTGTGCTGCGGGCTGTACGGGGGTAGCGTTCACCTACAACTGTTTGGGACACGTATTGGGGCCTTGAACCTGAGTCCATGGCGGCACGGCGCGCACTCCGCTGCCCGCCCTGCCCGTAGGTCCATGGAGAGTGAGTGAGGATTGGGAACGAATGGACAACCGTGAATATCGCACTGCTTGGTCCAACCGGTTCCGGTAAAGGCACGCTGATCCATGCCGTCGCCGGCAAACTTCAACTGCACCCCATCACCCTCGGGGACGTGCTTCGGCACAAGGCGGAACACGGCACCGCCCTCGGCCTCCTGACGCGCGAATTCGTGCTGAACGGCGAGCTCGTCCCTGACGAATTCGTCGATGCAATGGTGGAGGAGATATTCCGCCATCTCGCGCCCGGCACGAACACGCTTCTGGACGGTTTTCCCAGGACCGTGACCCAGGCCCGGTTTCTCGATGATCTTCTTGATGATCTGGGCCAGAAGCTGGACGCCGCGGTGTACCTGCACGTTCCCGAATCGCTGATCCTGGAGCGCGTCTCGCGCCGTCAGCCGGCTCGGCAGGACGACGAACCCCACGTCCTGCGCCATCGACTCCACGTCTTTCGCCGCATGGTCGCACCGTTGCTCAAGCATTTCTGCGACACCGGCCGGCTCGTCCTGCTCCACGCCGACGCCCCCGCACATGAGGTCGAGATCACGCTGGAGCAGGTCATCCGCGATCTCGCGGCAGGGCGGCCCCCACCGTTCAGCGACGCCGATTACCTGTTCCTCGACCAGATGTTCCGGGCCCGCCCCAGTGCCCTGGTCGATCCCGATCCCGCACTGAATCTCGTGTTTCTCGGAGGACCAGGCAGCGGCAAGGGCACCCAGGCGGAGCAGGTCTGCAAGACCTTCCTCCTGCCGCACGTCTCAACCGGCGACCTCTTCCGTGACAACATCAAGAAGCAGACCGAGTTGGGTCGACTCGCCAGATCCTATATGGACCGCGGAGAGCTGGTCCCCGACGATGTCACCGAACGCATGGTCGAGGCGCGTCTCCGCCTTCCGGATGCCTCGCGCGGATTTGTTCTCGATGGCTTCCCTCGGACTGTCCCGCAGGCCGAGGCGCTGGATGAAATCCTGCACGGACTCAACCGCAAGGTGACCGGCGTCATCCTTCTTCGGGTTTCCGATGCCGAGATCATCAGGCGGCTTTCGGGGCGCCGAATCTGCCGGCAATGCCAGGCATCGTTCCACCTCGTCTTCAGGAAACCCCGCCACGAGGGCCTCTGCAATCATTGCGGAGGACCCCTGTATCAGCGCGATGACGACAAGCCGGAGACGATCGAGGTCCGGCTGAAGAATTATCACCGCCAGACCGAGCCCCTGATCCACTATTACCGCGACGCCGGGGTGTTTACCGAAGTCCAGGGCGAGGGCGATACGACCGTGATCCGGGCTGCGATGTTGGCGTCGGTGAAGCTCTTCGCCGAGGAACCCGAAGCCGCAGCGGTCATTCCACCGCTGGAATGACGCGCCGATCAGGTGCCCCGCCCCGCACCCGCGAGGGAACTCGACCCTCCACTCTCCGATCCAACTGCCGATGCAAGGTCCCGGTGCCCCTCACGCGCCAGCCTCGCGGCGAGTCCGTGCACGATCCCGCTCGTGATGGATGGGCCTTCGTAAACCATCCCGGTGTAGACTTGGATCAGGGACGCGCCGGCTGTGATCTTTTCCCACGCATCGTCGGCGTCGAAGATCCCGCCCACGCCGATGATCGGAACCCTGCCACGGCTCTGGCGGTGGAGGTGCCGGATCACTTCGGTGCTGCGTGCCTTCAACGGCCTCCCGCTCATGCCGCCAGCCTCGGAGTACAGTCGTAATCTTGCGGCGTCCGTGGACGTGGGCCGCGTGATCGTGGTGTTGGTGGCGACGATGCCAGCGAGTCCACGGGATTGAACGAGATCCAGGATCTCGTCGAGCGCGTCGAAGGTGAGGTCCGGCGCCACCTTCACCAGCAAGGGTTTGGCGCCGCCGCCGATCCCGGCCTCGGCCTGCTTGAGGGCGGCGAGGATTTCATCGAGCGCCGCGCGGTCCTGGAGCTTGCGAAGGTTTGGCGTGTTGGGGGAACTGACGTTGACCACGAAAAAATCGGCGAGGCCGTGGAGTGCCCGGAAGGTGTGGGCGTAGTCGGCGGCGGCCTGGTCCAGCGGGGTGATCTTGGATTTGCCGAGGTTCACGCCGACCGGGTGCCGAGGCCAGAGGCCACGGTCGTGCCATGCCTTCAGGGCCGTGGCGAAAGTCTCCGCGCCGGGATTGTTGAACCCCATCCGGTTGATCAACGCCTCGTCCGGGATGATGCGAAACATGCGCGGCGTTTCGTTCCCGGGCTGGGCGTGGCGCGTGATGCCCCCCAGTTCGCTGAACCCAAACCCCAGCGCCTCCCATATCGGCACCGCTTCCGCCAGCTTGTCCATTCCTGCCGCCAGACCCACGGGGTTTGGAAACTCAAGGCCGAAAACCTTGGTGGGAAGCCGTTGCGATCCGTACAGCTGCCTCGCAATCCCGCGGGCCAGACCCGCCCGGCTCGCCGCGCCGAGCGCACGCAAGGTCCGATTGTGGATGGCCTCCGAGTCCTGCAGGAAAAGCAACGGACGAATGAGGCGCCGATAACTCCAGCTCACACAGGCGGTTTACCGACCGCTGCCGGCTCCCGCAAGAAACACGTCGTGGGAATGTGACGGAGGATGCCGTGGAGGCCGCTCCGGAAATGGACGAAGCCCCCGGAATCGCCCTCAACCCGGCGTAGGTCGCGATGGCACAGGCCGATAGCTCGCTTGACCCACCGCCGCGGGGAGTCTATAGCCTCGGCCAGTCAGTTCGCGCGGTTCACCCCAACTCCTACAAGGTATGTCCATGACCAAGCGCGACATCGTGGTCGCCATCAGCAGCGAGACCAACATGGTTCAGCAGGACGTCGCCCAAGTCGTCCAGCGAACGTTGGAACTCATCCTCGAAGCCGTCAGCCAGGGACGAACCGTGGAATTGCGGAACTTCGGGGTCTTTGAGGTCAAGGTCCGCAAGGCCCGCATTGGCCGGAATCCCAACGCCCCCGAAAAGGATGTCCGCATCCCCCCCCGGTCGGTCGTCAAATTCAAGCCCGGCAAGGAAATGCGCGACGAGGTCCTCAAGCTCTCGCCTGCGTCCGTCACCGCAGCCGCAGCCGCCGTTCGGCCTCGCAAATCCAAGCTCAAGTCCAAGACCAAGTCCAAGGGCTAGCCCATCCCATCCGCCGCGCTCCCAAGCGCGGATGCCGGCCGAACCGATGCTCCGGCCGTGTCTCCGTCTCTCGCTTCCACCATGCAACCCCTCCCCGGATTCCGCGACTTCTTCCCAGCCCCAGTGCCGCTCCGCGACTCCTGGTCCGCCGACCTGCGCCAGCACATCTTCGATGCCTGGCGGCGTACCGCGCGCAGCTACGGCTTCCGCGAGTATGACGGACCCCCGCTCGAACCCCTCGAGCTGTATACCCTCAAGAGCGGCGACGAAATCGTCCAGCAGCTCTTCAACTTTGAAGACAAGGGCGGCCGCCAGGTCGCGCTCCGGCCGGAAATGACCCCCACCCTCGCCCGCATGATCGCGGTCGCGGAACGTCACTACCGCAAGCCCATCAAGTGGTTCGCGATCCCCCAGCTCTTTCGTTACGAGAAACAGCAGAAGGGCCGGCTCCGCGAACATTTCCAGTTCAATGCCGACATCTTCGGCGAATCCGATCCCGCCGCGGATGCCGAACTTGTCGCCCTCCTCATCGACTCGCTCCGCGCCCTCGGCCTGACCTCGGACGACTTCGTTGTCCGCCTCAGCAGCCGGCACGCCTGGCAGGCCTTCTTTGAAGCCCATTGCTCCGAATCCTCCCGGGCCTACGAGTTCTACCAGATCATCGACAAGCTCGAGCGCGATAGACCCGAGGTCACTGAGGAGAAACTCAAGACCCTCGGCGTCTCGTTCGACAAGGTCCGCGCGTTCGTCGACGCCGGTGAACCCAACGACGAACTCCGTGTCGTGCTCGAGCACCTCGCCGCGCGTGGCCTCTCCGATTTCGCCCGCGTCGACTACGGCGTCATCCGCGGACTCGCGTACTACACCGGCATCGTTTTCGAAGCCTTCGACAAGAAGGGCGAATTCCGCGCCATCGCCGGAGGCGGTCGCTACGATCAACTGGTCAAGCTCGTCAGCGGCGGCAAGGTCGACCTTCCCGGCCTCGGCTTCGGCATGGGCGACGTCGTCCTCGCGGAATTGCTGAAGTCGCGCGCACTCGTGCCCTCCTTCACCGCAGCCATCGACGTCTTCGTTCTCATCGAGGACGAGTCGTTGCGCACCCACTCCCTCGCGCTTGTGCAGCGCCTGCGTGACAGCGGACGGCGCGTCGACTTCCCCCTGACGGCGTCCAAGAGCGATAAACAATTCAAGCGCGCCCTCGAACTGGGCGCAGCCAGAACCGTCCGACTGGAGCGGAGTCCCGAAGGCTCCGTGCTCGCACGAACCAAGGACCTCGCGAGCCGCGAGGAAACGGTGGGTACGACCGAGGCGGTGGTCTGAGCGGTGGCGATGCAGCAACCCATGGGCGCCTCGCCCCACCCCTTCCCGCCGGCGCCGTTGCGGGTGGGGCAGGGGCGCGGCAAGCCACCCGACGCTGGCTGAGAGTCCCTACTTCGCCACCATCCGGGACTCCATGAGATAGGTCTTCTCCGGTTTGAAACCCGGTTCCCGGAGAATCCGCAGCCCGATCTCCACCGCCTTGTCGACGCAAAGCGGGTACTCGAACGTCACTCCGAGAACGCCCTCCTGCACGTACTTCGCACCCTCGTTTGGCAGCCCGTCGACGCCTACAAACGCAATCTCCTTCTCGCGCCCCTTCTCCCGGGCCGCGAGATAGGCACCGTAGGCCATGGGGTCATTGTGGCCGTACACCACATCAATGCCCGTGGGGTGGGCGTTGAGCGCTTCCGTCATGCGATCCATCGCCTGCGGCTGGAACCAGTTCGCGTTGGCGTCATGGACCACCTTGATCTTCGGGTAGTTGGTGAGGACGGAAAACGCGCCCGCGTGACGGTTGATCGCGCCCTCCACACCCTGCATCCCGCGCAACTCGACGAGATTGCCGCGCGGCTCCCCGTTCTTCTTCGTGAGATGATCCACGATCCACTGCCCCGCAAGCCGGCCAATCTTGAAATTGTCGCACTGGATCCAGGACGTGTAGTTCGGCTCCACAATGTCCCGCTCGAGGCAAAGCGTGGGAATGCCGGCCCTCATCGACTCGCCCATCACCTTGGTGAGCGAGTCCCGCTGCAGCGGCGCGACGATCAGGAGATCGGGCTTCTGCCGGATGGCATTCTCGATCTGTGAGATCTGCTTCGCCGCATCCGCCTGCCCGTCGTAGATCACCAGCTTCACGTCCGATTGCAGGGACAACAACTCCTCCAGCTTCCGGTTCTGCGCGGCCCGGTACGGCTCGGCATTGTTGCACTGGCTGAAGACCACCAGCTTCTTCGCGCTCGTCGCCGCGCCAGGGGAGGAGGCCGAGGAGCCTGAAGATGGGCCGGATTCAGTCGATGGACCGCAACCGGTCAGGGCAAGGCCGACCCCGAACAACAGGACAATGCGAGCGAGAAACGCAGGGAACGATTTCATTTCGGGAATGGAAAAAGGGTTCAGGCCCGAAGCTTCCGCCGCTGCAGCGCGACCGCAAGGACGATGATGGCCGCCTTCAACACCAGCTGCAGGTTGAAGTCCACGTTCCGCAACCCGAGGATGTTGGTGACCACGCCGACGATCATCGCGCCGTTGAGCGTTCCAAGGATCCCTCCCCGCCCGCCCGCGAGACTCGCCCCCCCGATCACCACCACGGCAATCACGTCGAGTTCCATCGCCACACCCCCATTGGGATCACCCGTCGTCGTGCGAGCCGCCAGGAGCACCCCGGCCACCCCCGCCATCAGCCCGCTCAAGGCGTAGACCCCCAGCTGAACCCTCAGCACCGGCAACCCAGCCAGCCTGGCTGCGCCAAAATTGTCGCCCACAGCCCGCACGTAGCGCCCGAAGACCGTCCGGTTGAGCAGGATGAGAAACGCCAGCCCCAGCAACGCGTAGATCCCAAGCATCACCCACTTGTTGGAAAACCATTCGCCGAAAAGCCCGGCAGCATCCGTGCCCACCCCCAGCCCGATCCTCTCGTTGTTGCACAGCCACAACGCAAATCCACGAACGCCAATCATCGAAGCCAGCGTGATCACGAAAGGCTGGATCGAAAGCGAAGCCGTCAGCGCGCCGTTCATCAGCCCGACGCCGGTACATGCTAGAACGGCAACCGTCACCGCCAGGGCGACATGCAAGGACATGGGCATTCCCTCCGGGTGCCAGTGGACAAGGAGGCGTCCGGCGACGACCCCCGAAAGGGCTGCGACACTGCCCACACTGAGGTCTATCCCGGCGGAGAGAACCACCCAGGTCATCGCCAGGGAGGTGATGCCCACCGGAGTGATCGCGCGGAGGGCATCCGTCAGATTTCCGAGGGAAAGAAAAATGATGTCGCCCCGCTGGGATCGCGGGGAAACAAGGGCCGCCAACACGAAAATCACCAGCAGAACCAGACCGTTCCGTCCGGGGCCGAGACGCTTGAAAATGCGGGGAAGCATGAGGATTGACCTGTGAATCCGGTGGGCGTGTGACGACGAGGAGTATGCCGCGTGCGGACCCCGGAACGCACGACTCCATTGGCGCCCGGAACAAAACGAGGCATTGTCCCCGCCATTGCAGGCTTTCCAACCCTGTGTTGGGATTCGCCCGTCGACACAAATACCAGCCAACCAAGACCCATCATGAGCACCCTTTCCCCCAGCATTCAGGCCAAACTCGAGGATCTCTGCCGGACGATCGTCTCCGATCCTTCGTTCGAAGGCGCGCGACTGCGCGTGGAGAAGTTCCTCATCGATGACGGCGCGAAGGCCCAGTACGCCCTGGTAAGCGAGGCCGGCGAACACCTCCAGCACCAGCAAACCCAGGGCATGGAGCTGCCAGAAGCGGAGGTGGCGGAGTTCGAACGAAACCGCGAAGTGCTCCTGGCGAACCCCGTTGCGCGGAACTTCATCGATGCCCAGGAGGAGATCCACGAACTCGAGGAATCCATCGAGAAGTTCGTGAGCAAGACGTTGGAGTTGGGCCGGTTGCCCGAGGCCTCCGAGCTCAAAGGCGGGGGATGTGGCCACGGATGCGGCTGCCACGAGGGGCACTGAGGTCGGGAACGCGCGAGGGTGGGGGAAAAGTTCATTCTTTTTCTCCACCCTCAACGCCTTGGTGCGCAGGTACTTCCGAGAAACGCGACCCACCCATCCAGACCTTTTCCAAAATTGGCCTTGCTGGAGAGGAGGGTGAGGTTCATAACAGTGAAGTCGTTTGCAACGGCGCTCGAAAGAGGGCTGGTTGCGGTTGAGAAAACAAATGAGGCTGGTCCTCGACGCAAGTTGAAGGACCGGAACGTTTGTCGTCTCGATTGGAGGTGTTCTTTGAAAATTGGTTTGTGCGATAGCAGGCATCTTGATCAGCCCACTCGAGGGAGAGGGCGAAGATAGATATGTAAGAATGGCCTGTAAAAAGGTCTGAAAGAATCACTCAGTAAATTACGGAGAGTTTGATTCTGGCTCAGAACGAACGCTGGCGGCGTGGATAAGACATGCAAGTCGAACGCTTGTTTCGGGGTAGCAATATTCCGGGGCAGGAGTGGCGTAAGGGTGCGTAACACGTGGGTCATTTGCCGCGAAGCTGGGAACAACTCGTTGAAAGACGAGCTAATACCCAATGTGCTCCGAAAGGAGGAAAGCCGGGGACCGAAAGGCCTGGCACTTTGCGATAAGCCCGCGGCCTATCAGCTAGTTGGCGGGGTAACGGCCCACCAAGGCGAAGACGGGTAGCTGGTCTGAGAGGACGACCAGCCACACTGGAACTGAGACACGGTCCAGACACCTACGGGTGGCAGCAGTCGAGAATTTTTCACAATGGGCGAAAGCCTGATGGAGCGACGCCGCGTGGGGGATGAAGGGCTTCGGCTCGTAAACCCCTGTCATTTGCGAACAAAGGCTGCAACCTAACACGTTGCATTCTGATAGTAGCAGAAGAGGAAGGGACGGCTAACTCTGTGCCAGCAGCCGCGGTAATACAGAGGTCCCAAGCGTTGTTCGGATTCACTGGGCGTAAAGGGTGCGTAGGTGGT
>CAIMTB010000096.1 GCA_903844265.1 uncultured Verrucomicrobiota bacterium
GGCGCGCTCAGTTTCCAAGGCCGGACCACAAAACCACTACCGATTTCCAGTCCCATTTCAGCGAGGAAAACAAGCGCCACGGCATTCGCTTCCTCACCAGCAAGCGCCCCAGCCTCAAATCCTCGCCATGAATTGGCCGTGGGCGTCTTTCGGCACTCGTGAATTTCTCTTGGTGAGGTCGCGTTCACGGCTAGATTCGTCGGCGTCCGACGCGGCCCTGGCCGCGGTTTTGGTAACGTCATTGGTTCCCATCCATCCTGATTTCCATGCAAAACGTCACGACGGTCGAACTCACGCGCGATTGTGAGGCGGTCCAGATCCCGGTGGGCAATACGGTCATGCTGCCCGCGGGGACTTCGGTGGACATCACGCAGACGCTCGGCGGCACCTACACCGTGCACGCCATGGGCGGGTTGTTCCGGATTTCATCCAAGGACGTGAGTGCTCTCGGCGTGAGTCCGTCGGTCGCGGCCGAGGGGAAGCCTGCGAGCTCGGGGCCCATCGACGAGAAGGCGATCTGGGAGGTGCTCAGGACCTGCTACGACCCCGAGATCCCGGTGAACATCGTCGACCTCGGTCTTGTGTATGACATGGTGATCGAGCCGACCCCGGCCGGGAACAACAAGATCTCGGTGCGGATGACACTCACCGCGCCAGGTTGCGGGATGGGCGGTGTCATTGCCCGGGACGCACAGGAGAAGTTGCTCATGCTCGACGGGGTGGAGTCGGCCGACGTTGATATCGTGTGGGATCCCCCGTGGCACCAGTCGATGATCTCGGGTGAGGGTCGGAGAATCCTGGGGTTGGAATAGCCGCCTGGAATCCTGGATCGTGAGGGGGCGGGCGGTTCCGGGTGCCTCCAGCAGGACGTGGCGTTGTGGTGATTACTGATGTGATCGTATGGGCATGAAGGCTCGATTGGAATCGCTGTATCGGTGTCTCCTGGTGTTGCTGGCCCTGGGTGTGTTCTGGAGCGTCTGGGGATTCACGGCGGGGCCGGTGGCCGGGGCGGGTGATCCGGTGGCGGTGACCAACGGGGTGGCGGTGACCAACGGGGTGGCGACGACGAACTTGTCGGGGATGGGTCGGGGCATCCAGCTGTTGCCGAACATCGACCGGGAGTATCTGACTTTTGGGCTCGACCGGATCCCATGGCTGCGATGGGCCCCTGTGGCTGGGATTCCTCTGTGGCAGTACATCGCATCGTTCCTGTTCATCTTCTTTGCGTTCTATGTCGCCAAGTTCCTCGATTACGCGACGGGCATATGGCTGAAGCGATGGGCGGAGAGGACGGAGTCGAAGGCGGACGACATGCTGCTGGAGTTGGCGCACGGGCCGGTGAAGATCGTGGTTTTCGTCGTCCTGCTTCACATCGGGTTGAGCGTCTTCCAGTGGCCGCCCGCGGTGGAGCGGTGGATTTCGAACGGGTTGAAGATTGTCGTCGCGGTGTCGCTCACCTACGCCCTGCTGAAGCTGATCGACATCGTCGTCGGGGCCTGGCGCGACCGCGGCGCGTCGGATCAGGATCGCAGTTTCGACCAGCAGCTGGCCCCGATTTTCAGGAAGGCTCTCAAGGCACTCGTGGTGACGGTGGCGGCGTTGGTGACCCTGGACAACCTGGGTGTGAACATCGCCGGGCTGATTGCCTCGCTGTCGATTGGCGGTCTCGCCCTTGGCCTGGCGGCCCAGGATACCGTGGCGAATCTCTTCGGTGCCGTGGCGGTGCTGGTCGACAAGCCGTTCAGCGTCGGGGACCGCGTCCAGTTCGAGGCTGTCGATGGCACCGTCGAGTCCATCGGCCTGCGTTCGACGCGGGTCCGGAACCTTGACGGCCATCTCATCACGATTCCCAACAAGACCATGGGGAACGCGACGATCACGAACATCACGAAACGGCCGAGCATCCGGACCGTGATGAATCTGGGACTGACCTATGCCACCTCGCCGGAAGGCGTCGTGCGTGCGACCGAGATCGTGCGCGAAATCTGCCTGCGGCATCCGGGCACCAAGGAAGTCAGTGTCGCCTTCAACAGGTTTGGGGACTCGAGCCTGAACATCCAGGTGGTGCACGTCTGGAACGACGCGGATCCTGCGGCGCAGCTCGCGGGGTTGCAGGAGATGAACCTGGAGATCAAGCGGCGCTTCGATTCCGAGAAACTGGAGTTCGCGTTCCCGACGCAGACGTTGTTCGTGAATCCGATTCCACGGGTGGACCACCCGGAGGATGCCTCCTGCTCTCCGCGTCCTTCGTGACCTCGCGTCCTCGTGTTGGTTCTACGGTTGGGCGACCCGGAAGAACGTCGGGACCGTGTTGGTGGCGGCATCGGTGAACGCGTGTCTTCCGATGGTGTCGGGGACGGCCCGCCAGTCCCTGAGATTGCCACTGGTCTGGAGCACGGTGTTGACGTCGGCAGCCCATTCGACGGTGATCCCGCTCATCACCCGGCTGATGATCATGCCGAATTCCCGCGCGGCTCCGTTCGTTCCCGTCGACGCGGGTGCGCGGGTCATGAGCATCAGTTCCTGTCCCCATTCGTGGGTGGATACGGTCGCCATGATGTCCTGCCCCGAGTTGATCCGAAGTCCGCGTGAAGAGGGTCCGTCGGGGGTCTGGATGTTGGCCGTGACCACGCCTCCGGACCCCGGGGTGAGCGTGCCGCTTACGGTCGTCCCACCCACTGCCGTGAAGAATCCGTCATGGCCGCAGGTGAATGCCTGTCGCGCGGTTCCGAAGCCTTCGGTGCCGGAGAGTCCGACCAGCAATCCTTGTGGAGTGCGTAGTTCCGTCAAACGCGGGGTGTCGAAGGTGGCGATACGCCAGAATGAAGCCGGGTCCGACGGGGCGACCCCGGCAGGAGTCTTGAGGAACAGCATGAGTTCCTGGGAAATGTCCGCGGGGTTCGAGCTTCCCTTCAGGAGCACCATCATGTCCTTGGCCGCGTTGACGAAGAGCGTATGTGCACGGCTTCCGCCCCCGCCGCCGGCGATGGTGACCGCAACCGTTCCCACGCCCGACCCAAGAACATTTCCCGTGAACGGACGCTGGCTGACGCCGATGAGTTTTCCGTCAGCCTGGACGTTCAGCGTTCCGGTGTAGCTGGCAAAGGCCGCGAGTCCATCGATGCCAGTGCCCTGGCCTGACTGGTTTGTCAGCAGCAGCAGTCGTGTCGGGGTCTGGATGCCGACGATGTTCCACGATCCAACCACGTCGGCCAGGGCGAGGGATGCCGGGGCACGCAGGCAGAGCGTCAGGTCCTGGTAGCCGTCGCCGAAACTGCCGGAGGCGACCATGAGATCCGCGGAGGCATTGGCCTGATAGATGATCGAGGATCGGCCGGATCCATCGCTCGGCCGGAGGATCACTTCCCCCTGCGCCCCGGGCGAGGCGTTGGCGCGGAAGGGCTTCGGAGTGTTGCCGGAGACCGTTCCGTCCGGGGCGACCACCACGATTCCGGTCGAATTCTCGAAATTGTTCCCTTCGCGGAGAGCGACCACGACGCCGTTGGTGTTTCGGTCGAGAGTCAGCCGGCTCGGGACCGACAGGTTCGCGATGTTCCAGGTCCCGACGAAATCCGAGAGGCCAGCGGCCAGGCCTTCATCGGGTGACGCCAACGCCGAGAGAAGAACCACGGATGTAATCCAAATGCTGCGGGACTGTGTGCGCTGCCGGGGGCTGTTGTTGTCGTTCGATTTTCTGGACTCGGTCACCGGGTACGGACGCTGTTCCATGGGCATTTCGCTTTGGCAGCCGCAGGGAAGAACCGCATGGGTGCGGGCCGATCCCGCGTCGGATCGGCAACTGCGGACGCCGGCGTCAGGGTGCTCGATCCGGATATGTTGGGAATCGGAATGGGGTGAACTGGCAGGGGTTCCTCCCCTGGAGGCTGGGTTCAGACCTTGGGATCCTGGGGGAGGGGGATCGGTGTGTGTGTGGCGGGTCGGGGCCTAGTGTTTTCGGAAAATGGCATCGAGGGGATGCACGTCGATGGGGTTGGCGTAGGCGCCGGTGATTTCGCTGGGTCGATAGAGGCTGAAGCCCACCTCGAACC
>CAIMTB010000097.1 GCA_903844265.1 uncultured Verrucomicrobiota bacterium
AGCCAGTGTCTCGACGTTGTTGACGATGGTCGGGCACAGATACAGGCCGAGCACCGCCGGAAAATAGGGCGGCTTGATGCGCGGATACGGGCGCTTGCCCTCCAGCGATTCAATGAGGCCCGTCTCCTCGCCGCAGATGTAGGCCCCGGCCCCGCGATGGACGTGGATCTCAAGATCGTACCCGGTCCCGAGGATGTTCTTTCCGAGGAACCCCGCCCCACGCGCCTCGCGCAGCGCGCAATCCAGCAGCCGCGCGCCCTCGGGCATCTCGCCGCGGATGTAGATGTACGCCAGATGGACGTCATTCGCGAAGCACGCGAGGATCATCCCCTCCACCAACTGGTGCGGGTCCTTGTGGATGATCTGGCGATCCTTGAACGTCCCTGGCTCGGACTCGTCGGCGTTGCAGATCAGGTAGATCGGCTTGCCGCTCTTGCGATCGACGAACGACCACTTCAGCCCGGCCGAGAATCCCGCACCGCCGCGACCCCGGAGTCCCGACTTCAGCACCTCGTCGCGTATCTGCTCCTGCGCGGTCTGCTTCTTGCCGTCGGCGAGTTCACGAACCGGAAGCGCCAGGCACTTCCGAAGCGTCTCGTATCCGCCGTGACGCTGGTAGCACGCCATGTCCGGCGTGTAACCGGGCGTTTCGGCGTTTTTCAGGATAAGTCGATATTCCTGCGGCATGGTGTCTTGACGCTCAGGCCCGAATACCCAACGCTAGCCCCCGTACGGATTGCCCGATGGTGTAACGGTAGCACAGCAGACTCTGGATCTGCTTGTCATGGTTCAAATCCATGTCGGGCAGCCAACTTCCCGTTGGCGATGCTTCGCGGTTGAAGGAGATCGTTCGGTTCATGTTCTGGACGATTTCCGCGGCGGCTTCCATGGATGCTTTGCGGGTCGGTGTCATCGGCAACCCGCCACGAGTTCGTCCGCCTTCCCCGTCGTCACGCCCTGGTGGAACGTGTCGTTCACCATCACCACCGGCGCAGTCCCACAACTCGCCAGGCATTCCACAAATTCCACCGAGAACCGCCCGTCAGCCGTGGTCTGCGCCCCGTGTTTCTTCGGGTCCAGACCCAGTTTTCCGCACAGGTGCCCGTGCAATTCGTGGCCGCCGCCGAGCGCGCAGCTCAACGTGCGGCAGACCTTGAACTGGAACTTGCCCGCCGGCGCCTGCCGGAACATGGGGTAGAAGGTGACCAGCTCGAAGACGTGGATCGGCTGCAGCCCAAGCTTCGCCGCCACCCAGGCGACCGCTTCCTGCGAGATCCAGCCAAACTTCTCCTGCCACGCATGCAGCACCATCAGCGACGCGCTACGGCGCACCGGGTAGCGCGAGATCAACTCGTCCATCTCACGATCGAATTCCGCTGGGATATTCAGGGCCATGGCTCAGTTCAGCGGTCGCATTCGCCCATCACGAAATCGAACGACCCCAGGATCGAGGTGACGTCCGAGATCATGTGCCCGGGCAGGAGGTGTGAGAGAATGCTCAGGTTCACAAAAGAAGGCCCCCGGATCTTGAGCCTGTACGGCGTCCCGCCCCCACGGCTCTGGATGAAGAAACCCAGCTCGCCCTTCGGGTTCTCGGCCCCGAAATAAACCTCGCCAGCCGGCGCATTCACGCCCTGCGTCACCAGCATGAACTGATGAATCAGCTCCTCCATGCCGGTCAGGACCTTCTGCTTCGGCGGCAGGAAAACCTTCCCGTCCGACACGTTGATCGGCTCCGCATGCCGGTTGTCCGCACCCCCCGGAATCCTGTCAATGCACTGCCGGAGGATCCGGACGCTCTGCCGCGTCTCCTCCATGCGGACCATGTAGCGGTCGTAGCAATCACCCACCGAACCCAGCGGCACCTCGAAGTCGAGCTGGTCATACACGAGGTACGGCGAAGCCCGTCGCACGTCGTAATTCACGCCGCTCCCACGAAGGTTCGGCCCGGTGAGAGCGTAGTCGATCGCGTCCGCCGCCGAAACGATCCCGACATCCTTGGTGCGATCGACCCAGATGCGGTTGCGCGTCAGCAACTGGTCGGATTCCTCCAGCGCCAAGAGGACCTCATCGCAGAACTTGCGGAGGCCGTCGAGCCAGCCAGGCGGCAGGTCGCGCGTCTGGCCGCCGACCCGCGTATAGCTCGTCGTGAAGCGGGCACCGGTCAGCCGCTCGGCCAGGTTGTAGATCTTCTCGCGCTCCGTGAACGTGTGCATGAACACGGTCAGAGCCCCCAGGTCCATGGCAAAACAACCCACGCCCAGAAGATGCGATGAAACGCGCGCCAACTCGCAGCAGATGACCCGGATGTACTGGCCGCGAAGAGGCAACGTGAGCCCCATCAGCTTCTCCACCGCCATCACGTACGCCACGTTGTTCGCCAACGGCGCCAGATAGTCCAAGCGGTCCGTGTACGGCACGAACTGGTTGTACGTCATGTTCTCCGCGATCTTCTCGTCGCCCCGATGAAGATATCCGATGTCGGGGTCCGCCCGGACAATGGTCTCACCGTCGAGCTCCAGGACCACGCGCAACACACCGTGGGTCGAGGGATGCGACGGTCCCATGTTGAGGACCATCTTCTCGCCGGAAAGCTCGCGAAGTTCACCCTCCGGTTCCACGCAAGCCGATGGCACGGCCCCCTCGATGACCCGGGCCGAGGGCTCCCGAAATTGGATTTCGTGTGTAGTCGACATCAGGGCCTCAATCCTCGCGCCCAGCCCGCGCACGGGGCTCGCGATCAGCGGTGTCCGCCCCGCCGGCGGTCGTCACAAAAGGCCCGCCCTCCAGCGGCGCCGACCGCGTGAAGGCAACCTCGGGTATCTCGCTGGACTTCCCCGCCAGCGGGAAATCCTTGCGAAGCGGAAAGTACGGATAGCCCTCCCACATCAGGATGCGGCGCAGGTCAGGATGCCCGCGGAACCGGATCCCGAGGAGATCGTAGGCCTCGCGCTCGTGCCAGTTGGCGGTGCGCCAGACGGTGCTCACGGTGGGCAGCTCGGATTTCTCCTCGGATACCGACGTCCGCAGCCGCAGATGACACCGATGAGCCAACCCAAAAAGTTCGTACACCACGGTCCACCGGGGGTCGGCCCCGTAGTTGTCCACGCCCGATAGATCGAGGAGGAAATCGAAGCCCAACTGGCCTTTGGCAAAGGCACAGACGTCGGCGATGCGCTCGGGATCGCAGACGTCAAGCGCGACCTCGCCACGGAACTCCGTCGGAGCGGAGATCAGTTCGCCGAATCGTTCCCGCAGCTTGACGGCCAGTTCGAGGGGAGTAGGCATGGCGTCGCGTCACGCAGTCGCAGGGGCTGCGTTCAACGCCGGCTTGGAATTTCCCTTGAGCATCGACGTGATCGTGAGACCCGCCACCACAGGTTGGCGTGAGACTTTCTTCTGCAACTGCATCATGCCATCGAGCAACGCCTCCGGCCGCGGCGGACAACCCGCAATGTAGACGTCGACCGGTATGATGCGATCCACACCCTGCAACACCGAGTAACTGCGGTACATCCCTCCCGTCGAGGCGCACGCCCCCATCGCCACCACCCACTTCGGCTCCGCCATCTGCTCATAGATGCGCCTCACCACCGTCGCCATCTTGTACGTCACCGTGCCCGCCACGATCATCACGTCGGACTGGCGCGGCGAAAACCGCATCACCTCCATGCCAAAACGCGCGATGTCGAACCGACTCGCGCCAGACGCCATCAACTCGATCGCACAACACGCCAGACCCATCGGCATCGGCCACAGGGAATTCTGCCGGAACCAGGCCAAGGCCGCATCCAGACGGGTGAACACCACGTCTCCCTCAATCTTGGAATTGTAACCGAGCTCAAGCGTCTGCATGGGTGGCAAAACAGGCGGGAAAATGCCGACGGGGAAACGCTAGCAACGACGGAAAGTGGGACAAGGTGAATTTGTGATTTTTTTCACAAGCGCCTTCCGAACGTGCAGGAACCCTCAGCGAAACAGCGCCCTTCCATGAGCGGAGCTCATCATCCCGCGGCGTATCCGACACCTGCGAATCCCGCCGCCCCACCCACCTCCGCTCAGTCGCGATACCGCCGGTGACACGAAACACACCGCTTTCCCAAGGACTCCACCAGCGCCACCTTCGTCTCCGGTTTCACCTCCGCGTCGCCCAACGCCACCTTGATCTGCAGCGCCCCGCGCTCCGCCGCCTCTGCCTCGCCCCGGAATCCCACCCCCCGACGTCGACCATTCTCCGGAAGGCGCCCCACTTCCCGGAATTGCTCCCACAACAGCGTCGCCTCCCGCACCACGTTGGTCTCCCCCACACCCTCCACCCCGCGAAACCCGGCGACGACTGCAGGGCGCAACCGGGCGAAAAGTCCATCCACGGCAACCATCGCATCGACGAGTGACGTCGCCTTGGCGACCTCGGGCAACGGACCCAGCGCGTCCATCTCCTGGACGTCGGCCGGATGAAACGCGGCAACGCTGCGGTACAGGCCCGCGTACTCGCGGCTCGTCCCCATCTGCTCCAGCAGCGCGCGGGTCCGGTCATTGGTCCAGGCCTCCGTCGCCGCACAAATCATCGCCGCGGCGGCCGGCCCCCGATGTTTGCCGTGATGACAGTGGACATAGACGGGACCGCCAGCGGTCAGGGACGCCTTCGTGAGTTCGGCGATCCGGTTCATGGGAACCCCGTCGTAGCCGAATGGCAGATGCACGTAACGGAGCCCGTGCCGCCGCGCCATCGCAATGTCGGGCCGCGCACCATCCACGCTGATGAGCACCTTCACCCCAAGTCCGGCCAGTTCCACGAACGCTGCGTCAGAGTCGGGCACGCTGCCGCAATAGACCCGCGGCGTGACGCGATGAAGATTCTGCAACACCGCCGAACGCAGCGGCTCGGCCGGACCCGGGCCCGCTGCGTTCGTGGGAACCTCGGCGGCATCCAACCCCGAACCGACTGCCAGGAACCAAAGCACAAGCACACGCCATCCATCCGCCAAACGCTGGCACCGCGGTGACATCCCCCACTGTGTTCCGACTCCCGCAAGAGGCCAAGCGCGGAGCCCGGACCGCTGAATACCGACTTTCATCGTGACCTCCACCGCGTCGCTGGTGCAAACACGCCCTGGACTTCGGCATGGAAATCTTCAAGGAATTCAACATCGAGGCGGCACACCGCCTGCCCAACGTGCCCCCCGGCCACAAGTGCGCCCGGCTTCACGGCCACTCCTTCCACGTCGCCATTCACGTCTCCGGGCCCGTCGGCGAAACGTCGGGCTGGGTGATGGACTTCGCCGACATCAAGGACGCCTTCCGCCCGATCCACGACGAACTCGACCACCGTTACCTGAACGAGGTCCCAGGACTCGAGAATCCCACAAGCGAAAACCTCGCCCGCTGGATCTGGCACCGCCTCAAACCCTCGCTGCCCCTGCTCAGCCGCGTGACCGTCAGGGAGACGTGCACAAGCGGCTGCATCTACGAGGGGAAGTGAGACGAGGGGAAGTGAGACGAGGGGAAGTGAGGAGTGGCCCCGTATCCAGCGACCCGCAACCCGGGGCCAGGATCCCTTGTCGATGCGGTCCTTCCCAACCCGCTGACCCACTGGGTACGGATCACCGCCTCCCTACTCCAACCCGCTCGCCACCCGGGCCCGCTTCAACACCTTCGACGCCACGGTCCGCGCACGCTCCGCCCCGTCGCGCAGGACGTCGTGGACATAATCGAGGCTCGCCTCGAGTTCCTTCCGCCGCGCCCGCTGCGCGGTGAAATAATTCCAGCACTGCTCGAACAACGCCTTCTTCAGCGTGCCGTAGCCGTACCCACCGGCCGCGAGCTTCGCTTCGATGTCGCCCGCGATCTCCGCGGACGCCACGAGCCGCAGCAGCTTGATCGCGTTGTTCTCGCCCGCGTCGGGCTTGGCCTCCTCCATCGACCGGCTGTCCATCACGATCGACATCACCTTGGCCCGCACCGCCTTTTCGTCACCGAAAATCTCCACCGTGTTCCCATAACTCTTGCTCATCTTGCGACCGTCCGTGCCTGGAACCACCGCCACCTCGTCGCGGGTCCGCGGTTCGGGCAGCACGAAGGTCTGCCCGTACGCCTCGTTGAACTTGATGGCAATGTCGCGCGTGACCTCGACGTGCTGCTTCTGGTCGCGCCCCACCGGCACCACGTTCGAATCGTAGATCAGGATGTCCGCCGCCATCAGCACCGGATAGGCGAACAAACCGTGGTTCACAGGGAGTCCCGATGCGGTCTTGTCCTTGTAGCTGTGGCAACGCTCGAGCAACCCCATCGGCGTGACCGTGCTCAACAGCCACGTCAATTCGCAGTGCTCCGGCACGTCCGACTGGCGAAAGAACACCGCACGCTTCGGATCCAGGCCGCACGCAAGGAAATCGAGGGCCACGTCGAGCGTGTTCCGACGCCTCTGACCGGCATCGTACAGCGACGTCATCGAGTGGTAATCCGCGATGAAATAATACGCCTCACCCTGTTCCTGCAGCTCGATCGAGGGCCGCATCATCCCGAAATAATTCCCGATATGCAGCGCGCCCGAAGGCTGGATGCCGGACAGAATTCGCATGCGCGCAGGCTACCCAGACCTCCCGACGGCGCACAAGTTGCCTGCGATGCCACCCCGACAAATGAGGTGAGCTCCCGCCCGATCACGGTCATGATCCCGTCACGACCATGCCCACCTCGACCGACTGGGAAGGCAAGTACCTCGCCGGAGACACGCCCTGGGAAAAAGGAGCCGGTTCTCCAGGCCTCGAGGACTTCCTCGACAAACACCCCACGCTCACACGCGGTTCGGTCCTCGTTCCGGGCTGCGGCACGGGCCACGACGTCCGCACCTTTGCGCGCCACGGCTTTCATGCCACGGGCATGGACCTCGCCCCCTCCGCGATACGGCTCGCCCGCGAATACACCGAGGCCGCGGGGCTCCACGCGGATTTCCAACTCGGCAACTTCGTCTCGGACCCGCCCGAAC
>CAIMTB010000098.1 GCA_903844265.1 uncultured Verrucomicrobiota bacterium
AGACCTAGATCGCGTCATGAAATTTAAACGCCTTATCCAGCTGGCCGGCCTCTGCATGGCCGCCACCGTCGGGGTCACTGCCTCCGCCACGGTCACCAACATATTCCTGCGGACGGGCACCACGGATCTGACGATGCCGGACGGCCGCATCGTCACCCTGTGGGGCTTCGCCCGCGACACGGCAGCCGGTGCCAGCGACGGTCTCATCACCGTCCCAGGTCCGGCCATCAACCTGCCCAACGGGGACTGGGACTTGAACATCGTCCTGAACAACACCCTTCCGGAACCGGTTTCCATCGTGATTCCGAACCAGACGGGTGAACTCGGCGACCCCGAGCGCAATACTGACGGACGTATCCGGTCCTTCACGAAGGAAGCCGCCGCCCTGAACGGTGCCGCCACTTACAGCTTCAAGAATGTGAAGCCCGGTACCTTCCTCTACCACAGCGGATCGCATCCCGCGGTGCAGATCCAGATGGGTCTGTACGGCGCGCTGACCAAGGTCGTGAGCCCCAAGCGCGCCTATCCCGGGGCGCCCCGGCATGAAGCCGAGGCAACGATCCTGTTCAGCGAGATCGACCCGGTGGTCCATGATGCCGTCGCCAGCGGCAACTACGGACCCACGGGAACGCTCAAGAGCACGATCGAGTCCTATCCGCAGTACTTCCTCATCAACGGCAAGGCCTACGCCGCCGCCACAGCGACCCCGATCTCCCTCACGGCCTTCAACATCGACGCGCCGGGAACCCTGGGCCTGCTCCGCTTGATCAACGCCGGCATCAACTACCACACGCCGGTGTTCGGCAATTATCACCTCGATTTCCGCGCCGAGGATTCGCATCCGTATGCGTTCCCCAGGGTGCAGGGCACGATGATGATGGCACCGCTCAAGACCCTCGATGCCTACTGGACCGTCGACAAGAAGGGGACGATCCCGATATTCGACCGCAGCCTCGGCCTCGCCAATGGTCCTGCCGCCTCCGGTGGCATGCTGGCTTACATCGAGGTGGGCGATACCTCCAACAGCCCGCCAGTCGTTGATCCCATCGCCGACAAGGTGACGGCCATCGACTACACCCTGGCCTTCCAGGTCGTGGCCTTCGACGAGGACCTCCCGGCCCAGTCCATCACCTACTCCCTCTCGGGGGGAGCCGCTGGAGCCACGCTCTCTCCCACGGGCGCGTTCTCCTGGACGGTCACGGACCTCGGCCTCGTGAACACCACCCAGACCTTCACCGTTGTGGTGACCGACTCCCCCCCCATCGGGGCCTCCATCGGGGCCTCCACCGAGCGCCAGTTCAGCGTGGTGGTCCACGAGAAGAACCTGCCGCCTGCCATCGCCACGATTGCCGATAAGACCATCGATGAACTCGTGCCTGCCCAGTTCGACGTGGTCGCCTCGGACAGCAACCTGCCGGCCCAGAGCCTGACCTACGTCATGACCTCCGGTCCGTCGGGCTCCAGCCTGTCGCCCTCCGGTCACTTCACCTGGACTCCGGCAGAGGACCAGGGACCGGGGACGTACACGGTCAGCGTAACCGTCAGCGACGACGGCCTGCCGTCCCTCTCGGCCAGCACCTCGTTCACCCTCATCGTCAATGAGGTCAACCTCCAGCCGGTGCTGGGTGCGCTCGCCAACCGCGACGCGACGGTCGGCGTCCCGCTGACCTTCACGGCGACGGCCACCGATCCTGACCTCCCTGTGCAGGCACTGACCTTCAGTCTCGGCGCTGGCGCTCCTTCTGGAGCGGCTATCACCGCCGGCGGTGCGTTCTCCTGGACGCCCACGGTCTCGCAGGTGGGCACGTTCCCGATCACCGTCGTGGTGACTGACAGCGGTTCCCCGGCGCTCTCGGCCCAGGCCACCTTCAACGTCACGTCGACCATCCAGACCCAGACGTTCTCCACGGCTGTCGGGTTCATCCTCTCCCCTGGTGTGACGGGCGTCCCGATCCTCGGGAATGCCATCCCCTACCCGAACCCGATCCTCGCCTCCGGTACTCTCGGCTTGGTTCATACGGTGACGGCCACTATCAACAACCTCAGGCACCCGCGTCCCAGCGACCTCGACGTGTTGCTGGTCGGGCCTGGCGGGACCTCCGTCCTGCTGATGTCGGATTGCGGTGGCAACACGGCTCTCGTGGCTAACAACCAGGCGACGCTCACCTTCAGTGGCGCCGCGGTGGCGTCTCTCAGCTCCAGCGTCCTGCTGACCGGTACCTATCTGCCGACCGATCGTACGGGCTCGGCCGATACCTTCCTTGCGCCTGCTCCGACCAGCGGTTGGGCGAACACCCTCAGCGCGCTCGTCGGAACCACGGCCAACGGCCTTTGGACGATCTACATCCGCGACAACAACCCGGGCCCGGGTCTGACCCCCGGCTCGGCCGGCGGCGCGTCGATCACCCTCCAGAGCGTGCCCAACACGCCTCCCACCCTGGCTGCTCTGCCCGCGCTCTCCGGCAATGAGCTGAGCCTGATCACCGCGAACCTCACTTCCTTCGCCTCGGATGCGAACGCGGCTCAGACGCTGAGCTTCAGCCTGTCGGGCCAGCCCTCCGGCGCCTCGATCACCTCCGCGGGTGTGTTCTCCTGGACGCCTGCCGAAGCCCAGGGCCCGGGGAGTTACTCCATCACGGTGAACGTCACCGACGGCATCGCGACGGCTTCCCAGTCCCTCGCGGTAACCGTTGGCGAAGTCAATGTGGGTCCGACGATGCCGGTGATCACGGCCAAGTTGGCCAACGTCGGTCAGCAGCTGAGCTTCTCGGTCAATGCGGCGGATGCGGATCTCCCCGCCCAGACCCTGACCTATTCGCTCGGAGCCGTGGCGCCCGCAGGGGCGGCCATCAGCGCAACAGGCGTCTTCACCTGGACGCCGAGCGTGGCCCAGCTGGGTGCCAGCACCATCACGGCCATCGTGACCGATCCCTTTGGTCTCAACGCCTCGCGTACCTTCACCGTCACGGTGGGCTTCCTCGCCCAGACGATCTCGAACGGAAGCTCCATCAGCATCCCGGCGAACGGGAGCGCCAATCCGTATCCGCGCACGATCACCTTCTCGGCTGCGCTGCCCAACGTCCAGGACCTCACGGTGACTCTTACCAATCTGCGGCATCCCCGTCCGAGCGACCTCGACATCCTCCTCGTGGGCCCCTCAGGCCAGTCGGTGATGCTCATGTCGGATTGCGGCGGGACCACTGCTCTGAATGGCGGGAATCAGGCGACCCTGACCTTCAGCGATGCGGCGGTCAGCTCGCTCACCTCGTCCGTGCTGACGACGGGGACCTACAAGCCGACCGACCTGGCGGGCCTGGCAGACACCTTCGTGGCACCTGCTCCGACCTCGGGTTGGGCTGCCACGCTGTCCGCGTTTGCCGGCACGGCTGCCAACGGAAACTGGAGCATCTACATCCGGGACAACGCGGCGGGACCGGGCGCGGCGGCCGGTTCGGTGAACGCGGGCGTCTCCCTGACCATTCGTTCAAGGCCTTAAGTCCTTGATCCAGTACTGCGGCATCCGCGAGAAACAGGTTATGAAACACGTGCTTGGCTGGGGTTTGATGGGTTGGCTGTTGGTGGGGAGCGTCGTCTCGGCAGACGAGGCGGCGCACCCGCACGGACCCGCGGTGGCTGGGCACGAGAAGACAGCGTCGGTGACCTCGGCCAGCAGCGAGGTCGCCGGCATCCACATCGAGCACATCCGCGTCTCGGCGCAGGGGCGGATGATCGATCTTCGGTATCGCGTGACCGACGCGAAGAAATCGGCCTTCATGGGGGAGAAGGAGTTCAAGCCTTACCTGATCGACCAGGCGACCGGGCTGAAGCTGGTGGTGCCGAACAGCCCCAAGGTCGGTCCCCTGCGCCAGCTCTCCAAGGACCCCGACAAAGGGAAGATCTACTTCTCCATGTTCTCAAACCCGGGGATGGTGGTGAAGTCCGGCAGCAAGGTGGCTCTGGTGCTGGGTGAGTATAAGATAGAGAATCTGGTGGTCGAATAGGCCACCGGGCTCGCTCCGTAAGACCATCACCCTCCGTCTCATTTTCCCCTGCGGCCCATGGTTGAAATGCAATCCCCATTCCCTATCCGATTGGTTGTGATCCTGGCGCTCGGCATGGCCCTGCTTATTCCGCTGTTCTTCGTCGCCAGAAGTACCAAGCCGGCGTCCACAGCTCCCGTTGCGGCACCTGAGCCGGTTGTGGGGGAACCTGCCGGGAGCCTCGGATCCCCGGGCCCGGTCCAACTCCCGGATCCTGTCCCCCCGGCTCGTCCCGAGGTGCCTCGGCATGTGATGACCAGCCTCGTCGAGCAGTGGGGCATCAGCATCTCCAGCGCCCGCCTCACCGCTGGCGGGACCGCGCTGGATGTCCGTTACCAGGTCGTCGACGCCGAAAAGGCTTCAGGCATGCACAAAATCAAGGGAGAGGCCTATCTCCTGGATGATGCCTCCGGCCGCAACCTGATGTCCAAGGCCCAGTCCCAGCCCTTGGCCCTGCAGGAACTCACTTCGGGCAAGAGCTACTTCATGATGTTTCCCAACTCTGGCGGGTTGGTGAAGCGCGGCGGCACGGTCACCTTGGTGGTGGGCGGGGTGCGCACCGACCCGATCAAGGTCGAATGATGAAATGGCGGGTCGCGCCATCCGCAACGAGACCAGATCAATGGACCGACGGGACTGAACCCATTTCCTGAGATCGAGGCAGGTTGTATCGCCGATACCGGCCCTTCAGGACCGGTATCTTTCTGTCTCGTCACAGGAGCATCCTTCACCATCCGGTGCCCATGGGTCATGACAACTTGTATGAGTCCGTCCTTCCGGCACGAGGGCGGCGGACCGCGTTTCTCCCGGCGTTGGCCTTCCTTTGGCTGGTGATATCCTCGGCTGCTGGGGAGCCCTCGCGTTCGTTTCAGGTTCGCTATCATTGCGAGCCGTCCATAGGCCGGGGGGATCCTTCCCCCCCGGGCGGCCCGCGCTTGGGCCGGGAGCTTCCCTATCACACGCTCCGCATCCTGCTTCCCCCAGGCTCCGGTGTGGACTCCTATCGGGCCACGCCCTCGGTGCCCTCCGATCCCTGTCCTCTGCCCCCCATCTCCCTGCCGAGACCCGGTCCCTCGCTCGTGTCCCGGGTTCGTCGGGGCACGACTCCTGCCGCGCTTGAGCTTGTGTCGGTGCAGCACCTCGCCGGGTGGCCGGTGGTGGTCTTCCGGCTGTTCCCGTGGCGGGACGGCAAGGGTGAAGCCGTGTTTGTATCCGACTGGACGGTGACCGTGGCTACCCGGGCCTCGGGATCCGTGGAGTCCGATCTGCTGGCGGCCTCGGGTGCGGCGGCGGTGAGGGAGCGATTGGTGGCGATCGTGGATAATCCGGGCCTTCTTCCCCAGGAACCGGCCCAAGTGTTGGAGGGCCGTTGTGACTATCTTGTCGTGACGCGCGCCGCCCTGGCCGGGGCCTTCGAACCGCTTCTTGTGGCGAAGCGCCGATCGGGGTGGGTGGCCGAGGTGCTGACCCTCGAGAGCCTGCCTGCGGGAGTCCCTGGGAGGGATGTGGCGGAGAGGCTGCGAGATCGGATTCACGGGGAATATGTCCGGCGTGGGCTTCGCTGGGTGCTGCTGGGGGGAGATACATCGGTTGTTCCTACCCGGATGGCCTACCTGCCGAGGGGGGGAACCCCCGCGGAATGCCTCGTGCCCGCCGATCTCTACTTCGGGTGCCTGGACGGTTCGTGGAACCGCGACGGCAACAACCAGTGGGGGGAACCCACGGATGGAGAGGACGGCGGGGACGTGGACCTCCTGCCCGAGGTGGATGTGGGGCGCGCGCCGGTCCGGACCCCGGAGGAGGTGGCGGCCTTCGTTGACAAAACGCTCGTCGCGAGCCGTGTGGAACCGGGTTCCCGGCGTAGGGCCTTGCTCCTCGGAAGCGATCTGGAGCACGGCGGCGTTGCGAGGATCGAGACCTTCCAGCCTCTTCGTGCGCAATTGGGGGGCTGGGAGGTCCGCGAATTGGCGGATCGTCCGGGCTCACCCCGATGGACGGCAGCGGATGCCATCCTGGGCCTGAATGATTCCCCCTCCGTCGTCTGCTTCAACGGCCACGGGGATCCGGAGAGCGCCTTCCGACTGGGTCCGGCGGACCTTGTGCGTCTGGCCAATGACAAGCCCTTCCTGTTCAGCAGCATCGGCTGTGAGATCGGCCGCTTCGACCGGGATGCGCACACCCCGCCGAGCATGGGCGAACGCTTGGTCACCCTGCCGCGGACGGGCGCATTCGCGGCTGTGGTCAACGCGCGGGCCGGTTGGTTCGATGCGCTCGAGCCCGGAAGATACAGCAACGAGTTGCAGGTGGAGTTCTACCGGCAGTTGCTCTCGGGGCGGGGAGTCCCGCTGGGACGCGCGGTGGCAGCCTCCAAGGAGGCGTTCCTGGGGGCATTGGAGGTCTCCGGATCCATGCCTTACCGCGGGTGTTACTTGCAGTGGACCTTGTTGGGAGATCCGGAGGCGCGGGTGGGCGCCGGGGCGGAGTAGCGAACACGGGCAGGACACACTCTCATTTCAATTACATCATCCATGTTACATTCCAAGTGGCTGTCATTCATGCGCGGAGCCCAGGTCGTGTTGATGACCCTCCTGGCCCTGGCCGGAACTTACCGGGCGCATCCTGCGAACAGCATTGAGGCGGGGGACTTGGTGATCGCGAATTACAGCGGAGCGGGTGGAACGGTGGCGCGGGTGAACCCGACAACCGGGGCCGCCTACAAGCTGGGAACCTTCGTGCTTCCCACCGGAGTCGCCGTCGGGGCAGGAGGCGTCGTCTACGTCACCGACTGGATGGGCACCGTGAACAGGCTGGATTTGAAGAGCGGCACAACCACTCTCCTTTCGAGTTCGGTTCCCTTGTCGCAGCTCTGGGGTATCGCCTTGGCCTCGAGCGGCGACCTCTACCTCACCTCAGGGGCAAACAACCGGATCATCCGGTTGAACCCGGCGACCGGGATGGCTTCGGTCGTCAGCTCCGGGCTCGACCTGCAATCCCCGATTGGGATTGCTGCTCTGGACGCCAACAACCTCGTCGTGGCCTCCCAGCTGAACAGCCGGGTGATCAACGTCAGAATGGCTGATGGCCTGCAAACCGCCCTGGTCACCTCCGCGAACACCATCAACCAGCCCTGGGGCATCGCAGTCTCCGGCAACGACATCTATGTCGGGGCCCACGACAGTCGGCAGATGCAGCGCATCAGCAGCGGGGTCGTGACGGTGGTCGCCATCGCCGACCTCGCCCCGTTGGGCATCGCCGTGAGTTCCTCGGGAGAGATCTCGACAGGCATCGCCGACATCCTCTCGGGCGTCTACAAGATCCAGAGGTTCGCTGCCAATGGGGCGATGCTCGGTTACCTCTCGGGGCCGTTGATCGGGCAGGTCACCGGATTGATGGTCGCCCCGGAAACCATCGTGGCCAATGCCCAGGCCAACACGCCACCCCAGTTGGTTGCGCTCTCCAACTACACGGTTGGGGAAGGGGAGGTGGTGTCCTTCACAGCCACGGCCGTGGATACGAATTGGCCGATCCAAAGCGTTCAGTTTTCGCTCGATTCCGGCGCGCCGGCCGGGGCGCAGATCACCCCTGCCGGGAGCTTTTCCTGGATGCCCACCGAGGCGCAGGGGCCTGGCCTGTATGCCATCACTGTGCGGGCGACCGACAATGGCTCGCCCGTCACTTCGGCGGCCGCGAGCTTCACGGTCAACGTGGTGGAGAAGAACGTAGCTCCCGTCCTGGCCGCGATCACCAACCGCACCGTGACCGTGGGTGGGACGGTTTCCCTCCAGGCCACGGCGACCGACGCCGACCTTCCCGCCAACCTCCTGACCTTTGGCCTCGCCGCCGGAGCTCCGACGAATGCCACGATCACCACGGCCGGCCTCTTCGTCTGGACACCCATCACCACGCAGGCGCCCAGCACCAACACCCTCCGGATCAAGGTCACGGACAACGGCCTGCCCAGCCTGAGTTCCACCCAGGCCTTCACGGTCACCGTCAAGGCCTCGGTCGCCACCAATAAGGCTCCCGTACTGGGCGCCATCGCCGCCCTGACGGTCACCGAGACGACGCCGTTGGCCTTCAACATCACCGCCACCGATTCCGACGTTCCCGCCCAGACGCTGCTCTACGCGCTGCAGGGGACGGTGCCGGCGGGAGCCAGCCTCTCGTCGGTCGGGGCCTTCTCCTGGACGCCGAGCGAGGCGCAGGGCCCGTCGACCCATGCGTTCACCGTGGTGGTGAGCGACAGCGGTCTGCCGAGCCTGACGGCGACGCAGAGCTTCAGCGTGATCGTGCTGGAGACGAACGCGGCTCCGGTGCTGGCCGCGATCTCCAACCGCACCGTGACCGTGGGTGGGACGGTTTCCCTCCAGGCCACGGCGACCGACGCCGACCTTCCCGCCCAGAGCCTCTCGTTCTCGCTCGGGGCCGGTGCGCCGGTTGGGGCGGTGATGACGCCAGTGGGCGCGTTTTCCTGGACGCCGACCGTCTCGCAGTTGGGGACCTTCACCATTCCTGTCGTCGTGACGGATGGCGGCAGTCCGGCCCTCAGCGCGAACGGTGTCTTTGACGTGGTGGTGACCGAGTCCCTCCTGTCCGCCACGAACCCAGTCGTCCTGGGGATTCCCAGCAGCGGGAGCGCGAATCCCTACCCCAGCGCGATCACCGTTGGGCTCACGGGTGTGGTCCAGGAGTTGACGGTGTCCCTGGGTGGCCTCCTGCACCCGCGGCCGGGCGACCTCGATGTGCTCTTGGTGAGCCCCTCGGGACGCTCGGTGATGTTGATGTCCGATTCCGGCGGGACGAACGCCCTGACCAGCGCGAACGCGGCCACGCTGACCTTCTCGGACGTGGCGGTCGGTTCCCTCACCACCACCACCCTGGTGTCCGGGACCTACAAGCCGACCAACCTGTCGGGTGTCGCCGACTCCTTTGTTTCACCGGCGCCGACGAGTGGTTGGTCGAACACACTCGCTTCGCTTTCGGGGACCGCGGCCAACGGCCTCTGGAAGCTCTATGTCCGCGACAACTCGAGCGGGCCGTCCACCACGACCGGGGCGATCAGCGGTTGGAGTCTCAGCCTTCGGGTCTCGACGGCACCGAACACCCCGCCGGTGCTTGCGCCTTCCACGAACCTCACCGTCGATGTCGGACAGTTAGCCACCTTCACAGTGAAGGCGACAGATGCCGATATTCCCGCGCAGTACCTGTCGTTCCGCCTGGGAGCGGGAAGCCCGGCCGGAGCGACCCTCACTTCGGGTGGGGTGTTTGCCTGGACCCCGACAGCGGCCCAGGCCGGAACGAACACCTTCCCGGTGGTGGTCACGGACAGTGGAAGCCCTGCGTTGTCCTCCACCGGCCTGGTGACGACCGTGGTCCGCTACGCCCAGGTGGCCTTTTCCAATAGCCAGAATTTCTCGATTCCAAGCCTGGGCAGTGCCGACTTGTATCCCAGCGTGGTCACGGTCGCCACGACTGGCGTGGTGTATGAGGCCAGGATCGCCTTGAGCGGCCTGCGCCACCCTCGCCCCAGTGACCTCGACGTGCTCCTCGTGAATCCCGCGGGGGTGGCCGTCCTGCTGATGTCCGACTGCGGTGGAACCAACGCGCTGACCAGTGCGAATGCGCCGACGCTGACCTTCAGCGATGCCGCCGCGGGCGGACTGGGAAGCACCGCCCTGGTCACCGGGACGTACCGGCCAAGCGACCTTGTGGGGGCGCCGGACACGTTCGCTGCGCCCGCGCCGGCCGCCGGCTTGGCGTCGTCGCTCGCGGCCTTTGTGGGAGGCGTCGCCGGAGGAACGTGGAGCCTCTACTTCATGGACAATTCCAGCGGCCCCTCGACCTCCACGGGTTCCCTCGACTCCGGTTGGACTTTGACCCTCCGGATCGGACCTGCGCCCGCGGGAAGCGCAGCCCTGGCCGGCGCGGGTGGTCTGCCGGGCTTCACCGTGACGACCCTTGGTGACGGCAGGATCCGCCTTGCGATCCATGGGGCTCCGCAGGTTCCCTTGGTTCTCGAGTCGACGGAGGACCTCCTGGATCCCGTGTGGCAGGCCGTGGGGGATGTCCTGACCAGCCCTGAAGGCACCGCGGAGTTCCTCGAGGAAGTCGTCGGAACGTCGCGGTTTTATCGCGTGGTGCGGCCCTAGCAGCCCGTCGAAAAACCGTAGGAGTCGACGTGAGGAGACTCAAATTTCATCGGAAAGCCAATGAATGGAGTCTCCTTACGTCGACTGCTACGGCGGAGATGTGATTTTTAACGGGCTGCTAGCCCTGCGCTGCCCCGGGAGAACGACGCGAAGCGTGTTGGCCGATCGTCGTGGCCGACGGGGCAGGGTACCTCCTGGAACAGCACCGGCCCTCCCGGCGTGCCCTGGGCTGACCCCACGGTTCAGTCGGTCCGGAAGACATGCCGCACCGCCTCGAGGTATTTCATGCCGTTTCTGGTGTCGGGTTCGAGGTAGCTTCCTTCGGTCCACTCGTTCCAGCAGTTGATGTTGAGGATGCGCGGGCCCGCGGTGTCCGGTTGCGCGAGAAGGCGTTGCCTGGTCATTTCCAGCGCGAGACGGAAATTCTCAGGGGTGTTGTCGCCCATGGTGTAGGTGAACGGGTAGCCGGAGTCGTCGAAGGCATCCTTCTGGTCGCAGCGCGGGCTGGGATCCCAACCCATCGAGACGTTGGGGAAGAACGGCACGTCGAACATCTTTCCCGCCTGTTCCCAATACTTGAAATAGCCGTCGCGGACTTCGTTGTAGCCGGTCTGTTGCCTTGGCAGGCGGAAGTGGTGGATCCAAACGTAGGAGGTCACGGAGTCGAAGCCGAGGTCGTGCACGAGCCTGGCGGGATCCAGCGGAACTTTTCCCCCGGGCAGCACGGGTTGGCCCCATGCGACGGCGTTGAGATGGAGGCCCGCCAACCCTGCGGCCCGGGCTTTCCCGCGGAACTTGTCCAACCCCGCCCGGGTTGCGTCAACGGAGCCGAAGTTCTCCAGCAATTTGCCCAGATCGTAGAAGGAGAAGTAGGGTTTGCCGTCGATCCTCCAGTAGGCCGGATGCAGGAAGTAATCCTTGATGACATGATCGCAGATCCTATCGAAGGCAGCCGGGCTTACCTTGCCGGGATAGAGAACTGGCCGCGGTGCGCCCTTGGTGTAGGGAAACAGATTCTCCTGCCAGTCATGGTTGGCCCACATGAAGGCGAACTTGATCCGGTGGTTGTTGGTCGCCTTGAGGAATCCCTCGTCAATGGGACGATCAAGGAAGGGACCGTCGTCGTAGTGATACCAGTCGAAGATGAATGCATCGATCCCGTGGTCGGCGGCGGCGGCGATCTTCGTCTCCATGACCCTCGGATCCGACTCATCCTGGTAACCCCAGAGCGGAACCTTGGGCTGTTGGTGGCCGGGGAAACGGGGCCTGGCCGCCTTGATGAGTTCCCACTCGCTCCAGCCTTTTCCCCTGACCTTTTCGTTTCGTGGGTCGTTCGGGTGGTATTGGCCGAAATAATAGCTGGCGACGGTGATGGGACGCGGTCCGGCTGGGTTTGCAGGGCTCTCGGCCCGTGCGACGACACCCGCCGCACCGAGGCCGAGGATCCAGAATTCGTTTCCTGTGCTGCCCGCGCTTTTTTCCGAAAGTAATTCAAAACGCAGGCGGTGGTTGCCTGCGGATAAATCACGGGCGATCTCCCGCGTCTGCCTATACCCGCCCCACGTCTGATCGAACCAGCCCTCCAATTCCTTCGGTGAACCACCGTCCACGGTTACTCGCGCCCTGCCCGTCGGGCCTCGCACCACGCGATGCATGGTGAACACGTCGCGCCCCGCGATTTCGAACTCCACCACGCTCCCGGGTTGGTCGCTCTTCCAGCAATCGTTCCTGGCATCGAAGGTCCACCCGCTGTTCGCGACCGGTCGCAGCGCGCCGGCTTCGAGCAGGGTGGTCCGCTCAAAGCGGTCCGTGAACAAAGGCGCCGCCAGCCGCCTGATCTCCGGCAGCGATCCATCGCCCGGCAAGGAGGCAAGTGCAGTCTCCAGCAGCCGGGTGATGAAGGTCGCCGCGTAAGCGTGTCCGCGGTCGTTGGGATGGACAGCGTCCGCCTCCACGTCCTCCCACTTCAGTCGTCCCGCCTGGATTTCCGGCCAGAGCGCATCGCGGAAGCTCACCATCGGCAGCCCGTAATGCCGGCCCACCTTGCCCTGCCATTCCTGCGCGTTGCCGCCGTTGTTGTGCATGGTGAACAGCAGCATCACCGCCGGATGATGGGGCGCCTCCAGGACCTGCCGGACCAACCCTTCCAGGGATTCGGCAAATCGCTGCTCGTTGGGATCGTTGACCGCGTACTCCGCAACGACGAAATCAGGCCGCGCCGCCAACAAATCACGCCGGGCCCTCAACGCTCCGTAGTCCGAGCCGGTCGCACCGATGCCCGCGTTGACGAATTGGATCGTGGCGCGCGGAAAGTGCGCGCGCCACCACGCCGCCACCCGGTTGCCATAGCGCAGCTCCGGGGTGCTGGCCGCGGCACCCGCCGTGATCGAGCCGCCGATGACGCCCACGACAACGGTCCCACCCTGGCGCGCCTTCGAAAACGCCCGCCATAACCTCGCCGGATCACCCTCGTTGGCCACTGAGCGGGCACAGAGAACCTCGTCGCCGGCGGGCTGGCTGATGGACGTGGCTGGAGTCGCCGGCGGAGCGTCCGCACGGATGACAGAAAAGCAGGTCGCGCTGAAAACCGCGAGCAGGCACCGGGTCAGTCTGGTCTTCATGGAGTTCACCTCTTCCCCGGAGGTCCGGGAAATTGTTCATGCACAGGATGGGGATGAACGTCGCCGGGATGAGACGGGACGTCGATCTTGAAGCACTTGCGGGTATTACACCGAGTACGACACCGGCGATTCCGGCCTTCAACAACTCGGTGCCGCTGGTCGCCGGCAAGGCCACGCTCGTGCGGGCCTACGCGCGGACGCTCGAGAACACCACCGGCCGCGCGAGCTTCCCCGTGGACGCCCGGATGCGCGGCTTCCGCAACGGCGTCCAGGTCGGGCCATCCCCTGCCTCGTCTTCACGGTCATGAACAGCACCCTGCCGAATTATGCCCCCAACTCCCCTCGGCACCACGAACCTGGACACCCTCGGCGGCACCCTCGGTTACGACTAACCGACGGGCGAGTTGATCCTCCCGACTCAGGCGGGCGATCTCATGTCGCATGCCCCCACCCGATGGGTCTCGGGACAGACGTGGTCGCGCCTACTCGCCAACGTTGGGCTGTTGGAAGCTCAACGACGGGGCCGGAGTCGCGGCGGCCGATGCTTCGGGACATGGCCGCACCGGCGAGCTTCTGGACGGTCCGACCTGGGTCGTGGGTCGTGACAGGGTCCGTCCCGCAGATTGAAAGGTGGGACTACGCCTGAAGTTGGGCCGGGCAAAAAAATTCACGATTGGGGGTCAACCCGGTCCGTCTTCTGCCGATACGGAAGCGGAGCACAGCGGGTTGGGTCGGGTTGGACCATTTCATGGTCATGCTGGTGTTTGGCACGGCCATATCGCGCGCAGCGACGCGCGACTGTTCCAGTCGACCTTGCGGGTTCGGGCGAATCCTCGGTCCCACGCCACCCATCTGCCCCAAGTTAGCCATGAAAACCTGGACCATACGCAAACAACTCATCCTCTCGTTCCTGGCCGTCGGAGCAGTCACCCTGCTGCTTGGCTTGGTCGGCTATTACGGGGCCGTCAAGGCCGATGCATCGATCCGTGAGATCGGAAAGGTCCGGCTGCCGAGCGTGGAGGCCCTCATGGTCCTCAACGAAGCGCAGACGGCGGTGGACGGGGCTGAGAACGCGTTGCTCAGCAGGAGCACCGATCTGAAGGCGCGTCAGGGTTCCTACGCGACGATGGCGGCGGCGTGGAAACGCGCCGAAGATGCGTGGAAGATCTATGAACCGCTGCCCCAGACCCCGGAGGAGGAGGTCACCTGGAAGAAGTTCGAGCCCGCATGGCAGGCGTGGAAGAAGGATCACCAGGCCTACGTTGCGTTGAGCGTGGACTACGACAAGACGGTCGAGGCCCAGTCCAAGGGTGCCGAGGCGTACCTCAAGATGGCGAATCAGGCGCTGGTCAGCAACCCGCTGTCCTTTGCCAAGGCCCAGGAACTTCTCGACCGGATCGTCGAGATTTACCGGGCAAAGTCCGGCGACGCGCAGTCGGCCGTCACCAAGGCGGACCTCCTGTCCCTCCATTCGCTGCTGACGATGAGGGGGATGCAGACGGAGATCGACAGCTCGGAGAACGCGCTGCTCGACCGGACCGGCACGCTGGCGGATCGGAACACCGGTTACGAGCGGATCCGGGCGGCCTGGGCGAAGATTGACACCACTCGGAAGATCTATGAATCCGTGGAGAAGACCGCTGAGGCGGCCAATCTCTGGAAGGAATTCACGTCCGCCTGGGACCAGTGGAAAACCGACCATGAGGCGTTCGTGGTCCTTTCGAAGTCCTATGATGGCACCGTGGAGACCTCCCATCGGGGGGACGAGGTGTACCGGAAATTGACGGAGCAGGGGTTGGTAGCGAACTACGTCACCTTTTCAGCCGCGGAGACGCTTCTCGCCAAGTTGGTCGAGATCAACACCGCGGTCGCCGGCGAGGCAACCCAGGCTTCCGGCGCCCAGGCTTCGCTCCTCAAGGGGATCAGCCTTGCCGCGACGATCGTGGGCGTGCTCGGCGCCCTGGCCCTGGGATTCTTCATCAGCATGCACATCACCCGGGCGCTGAAGCAGATCTCCGACACCCTCAGCGCCGGCGCTGAACAGACCGCCGCCGCCGCGGGTCAGGTGTCCTCCGCGAGCCAGTCGCTGGCCGAGGGTGCCAGCGAACAGGCAGCCGCATTGGAGGAAACCGGGGCGTCCCTCGAGGAAATGTCGAGCATGACCCAGCGCAACGCGCAGAGCGCGAGCGAGTGCAACTCCCTGATGGACGAGGCAAAGAAGACAGTGGAAGGGATGACCCGCGCGACCAGCGAAATGTCCAAGACGATCGCCCAGATCAAGTCGTCCTCGGACGATACCGCGAAAATAATCAAGACCATCGACGAGATCGCCTTCCAGACGAACATCCTGGCGCTCAACGCAGCCGTCGAGGCCGCCCGCGCTGGCGAGGCGGGGGCTGGGTTCGCCGTGGTCGCCGACGAGGTGCGAAACCTCGCCCAGCGCTGCGCCCAGGCAGCGAAGGATACCGCCGCCAAGATCGAGGAATCGGTCAACAGCGCCGGTCAGGGCGTTCTGGTGGCCGGCAGGGTGTCCGCCTCTCTCGTGGAGACGGTCCGCATCTCCGGCAAGGTCGCGGAGCTGGTCGCTGAGATCGCCACCGCCTCCAAGGAGCAGGCCCAGGGAATCGGACAGGTGAACACGGCCGTGACACAGATGGATCAGGTGACCCAGGGCAACGCCGCCAGCTCCGAGGAAAGCGCCAGCGCAGCCGAGGAACTCAGCGCGCAGGCAGAACTCCTGAGGGAGACGGTCGACGACCTGCTGCGGATGGTGGACGGCCATGGGCGCCAGGAGGTCCGTTCAGATATCCCTCGAAAACCCGGATCGGGCCACGCCGCACCCAGGCCGCAGCGGGCGTCCAGCCAGATTCCACTTTCGACGAAAAACCGGTCCTCCACCCTGACGTCTGTCTCCGCCTGAGTGCAGGAGGCGACCTTTTCGGACGTCAGGGGAGCGCCGGCAGGATGCCCAATGCCGGCGCTCCGGGAGGGCGGTGATGATTCTGTCGCGTACCCCGGGAAGGCGGGGTGCCTCACACCGACACGTGCGGTTCCTTGATGAGCTGCTGGGAGTCGCCCGGTTCCGAGAGGATGGTGGAGACGACCGCGATCTGGCTGATCACGCCATTCGCGCCTTGAACCGGGTTCACGCTATGGCGGACGCGCTGTCCGTTTCGCTTCGTCTCGTACACGGCCGGGGCGCGCGTGCGGAGCAGTTCGGCGATCCATTCCTCACATTCCTCGGCCATCTCGGATGGCAGGGCGGCGTGGATGCTGCGGCCGATGCAGTCTTTCAACGGGATCCCCAACCGGCTGGCAAGAGTGGCGTTCGCCGCAAGGAGGATCCCATCGGGGTCCATGAGCAGGACGGACTGGGGCATGGCGTCGAGTAGGGAGCGCAGGGTGGTTTCCCTTTCCTGCTGGGCCTGGTTTTCGCGCTGGCGCAGCAACGCCATGCCAAAGCTGGAGGCCATGCCCTCGAAGAATCGGATCATCCCAGCCGTGAAACAGTCCTTGCGCCGATCGTTCAGCTGGAACAACCCCATGATTTCGTTCCCCACCCGGATGGGAATAAGGGCGACAGACTGGTAGCCATCATGGATGCAGCGATTGCGCGGGTTGAGCCTCGGATCCTGGTCGGCGGGGACGTGGAGCAGGGTCCTGGCATCATTTGTCCAGGCGCTTCCCCCCTCGGTGAACAGGGGATTGCCCGGATCTGTCCTGCCCGATAGTACCAATCCACAGGTGCATTCCAGCAGGACCTCACCGTTTCGGTCCCGGCAAACTTCACCCTGACGATCATAGGCTGTCAGGCTGTCCTCCGAGAGCAGGAAACCCAGTGAGAACCCTTCGGCGCCGTGGTAGGGAAAGTCATCTCCCTGCCTGAGCCTGATCCCGACGGCGCTCAGACCCGTTTCTCTCTTGATGGCCGACAGGATGAGCTCTGCCCTGCGCCGCATTGCCTGGGTATCGTTGAGGATCGTCATCAGCTGTCCCGACAACGACAGCAGTTGTTCGGTGCGCTTTCGCTCGGTGATCTCCATGACGGTGCCGCGCATCCGCAAGGGATTGCGGTCACTGTCGAAGGAGAACTCACCGGATGACGCGATCCAGTGGACGCTGCCGTCGGGCCAGACGACCCGGTATTCATGGCGGAACAGGGATTGACCCGCCAGGCAGCGGTCGACTTCCTCCTCGACCATCGCCAGATCCTCCGGGTGCACCCGGGCCGAGAATTCGCTGTAGGTCCCGCCAAAATCCCCGGGTCCGAATCCCCAAAGCTCCTCATGCCGCCGGGACCAGACAAGATGATCCTCCACCAGGTCCCATTCATAGAAGCCCGCCTGGCCGGCTTCCAAGGCCGATCGCAGCCGGTCTCTCTCACGCTCCAATTCGCGGATTCGCTCCGTCAGGTCTGAGAGTCGGGCAGGGTGGGCTGTCGGTTCCGGTTTCATGTTCTGGGGGGCGAGAACCGAGGTTGGATCGAGCGCTTGCTGCAGGCGCATCCAAAGCCGTCTCCCAGCGGATTCAGCCATCGGCAAAGGCGCCTCCGGAGACATGCTCCGCGAGGTTGGGGATTGGATTCCAACGTTTTGTGGTCGGAGACGCGTAAATTCGCAGGGAAAATTCCTCGCGCTGATCCTTTCCGTCCGTCGATGGCGTTACTCCAAGTGACGGCGGTTCACGATGCCCCGGGACCCCTGGAGAAACGACACCCACCCGAAGAACC
>CAIMTB010000099.1 GCA_903844265.1 uncultured Verrucomicrobiota bacterium
AAAGCCAGGTGCTGGGCGGTTTCCACCGCCGGCAAATAGGATGAGTTCTTCGATCTTGGCTGTGGCGATGGGGTCGAGGGCGCTGGCGGGTTCGTCCATCAGCAGGATTTCGGGCCGGATCGCGATGGCGCGGGCGATGCAGAGGCGTTGTTGCTGTCCGCCGGACAAGCTGAGGGCGCTTTGATGGAGGCGGTCCTTGACCTCATCCCAGAGTGCCGCGCCGCGGAGGGAGCGTTCGATCGTGTCGTCGAGGTCGCCGCGATGGCGCATTCCGTGAAGGCGCAGGGCGTAGGCGATGTTCTCGTAGATCGACTTGGGGAACGGGTTGGATTTCTGGAAGACCATTCCGACGCGTTTGCGGAGTTCGATGACATCGACGTCGGGACCGTTGATGTCCTCGCCGCCGATGCGGCAATCCCCGGTGATGCGGACGGAGTCGATGAGGTCGTTCATGCGGTTGAAGCAGCGCAGGAACGTGGATTTGCCGCAACCGGACGGGCCGATGAACGCGGTGACGAAGCGTTCGCGGATGCCGATCGAGACTTTCCTGAGCGCCTGGGAACGGCCGTAGAACAGGGACAAATCGCGGGTCTCGATCAACGGCGGTTCCGTGTCGGTGGCGAGGTCGGGGCCGGGTTGGGGAGGCGTGGGTGCGACGTGCTCGGTCATGATGCGAAAGCGATGCTCAGTGGGCGGCGCTCATCTGTCGGCGGATGCGGGATCGGACGATGACGGCGACGAGGTTGAGCGAGAAGGTGAGCAGGAGAAGGACGACCACGGTGCCGAAGAGGATGGGGCGTGTCTTTTCGACGTTGGGCGACTGCGTGGACAGGACGTAGACGTGGTAGGCGAGGTCCATGAACTGGTCGGTGGGGGACCTCGGGGTGTCCTTGAGGAAATAGGCGGCGCCGGTGAACAGGATGGGTGCGACTTCGCCGGCGGCGCGGCTGACGGCGAGGATGGCGCCGGTGAGGATGCCGGGCAGGGCATTGGGGAGGACGATCCTGAGGATGGTTTCGAGCTTGGTTGCGCCGAGGGCGAGGCTGGATTCGCGCAGGCCGGGGGCGATGGCCTTGAGGGATTCCTCGGTTGCGACGATGACGACGGGGAGTGTCATGACGGCGAGCGTGAGCGAGGCCCAGAGGAGCGCAGGCTTGCCCCAGTGGGGTTCTCCCGTGCCGGAAATCGAGTCGATGCCGCCGCCGATGAAGCTGATGAAGAATCCCACGCCGAAGAGGCCGAACACGATGCTGGGGACGCCGGCGAGGTTGTTCACGGCGCTGCGGATGAAGCGGGTGAGGGGCGACGTCGTGTGGGCGTATTCGGTGAGGTAGACGGCGGTGGTGACGCCGACGGGGATGACGAAGATCGTCATGAGGATGACACGCGCGGTTGTCCCGATGAGCATGGGGAGGATGCCCGCCTTCTGGACGTCGAACATGTCGGCGTCGGTGCCGCCCGTGACGAATTGCCAGGAAATCTGGCCCAATCCGAGGGTGCCGAGATAGCCGAGGATGACGGCGAGGATCGCGAGGATCAGCACCGTGCAGGCGGCGGCAGCGCCGGTGAAGAGCGCGGACGACCAGTCGGTTCCCGTGCGCGCGAAGCGGCGGGGTGGGGGTGTCGTGGAGGGGTGTGGTGTGTCCATCGTCATCGTCCGCCCTCGAGTCGCTTTTTCAGGCGGTCCATGACGAGATCGCCGGCGAGGTTGGTCAGGAACGTGACGAGGAAGAGGAGAGTTCCGAGGACGAACAGCATTCGGTAGTGGTGTCCGCCGACGACGGTTTCGCCGAGTTCTGCGGCAATGGTGGCGGTGATTGTGCGGGCCGGGTCGAGGAGGTTGGGGGACAGAATCGCTGCATTTCCGCTGGCGATGAGCACGACCATGGTTTCGCCGATGCAGCGGCCGAAGCCAAGGATGACGGCGGCGGAGAGGCCGGGGATGGCGGCGGGCACGACGATCTGCCAGGCGGCGGTCCATCGCGAGGCGCCGAGGGCGAGGGCGCCCTGGGTGAAGCTTCGCGGCACGCTGGTCAGGGCATCCTCGGCGATGGAGAAGATGACCGGGATGCTGGCGAGACCGAGGGCGATGCCGGCGAGGAACGCGTTGAGCCGGTACTGATAACCGAAGACCCGCTGCAAGGTGGTGGCGAGCAGCAACGCGGCGAAGGCCCCGAGCACCACCGAGGGGATGGCGGAGAGCATTTCGATCGCTGGTTTCAGCCATTCCTTCCATCTCGGGCTGGTGAGTTGCGACACATAGAGCGCGGCTCCGAGTGCGAGGGGCGTGGCGAAGAGCAGCGCCACCAGCGTGGTCTTCAGGGTCCCCACGACGAGGGGGACGATGTTGTATTTGTGGATCTTCGAGACCGGCTGCCAGACGTAGACCGGGCGGTCGTAGTCGGACCACTGGCGGGGAAGGAGCAGGGAGCGCCACCCGACCGTGTTGACCGTCGCGTCCTTGTCGGTGGAGGTCTCGCTGGCCGACTCGATCCGGACTTCCATGAGAGCCTTCATGGCGTCGTGGTCGAGGTTCTTGAATTCAGCGTCGGTCAGGCCGAGGTAGCCTTGGAGTTGGGTGGGCGAGAGCTTGTCCATGTCCTCCACCGGGATCACGCGGGTCTCCTGGGTGGCGGCGCTGTTCAGGGTTCCGGTGAGGATCGGGAGCGCCTCGCGACCGACAAAAAGGAAGATGAGGAAGACCATCGCGATCGCGGTCAGGGACACCGCGAGGATGATTTTTTCGGCGATGAACTCGAGCGGGCGCGCCTTGTGTCCGCGACGGATGCCCATCCAGCCGTGGCTACGGCGGGATGGTTCCGGTGGGGTGGCAGGCTTCTGGGTTGGCACGATTGGGCGGGCGGTGGTGGGTCGGGTGGATTTCCAGAATCAGGATACGTCGTGGGACCCTGAATCGGAACAGGCGGTAGGGCGCGCACTCCGCTGCGCGCCGGCCTTTGGAGGCTCACCTTCAGGTAGCCCCGACAGGGCGGCGGGCAAGGGACTGCCCGCCCTACCT
>CAIMTB010000100.1 GCA_903844265.1 uncultured Verrucomicrobiota bacterium
ACCATCACATGGTGGCAGGCACGAGGCAAGCGAGTAAGAGGTGCGCCACTGAGTGGGTATGGGGCAAAAGGTTCGTGGCACCTGAGCTATGAGACATTCGACACAGAAACAGGCTTTTACCGCATCAACATTTCAGACGCGAACTTTAGTCCGTTGCTCCCCACCGACAGCGAATGGGAACAATTCGCCTTAGTCCTTCGGGGCTCGTCCACCGGCGAGATCTACAGGAACGGAGCCCGGCTTCCGATCGACACGACGACCGGCTCCCCATGGCGTCAGGCCGGCGACCTATATTTGGGTGTCGCTGTCCATTCGTTTCCCGATCCGAATGGGGGTGCGGACGGCGGACTCTTCCTCGCCCCGTTTGAAGGAGATCTGGACGATATCCGAATCTTCGACAAAGCACTCACTGCATCGGAGATTCGGGACCTGTACCTTCAAGAGACGCCGATCCAACCTCCCGTTCCACCGCCACTTGATCCCGCGTTTCCCGTCGGGTTGACCAATGGTCTGGTCGCTTGGTATCCGCTGAATGGTGATGCTTGGGATGCCTCTGGTTCTGGAAACCATGGTGTTGTCATAAGAGCTCTCGCCACCGCGGATCGGTTCGGCAGGGACGCCAAGGCGCTTCGTTTTCCGCCGGGATCGCAAGCGGTCGTCATGATCCCCGGACAGTTCATCCCGAACAATCCGATGACGGTTTCATTATGGGTGCGGCTTGAGAATCCAAGCCTCCCCCCTGGACAAGGATTTTCTGGATACCCGGTCTTTAGCGGCCAGGGCCATGGTTTCAACGATTGGGATTTCCACCTGAATCTTCAGGGCAATGGGAAGGACATATCACCGGTTTTGGAGGTCATGAATTCCTCTGGCATCTTTGGTGAATACGCCACTTGGAACCTCTTCAGCGACGACAACGGGATCGGAGATGCTTTGAACTGGCACCACATCGCCATCGCCGTAGAAAACAGTACCACTGCAACCCTCTATCTCGACGGGGCGAAGGTCACCTGGGGTCCCGCCGAGAATGGGTTCCAGAGGTCCCCATCCGAACTTTTTTATATTGGGTGGGCTCCCCGCAGCCAAGGGTTTGGAGGCTCCCTGGACGATGTCCGGATCTACAACCGTGCCCTTTCGGAGATAGAAATCCTCCAACTCAACAAGTTCGATACATCCCTGCGATGAACCCCACATCACAGTCTCCAAAACCTTACTTTCCCGAGCCCCCCCCTCTGAATCGTGAAGAACCTTCTTTTTCTCTTCCTGATCTCTGTCCGCCTGCTCGCCCAAACGGAGTCACGCCTGGAAATCCTGATTCCTGGCGGCACCTTCGACTTGGGCGATTTCCAAGACGCCTCTCCGGATGCCCGCCCCATCATTGGGGTCCAGGTGGCCTCCTTCTGGATGGAGCGCGACCCCGTGACTTACGACCTCTGGACTGGGGTGTACTCTTGGGCAGTCACCAATGGGTATGCCTTCTCCAACCCCGGTAAGGGCAAAGGCCCGCAACATCCCGTGCATTCGATACCTTGGAAAGACGCCGTGCGTTGGTGTAACGCCCGGTCCGAACGTGAGGGGCGCACTCCGGTCTACTACGTCGATCCAGGATTCGCTCAGGTCTTCAAGTCGGGCGACTTCGAGATACGCGCCAACTGGACGGCAAACGGTTATCGACTCCCCACTGAAGCTGAATGGGAGAAGGCCGCCCGAGGGGCTCTGAACCGCAAGCGATTCCCACGAGGTGATTCTCTGGGGATTTCGGACGCCAACTTCTACGCCGGAGCCACAGGCACAAATGTTCCTGTCTACATGGGTGGTCTCACCGGTTACGACGCTCTCTATGCCAAAGACGGCATGCCCTACACCAGTCCTGTGGATGCCTTCCCCCCGAATGGCCTCGGCCTGCGGGGCATGGCGGGCAACGTCTTCCAGTGGTGCTGGGACTGGTACTCACCCACGTACAGCGCGGCTGACAACCCTCGAGGTTCCGATTCCGGCAGCCGCAAGGTCATGCGAGGCGGGAGCTGGTTTGGGCAGTCTTACTACGCAAGGACAGGCTACAGAAACTCCATGAATCCGCGCTTCGCGGTGAACACCTGCGGCTTCCGTTGCGCCATATCCGCTGCGGCTCCCAACATACCGAGAGTCGGCGTAGTCCTCACCAATGGGCAAATTCATCTATCCTTCGACGCTCAACTCGGAGCCCGATACTCGATCCAGCAGGCACCGACAGCCGTAGGTCCGTGGACCGATACGGCTATGCTAGACGGTCGCGATGGCTCACTTTCATGGAATGATGTCCTTATTCGAGAGTCCTCCCGATTCTACCGCGTCCTAGCCCAGTGATCGATTCCGTTTTGGTCTGACTTAACCTCGCCGAACTAGGCTGGGTGGGAAGGAAAGTGCTTCGGCCGCCAGCCTTGCTGCCGCCAGGTCGCCCCCGCCGACAAGGCCAAGAATCAGCCTGAATTACTGGAAGCTGGTGGCATCTGCCAGCAAACCCAAGGCCACCGACGCCAGACTTCACCGGCACAGCAGCAGGGTGGGTTGCCGCCGCACGCCGGCTAGGTGGGAGGCCAGCCTGAGGGAACGCCCCCAACCCTCGTAGCCACAGGCCTCCACGCGTGGCCGGTTCAGTTCGTGCCCCAAGATGGCGAGGTGCGCCGGCAAGTCCACACGGGCGCCACCAGCGGTCAACCATGCCCGCCGCTCCTCCAGGTAATCGAGGAGCCAAGGCAAGATGGTG
>CAIMTB010000101.1 GCA_903844265.1 uncultured Verrucomicrobiota bacterium
CGACAAACCCGAAGGCACCAACCCCGCCGGCAGCCAACTCTTCATCGACGACCTCGTGGTTGATGCCGTCGCCGGCAGTGTTCCCTCCGGCCAACCGCTCGAACTCGGCCAGACGGTGAGTGGTTACCAGGACGACTTCACCGGAGCCACGCGCAATCCCAACTGGAAGCCCCGCGGCCCCGGCGGTGACCTCTACCACCAGGCCGACGGCCTCCTGCGTGTCAGCGTCCGCACCGCCGACCCCAACCACTTGCTGTATGAGGCCACAGGCTACAGCACCAACGTCCAGGAAGTGCTCGCCCGGATCCGCATCATCGCCTTCGGCGCCAATCTCGACGGCCCCCGCGGCGGCATCGGGGTCGGCGTCGGCACCAACTCCCAGGGCGTCAACCTGCATTTCCGCAACTTCACCCAGGACGGCGTCACCGGTCGCCAGTTCAAGCTGCTCGACGACGGCCGCTCCTGGGGCCCCGCCGGACTCAAGCTCGATTGGCAGACGAACGTCTGGTACTGGCTCCGCCTGCGGCAGGAAAACAACGCAGCCGGCAGCACCAACGACATCTTCGCCAAGGTCTGGGCCGCCGACGCCACCACGCCCGAGCCGCCATCCTGGCAACTCGCCTGGAACAACACCCCCGCCCGCACCGAGCGCTCCGGCTTCGCAGGCCTCACCGGGTCCTCCATCGACGGCGTCGGCAACTACGAGGTCGATTACGTCCTGATCAAGGCCGAGGGATTACCGAGCATCCAGGTCGACTTCCCGCCGCTCGGCCCCGCCCCAACCCCTCCCGCGATCACCGCCGTGGGACTGCCCGCCAAGAACCAGTTTGAAGTCGACTGGATCGGCGCCGCGGAACTGCAATCCACCGGCGACCTCGTGCTCGGACCCTGGGCCCCGGTCGCCAACGCAGCCACGCCGTACAAGGTCGCTCCGTCGGGGACTGGCAAATTCTACCGGTTGAAATGGTAACCGCCATCCCCCTGTCACCGGTGTAGACAGGCCCCGCTCCATCCATCCTACGAAGGCCGGAACTCATCGTTCCGGCCTTTTCATTTCCGGATCAACCCACCATCCGGTTGTCATCGCGGCTGATCTTATACCGCGCCCAGGCGAGGAGCAGGATATAGGGACAAAGGAAGCAGACGCTCGTCGAAGCCATATAGCCCGACGACATCAGGCCCATCTTCTCGATGAGTTGTATCTGGGCATCGAGCATGCCCATCGACACATAGAGTTCCTTCATGTCGGCCTTCCAGTACGTCAGGATCGAACTCGCCGAGAATGCCAGCACCAGCACCAACGCCCCGTCACACGCCCAGACGCGACCCCGGAAAAGGCCAAGCGCACAAACCGCGCAGGCCGTGATCGTCCCTCCCCAGAGCGCCCATCCGACACCTCCCCGCACGAACGCGCCGAACACGGGATAAAGCCCGCCGTACATGAACGGCATGGCCAGCATCGAGAGCCCCAGGAAACTCACCCAAAGCGCCGCCGCCAACACCGGCAGGGGCCGGCTGTCCGACCAACTGGGCGCCGGGTTGATCGCCTCGCACGTCGCTTTGACATGAGGACTCCGGAAGAACAGGACGAACACCAGCGGCACCACCAGGAGAAACACCGTTCCAAACCCAAGCATCACCACCAGCATGATGGTGAACACCCCAGGCGGCGGCTGGTTTGGCCCCATTGTCCCGAGCGCTTCGAAAACCCTCGGAATCCAATAGACCATCCCCCCCAGGCCAATCACCCCGAATACCAGCCAACCCGTCGATACCACCAACCAGATCGCCCGCGCCCAGCGCCGCCCGCGGACCGTCCCCACGCCGAGCCCGATGAAAACCGCCCCCGCACCGGTGTAAAACAGAAGCCCCGGCAGCATCGATGCCGCGGACATCCCTTGCCGAGCGGCCATCTGCACCGTGACCCCGGTCAACAGCGCCAAAAGCCAGGCCCCGGCTCCCATCACGATCTGGAGGATGCCCACGATCATCAGGCCGTTGCGGCGATCTTTGTACGGGACTTCAGGAATGACATCGTTCGGATTCATGGGCGCAGGCTGGACCCTGTGGGGGTCACAAGGAGCGCCTGCACGCTGCGCCTGCCATCCCTCCACGCCAAGCCGCAAACGCACGCCGCAAACGCACGCCCGTGCATCCACGCGTTGTTGGCAGGGCGCGCACTCCGCTGCGCGCCGGCATTTAGGGGCTCAGGTTC
>CAIMTB010000102.1 GCA_903844265.1 uncultured Verrucomicrobiota bacterium
CGGCTTGAAGTCGCGCTTGAGATAGACACTCAGGTCCAGGACTCCCGCGTAAAACATCGGGTTCCGGCGCCAGTCCCCCTGAACCTCCAAGGACCAGAGTTCCCGATCAATGACCGAGCGCAGCAACCCGAGCCGAAGCCGGTCGTCCGCCCCCAGTCGCGCGGGATCGAAGGCGGCGAACTCACCCTTGGCGGCATGAAGCCGCGCGATCTCGGCCTCGAGGTTGGCCCGGGTGGGAACCACAAACCGCCCGTCGTAACGATGCCAGCCGAGCGCCACCCCCACCAGGGGGCGCACATCGTGGTAGGCCACCACGAACCGATGCGCGGCCGCCTCGAACCGCGCACGATCCATCCCCGGACGCGAGGTCACGCAGCCCACCGCCAGGCCTCCCACCCATACCCACATCCATACCCGCTTCATGGCGCCAGCGTGGCCGAGGCCCAAAAAAAATCCACCCTCCGGTTCGCTCCATCCGCAGGTGGGGCGAAATTGGGGTCAAACATTGACTATTGACGTTTTGGCCTTGAGACGACGTCCGCGCGCCACCCGCCACCCGCCACCCGCCACGGGTTCCGAATGCCCAGCGCCATACGCAGATCCAAATGTCGACTGTCAATGTTTGACCCCAATTGCTTCCAGGCTGGCCGGCCACAGGGCGGGAGTGTCGAGCAGGCGTTCGCGGAGGAGCCGCAGCGGGGGAGCGCCGTGCGAGAGCAGGGCGTCGTGGAACACGCGTTCGGAGAAGCGGGAGCCCTGGGACGCCTCGAGGTCGTGGCGCAGCTTGCGGATCTGCAGCTTGCCCACAGTGTAGAAGAGATAACCGGGGTCGAAGGTCCCGCGCATGGCCTCGCCTCGGACCACTTTTTCCTCGTAGTGGGCATGATCCTGAAAGAACCGGGTCGCCTCGTCGACGGTCATGCCCTGGCAGTGCAGCCGGATCGAGCAGCAGAGCCGGCACAGGCGGAGCAGGGCCTCGTCCGACTGGGCGAGCCGATACTTGGCGCCGCGCAACCGGTCGGCATCGGAAGCGGCCGCGCCCGCCATGGGCTGGCCAAAGCCCGCCGCCAACACCATTTCCTCGCTGTAATGCGCCCACCCCTCGGTGAAGGAATAGCTTGGAAACACCTTCTCCACCTCGCCCGCCCTGGAGGCGTTCAAGGCAAGGAATTGGACATAATGCCCGGGATAGGTCTCATGGATGCTCACCACCTCGGTCGTGAAATGATTGAAGCCGCTCAGCCATTCCTCCGCCTGCGCTGCGGACCAATCCGGTTCGACGGGCGTCACGTAATAATAGGCTTCGGTGGCGCGCGTCTCGAAGGGACCCGGGGTTTCCATCGAGGCAGAGCTGGTGACCCGGAACGGCGGCAGGGTCTCCTCGACACGCGCCCGAACCTCGCTCGGGATGGTGACCAACCGGTGATCGACGACGAACTTCCGGATGTCCTCGAGCCCCTTTCGAACCTCGGGCAAAAGGCCAGCCGCGGTCGGGTGCTCGCGTTGAACCCCCTTGAAGACCTCCACAGCGGGTTTGGAAGGATCGATCTCGCGGGCCGCAGCCTCGAACCTGGCCTGCTCCGCCGCCAACTCGGCCATGCCTATCTCAAGAATGCGCTCGGGCGACTCTTCGATCCGCTCCGCCCGAAGCATGGCGATGAACCCCTCACGCCCAGCCGCGAACCGGTGGTCCGCCCGGGGCAACCGCTCCGTGCGCAACCAGTCTGTGTAGGCCCGGAGCTCGGCCAGGGCTGTTCGGGACGCCACCTCGAAACGCGCCACCACCGCGGCATCGCCACAATCCTTCGCCGCCCGGGCCACGTCCTTCTCCAGAAACGACGCCGTGCCGAGCGCCACCTCAATCCCGGTCTCGACGTACGGCCGCGGCAGCACCTCCTCCAGGTTGGCGCGCGCCGCGGCAAACACCAGGGGCGCGTTCGTCAGGCTGGTCGCGACGTCGGCGATCCGTTCCCGCAGCGGCTTGAAGTCGCGCTTGAGATAGACACTCAGGTCCAGGACTCCCGCGTAAAACATCGGGTTCCGGCGCCAGTCCCCCTGAACCTCCAAGGACCAGAGTTCCCGATCAATGACCGAGC
>CAIMTB010000103.1 GCA_903844265.1 uncultured Verrucomicrobiota bacterium
ATTGGATCATGCCGGTCTCGTCGGTCCGGCCCGCGAGGCATTCCTGGGGATCCAGTTTCGAGCCATGACGCAGGCCTATGCCCGCGAGTTCCCGGAGGCCGAACGTTCGGTTCTGGAGCACGGACGCGAAGATGCGGGATGGATGGTGGTGCACCGCGGGGTGGGCGAGATCCGCTTGGTGTTTCTCGCGGTGTTGGTGAGGTTTCGCGGCCGCGGGTTGGCGAGCGAGGTGATCCGCGGGGTTCAGTCGAGGGCGGCGGCCGTGGGCCTGCCTCTTCGCCTTCAGGTTTTCAAGGAAAGCCGGGCGCGGGGCCTCTACGAGCGACTGGGTTTTCGGGTCACTGGAACCCAAGACCTCCGGGTGCAGATGGAATGGAGCGAGGGGGGTGCCGTGTCTCAATGAACCGTGAAGGTAGGGCGGGCAGTCCCTTGCCCGCCGCTCTCCCAAGGCTACCCGAACGTGAGCCTCCCAAGGCCGGCGCGCAGCGGAGTGCGCGCCCCCTGCACCGGTTCAGGGTCCCAATATGTGTCCAAACTTTGGAAAACTTCGCTCTCAATGAACCGTCCTTTGGAGTGCGGTGACTTGTCACCGCTTTGCGTCCCGTGGAGCGAAACGCCGGTGCGCGCACCCGCCCTTGGGTTTGCTCGGCGCCCAGGGTCCAGGGATGAGAGATGAAAAGCGGCGACCCTCCAGGAATGCGTGGTTACGGCTTGAGGGCGCCTGCAACGGCGGGAGCGTTCGTGGCACGGCCCGGACCGGTGGCGGAGCCGGGCGGGGAGCTGAACCCGTTCGGGAAATACTTCCCGATGCGGACCTGGAAATCCGCGTTGCTGCGGGCGAAAAGCATCAACTCCTGCTCGAAGGCGACGGCCTTGGGTTCGACCTGTTCCTTGTAGTGTTGCAGGGCTTGGCTGGAGGCGCGGTTGGAGACTTCCACCTGACGGCGGAGCAGCGCGTCCTGGCGATACAGATAGGCGCCTAGACTTCCCGAGAGGATGACCAGGGAGACCAGGGTCAGGCTCAGCGCGAGCCTGAGGACACGGACCTCACGTTGCAGGCCGCAGGCCGAGGGTGAGGAATTCGAGGCGCACGGCGGGAGGGAAGTTTCCATGGGTTGGGTGGAAGAATTCAGCGTCCGCTGGATTGCGGCCGGGCGGCGGGGGTGGTTGGCGCGGTCTGTGTGGACTTGGCCCCGATGGCGATGAGCAGCGGATTGATGGCGGGGTTGCGCTGGGAGTATTCGACCGATTCGGCGACGAGGGCCTTGAGGCGGTTCTGTCGAAGCTCGACCTGGGTGGCGGTGAACTGGGCCCGGTTCAGGGAGCGGGTGAGCTGGATGTATTCGAAGGCATACCACGCGATGAGCAGTGAGATCATCGCGAGGAGGAACGCCATACCCACGACGAGTGCATTTCCCTTCACGACCTCAAAACTTATCTGCGCAGACCTCGAAGCCAAGGTGTTTCTCCCACGTTGAGCCCCGGATGGAGTGCGGCGGCTTGCGGCTCACCCTTCCCTGAAAA
>CAIMTB010000104.1 GCA_903844265.1 uncultured Verrucomicrobiota bacterium
AGCATGTAGACGCTGCTGGGAGCCGGCCATGGGACGCGGGTTCAACTCCCGCCGCCTCCACCATCTAACGCCTTGGAAACAAGGTCGTTAGGTGATGGTTCGGAATACGGCATGACGGAAGCATGACGACAACAACCTCGCCGCGGTGACGACGGGTGTTCGGTTCTGCATCGGGCGGGGGTGACTTTCCAAGGACTGCGGACTTCTCGACGGCATCACCAGGCGGAAGGGATCCGCAGGAAATCCAAGGAGAGAGCGGGTCCTAGATTTTCACGCTTGCCACGTACTGATCAATGGCCGTCCCCAGAACCGACAGCGGCACGCCCCCGGTCTTGACGATGGCGTCGTTGAACCCAGCCAGATCGAACCTCGCGCCCAACGCTGCTGTCGCGCGGCTGCGCAGCCTGTTGATCTCGTTGTGACCCACTTTGTACCCGCAGGCCTGGCCCGGAGATACGCAGTAACGGTCGACTTCGCTGGTCATGGCGTCGCGGCCCTTGCCCGTCTCGGTGACAAGGAAATCGATGGCTTGGTCTCTCGTCCATCGCATGCTGTGGATGCCGGTATCAACAACAAGTCGGCAGGCGCGGAACTGCTGCGCCTGGAGGTAGCCGACTTCGCCCAGCGGATCGTCCGAGTAAAGACCGGCTTCATACATCAACTGCTCCGAATAGAGAGCCCATCCTTCGGTGAACGCGTTGAAGGCCATGAGCGCTGATATCAGGGGCATTTCTCCATGATGCTCGGCGAGGTAGGCTCCCTGCCAGGTATGGCCCGGTACTCCTTCATGCGCGGTAAGCGTCGGAAGTTGGTACTTCGGCCACAGGCTCGTCGACTTCAGGTTGATGTAATAGATTGCCGGGCGCGAACCATCGAGCGCAGGGAAATCCATATAGCCAAGGGCCGCGCCGTCCTGGATATCGATCGGCACGCGCTTGACCACCAGCGGAGCCAGCAAGCCAAGGTGCGAAACACGCGGAAGCAGCTTGCGGGTGGCAAGCACGCGGTCGTTGCAATAAGCGATCAGGTCTGCCCGCCCGGCATCGGTGTCGGGAAAGAGTTGCCGCGGGTCCTTGTTGAGTGCCTGCACACGTTCACCGACCGAACCCTTCGTAAGGCCTTGAGCTCTGAGAATAGTGTCCATCCGAGCCTGAAGTTCCTTGTTTTGCCCAAGGCCGATCGCATGAATTTCATCCGCCGTGGCACGTGTCGTCGTGCCGAGCTTCAGCGCCCATTCGTAATAAGCCGCCCCATCGGGCAGTTTGTGGACTCCGGCTATATCGCTCGCGGTCGCGGTCGAAGCACCCAGGGCTGCGATCTGGCGTTCGAGCGCGGGGTAGACCATGGATTCGACAAGCTTGGTGGTGCGGACGTTCCAATCGCCGGCGATGCCAGCGGCTCTGGTGCGCTCGGTGATCGAAGTGACCAACTTCTGCTCGGCGATCGCGGTCCGACGATAGCCTTTGAGCTGAGCCATGGCCTTGTTGGCCACAAAGCTTGGCGGAGCAATTCCCATCGCAGTCTGAACCTTGATCCTGGCGGTCTCTTCATCAAGCAGACGAGCAAAAGCCGCCACGCGCGCGACATAAGCCTCTGCGTCCACAGGGTTCTCAATCTTGTGCTTCGAATCGAGAAACTCCGGGATGTAGGTAAGAGATCCGTCCTGCTGGGTAACGGGATAAGGAGCCGTAAAGCCCGAAAAGCCGCTTGCAGCACCACCGAACTTCCATTTCAGACCTTCAACGCCCATTGTCCCAGCCTCCTTCACCGTATCGTAGCGGATCGGGTCGGCGCCAGAAAGCGCGGAGCGATCGATCGCGCCGAGCCTGGCCAGCAACGATTTCACTTGTCGTTCCCATTTCGCATCACCCTCAGGAGATCCGTCCTCCAATTCCGACTTGAGGGCGAGGCGCGGCCCATTGTCGAGACCAAGATATGTCGCGTTGGAAGGAGAAAGCGCCAGCAACTCGTCGGCGAGCGTCAGCAAGAGTTTCGAAAAGACTACGGAGGCCGTTTCCGGAGCGGCATTGTCAACTGCGCGCGCCAATGTCGGAACGAATGAGGCCGCCGCTGCCGACAGCGTCATGGCAAGCGCTTGCCGCCGATTAATGCCGGATGGTGTCGAAGACATGTTGGATTTTCCTCGTTCTTTGCTTTTCGCAATGTACCGAACGCGAGGCATGCGTCGAGTCAGAATTCCCAGGAGGAGTGGGGTCAGACGTTGACTGTTGACATTGTAACCTTCGGTCATCCCGTGGCGCCCTACCGCCGGGCGCCTGAGGCAGTGCGCCACCGCCACCTCGGCTGCAGCAGCGTCAATGAGACACTTGGATGCAAATGTCCACTGTCAATGTTTGACCCCATGGCTCCCCCTCCTCGGTCAGGACCAGCGTGTGGGCGCCGTGAGCAAAACCCGCGTCCTGCCCGAGCGCCGCGATCGACACGACGTTGCTCGCGCCTCGGGGCGTGGCATCCACACCCGGCCAACCCACCACGGCCGAAACACGGATCATCAGGTGACCAGTGCCGGTTCTGAACCGGTTGCTGACTGACAGGGTCGCCTCGAAGTCCCCCTCCTCGACCGGCGTGCCAGTGATCTCTCCAGTTGCCTCGCTGATGCTCAGACCCCGTGGCAATCCGATGGCGGTAAACTTTTCGGGGTCGTTGTAGGCGACCACCTGGTATCGGAACGGGTACCCCAGCCCAGCTACCACCCCCTCACCAGGGGCGCTGATCACTGGACCTGCCGGTTGGTTGATGAACAGCGTGCCGTTGTGGTGCTCCCCCCCACGCTGTTCGTGGCGGAAAGCGCCACGGAGTAGGTACCTGGTTGCGTCGGAACCCCGGTGATAACGCCGGTTGCGGAGTCCAACACCAAGCCGGGCGGCAAACCGCTGGCGGTGTAGGAAGTCGACCCGTTCTTCACCGTGATCCGCTGGTGGAACGCTCGGTCCACCGTTCCCGCCAGGAGCCAGGGTCCAATCCACACGGGAGAAGCCCGCCCAAGAGTGGAACTGACGAGCGCCAGACTATGTCCTCCTCCCGCCGCGATGCTGACCACGTTGCTCAGACCCTCAGGGACAATCATGGGAATCATCCCTGAGCCGCCGTAGTAAGACCCCCACCCTACCACCCTTCCTTCGGCAGTTAGCGCCAGGCTATGGGACTTGCCCGCCGAGATGGCGACGACATGGCTCAGACCACCGGGCACAGTCATGGGAACCACATTCGAGCCGTCGTAAAACTTGCCCCACGCCACCACCCCAGCATCTGCGATCAAAGCCAGGCTATGGTATTCCCCGGCCGCGATGGCAACGACGTTGGTCAAGCCGGGGGGAACGCTTGCCTGGCCGTAGGTATTGTCGCCCCATGCCACGACCTCTCCTTCGGCCGTCAACGCGAGACTGTGCGAGTATCCCGCCGCGATGGCCACCACCCGGTGGAAGGGAAACTCGCCAGGCTGCTCCGCGGCCAATTCCGCGGGCACCGCGGGACCACCCAGTCCAACCACCCAGTCCAACCACCCGGCCAGCCGCCGTCAGAGCCAACTGCTGCGCCCCCTTGGCTGCAATCGCGACGATAGTGCTCCAGCCTTTGACTTCTGCCGGTTGGCGACCCCCGAGAACATCCCATGCCCAGACCCGCCGCTCGGCAGTGAGAGCGAGGTTGGTGGATGAACCAGCCGCGATGGCCACCACGTTGCTCAAGCCTCCCACGGTACTGGGCTGGCCCGCACCACCGACGTCCCAGGCCACCACCCGGCCGTCACCCAGAAGTCCCAGGTTATGCTGTTCTCCCGCCGCGATCCCGACCACGTCGCTCAATTCGCTCGGCGTGGTCGCCGGCAGCCAGGATGAACCGGTGTAGCGCACCCCCCATGCGACGACCTCCGTAGGGGGAGGGCGTCGGGCAAGCACCACGGTCACGACCCCGTTGAAGCCCAGGCTGGTTCCCTCCGACGGATGGCTCAGTTGCAGCGTGAACGCCTTCGTCACGTCCTTCGGCCGGTCTTCGAGCAACGGAATCGTGATCGTCTGGTTCGTCTGTCCCGCCAGGAAAACCAACGTCCCCGATGTTGCCGCGAAGTCGCTTCCCCCAACGGCGGTCCCATCCGCCGTCGCAAAATCGACCGTCGCGCTTCCGGTCGGATCACGCCGAAAAACCGTCAGAGCCACCTCCCTCGCTGACTCGTCCACGGTCAGGACGGGGATCTGGGCGGGCTGCGGGTCGTAGACCTTCCTCAGGGTTGGCGGGTTCTGGGTGAGCGGCGTCCAGCTCGGAGCATTTGCGCTGAAGCAGATCGCCCAAATCTCAAAGGACTGGCTGGGCAGGTAGGCCTTGGGAAAGGTCAAACGAGCCCGATCGCCGACTTCATCAATCGAGAACGCGGAAGGGAGGATCCTGATCCCATCGGCCTGGGAGACCGGCGAGACCTTGTACCACTCGTAATGCCACCACGCTTCGTCGAGCACCAGGTGGATGTTGTAATCGTTGCCGTTGGCGCTCTGACCCGTCGCGCGATTGCGATCGATGTCGACGAACCAGATCACGTCGAACCGCTTGCCCCCTGCCATCTCCCTCGCCGTGGGGAACGGCGCGGCCATCCTGACCTCGAGAGTAAACTCGGTGTCGCCGTCCCAGAGGCTCGTCTCCACGATATCCATGAAACCGCGGTTGGGGTCGCCGGAGAGGTTGCCCGCGGGGTCGCTAACCACCCATCCCTCCACGAATGGGGGGGCGAAGCTAAAGCCGTCCGATGCCCGGAGGCGGGCGGGCGCCATGACGCCGCCGATGAGGGTGGCGCTGATCCCCAGCCACTGAAGAAGACGGATTGTCGCGTTCATGACCGCTGCTCACGGGACGTGTTTGAGTCCATAGCTGATTTTCCACGGGCGCACGGGTGCCCATCCTTGTATACAGGAAAGCTCCCAGGTCGTTTCGCGGATTCTTCGCGTCCCCGGTTCGGCGTCGACGCTGTGGGAGGGCGCGGGTCTACGGCTTGGGGTGCGCCAGCAGCCAATCGATGATCTTCTCCGGCATTTGGGAAGTGGTGCTTCCACTGGTAAGGGTCGCCACGTGTAAGCCTCCGTGGATGGTCCACAGTTCAACGGCTCCGCCCGGGGGACAGTTGGTGTAGCGCATGACCGAGGCGTCAGGCCCGGCCACGGCGAGGTCGAGATCCATCGAGCGCACCACATCCTCCGTCGGTCCAGAGCTCCCATTCAGCCTTGCCCAGATTCGAACGGTCTCGACGGCTCCAGGAAAGAGCGCCACCTGCGGGGGGAGAACCAATGGGGTCAAACCTTGACTGTTGACATTGCAACCTTGGGCCATCGCGTGGCGCCCACCGCC
>CAIMTB010000105.1 GCA_903844265.1 uncultured Verrucomicrobiota bacterium
ATCGGCGCCCGCGAAACCGGCGGATGCAATCGAGCCGATGGTTGTTCGTGCGGCGGCGCGATGATCCACCCGCGATCGTGAAGGCACCGTCCTGGAGGGAGTTGGCGCGCGAGGCGGAGGTGGAGGTGAAGGCCGTCCTCGATGAACTGCCGCAGGAGTTGCGCGAGGCGGCGGGCAGGCTTCCTGTCGTCTATGAGCCGCGGCCGAGCGCGGCGTTGGTGGCGGATGGCCTGGACCCGGATCTGCTCGGGCTTTTCGTCGGTGACCCGCATTCCGAGGACGGCCATGGATCCGCGCTTCCGCCGCAGATCCTCCTGTTCGTCGAGAACCTCTGGGAATTCGCGGAAGGCGATCCCGAGATATTCCTGGAGGAAGTGGAGACAACGTATCTCCACGAATTGGGACACTACCTCGGGTTGGACGAGATCGACCTCGAGGAGCGCGGACTCGAATAGACGGGGGGACGCTCTGGCAGCCCGTCGATCATCCGCAGCAGTCGACGTAAGGAGACTTCATTCCCCAGCGTTTGGATCGAGTTAGAGTCTCCTTACGTCGACTGCCACGGGCTCACCAGGCGGCCGCGTAGGCCTTGCCGTCGGCCCACCGGTCGACGCCGAGGTCGGCACCCGTGGCCCGGCCCATCTGGCCGCGGGTGACGCCGAGCTGGTTGATCAGCTTGAATTCGCGCCAGACCGTTTCCGCGCTGATTTCGCCGCGAAGGAGCCGCGAATAGCGGTCGAGGAGCTTGACGACGTCGGCCGGGGATTCATCGAGGAATTCGACGCGGAACCGCCGTGCGCCCGCGGCGACGAATCTTGCGACGTGATCTGCGCCAGTCTGGGCCCGGGCATTGAACACGGTGTTGCGACAGCCGGCGTCGGCCCTGACCGGATGCTCGGCGCCAACGCGATCGCGGAGCCGGACATCGCGCGTGTCGCACGGCCGGCCGCAGTCGCGGTAGTCCTTTCCCGTCGAGAGGAACGCGCAGAAGACGCAGTGCTCCATGTGGAACATCGGCATGTGCTGGTGGACGACGATCTCGAGCGATCCGACGGGCGAGGCTCGGAGGAGTGCTTCCAGCTGGTCGGCGTTGAGATCGTAGCTCGCGGTCACGCACTCGAGGCGGTGTTGCCGGATGAGATGTTCGGCGGTCAGGGAGTTCGCGACGTTGAGGCTGAAGTCCCCGATCCTCCGGCAATCGCCGAAGAACCGGAGGTGCTCGTGGTTTCGCGCGAGATAGCCGTCGGCCTCCGAGGATCGCACGAGCTTCAGGATCCACTCCTCGCCGGGCTTGAAAATGCGGGGGGGTGCGATCCAGACCTCGGGCCGGCGGCCTGAGGCGACGGGGTCTTCGTGGACCTTCCTGACGGCGTCGCGGTATTTCTTCGGATCCTCGAATTCGCAATAGATCGCCGTGGGGAGCGGATGCGATGCGAGCGCGGCGTCGAGCTGTGGGAGGTTGCGCACGAGGGCGACCAGCTCCGGGGTCCGCTCAGAGCCGTCCGTGGCGCGGATGTCTGCCGGGGTGGATGACGTGGTCGGAAGCGGGGGAACCAATGTCCAGCGGACCGATTCGGTACGGCGTTGCTCGAGGGCGGTGGCGGCCTCGCGGCGGAGGCGGTTGAGTTCGCTGACCGGCAGCATCACGGGGCCCTCGAGCCGGTTCTCCATCGTGGCGAGCTCGAAGGGCGTGCCGCCGAGCCGTCCGAGCTGGTCGCGCAGGCGTGCGTCGTCGAGGGGGTGACGATCTGCAACCGCGAGTGGCAACTGGGATTGGACGGCGACCTCGAGGTCATCCTCATCGCGCAGCGTGAACGTGAGTGAGGTTCCGGCGCGTCCATCGACCACCGCGTGGACCGGGCGTTGAAACCTCGGGATGTCGCCCGCGAAGGTTTGCCGGAGTTCGCGCTCGAGCCCGGGGTCGCTCGTCTTCCAGATGCGATCGCCGGGATGGATGCGTGCGAAATCGACGGCGCCGCGCATGAACGTGATGGCGATCTCCGGTCCGGTGGCGGCGGGGCCGGAATCGTGGCGCTCGAAAACGCGGCCGCCCTGCTCGGGTTCGTCGGGGCGCCCGGCGTCGAACACCACGCCATCGCCGGCCTTCAGGGGTGCCGTCGGGCGGAACCACACGCAATCGCGTCCGACGCGTGCGACCTGGCCCACGAGGACGCCGCGCTTCTTTCCGAACCGCCCGTGCACGAGCCGCTGGTTGTCGTTGCCACGGAGCCAGCCCGTGAACAGCCCGCGGCTGAAGGCCATCTCCATCTCGTAGAGTGCGGGGTCGGGGTGCGTGACGGACGTCGCGGGCCCTGAGGAAAGCGCCTGGTCGATCGCGGCCCGGTACACGCGGGTGATGCTGGCGACATATTCGGGCGACTTGAGGCGCCCCTCGATCTTGAACGAGGCCACTCCCGCGCGGATCAGGTCGGGCACGACCTCGAGTCCGGCGAGGTCCTGTGGGCTGAGCAGATAGCGGCGATCGCCAAGATCGACGCGGTGTCCGTCGGCGACGAGGTCGTAGGGAAGGCGGCAGGCCTGGGCGCATTCACCGCGGTTGGCGGAACGACCGCCCAGGGCTTCGCTCGTGAGGCATTGGCCCGAGTAGGCGACGCAGAGTGCGCCGTGGACGAACACCTCAAGCGGGAGGTCGGTCGCGTGTTCGCCGAGGTCGGCCTTGATGCGGGCCACTTCCGGGATCGAATTCTCGCGGGCCAGAACGACGAGCGAGCAGCCGAGGTCCCTCGCGAACTCGACGCCGCTCACGCTTGTGATCGTCATCTGGGTCGAGCCGTGGATCGGGAAGTCCGGCGAGATGCGCCGTATGAGCCGGCACACGCCCACATCCTGGACGATGGCGGCGTCGGTTCCGGCGGCGATGATCATGCGGAGGTAGGCCTCGGCTTCAGGGAGTTCGTTTTCGAACACCAGGGTATTGAACGTGACGTAGCCGCGGACGCCGCGCCGGTGCAGCCACGACATCAGTCCCGGGAGATCGGCGTCGGTGAAATTGTTGGCGCGCAGCCGGGCGTTGAACCGGCTGAGGCCGAAATAGACGGCGTCGGCTCCGTTCTCGACGGCGGCGCGTGCGCATTCCCAGTCGCCGGCAGGGGCGAGCAGTTCGGGGCGTCGCGATGGCGCGCTGGGGCCGGATGTGGGCGTTGGCGGGGCTGGAAGGATCGGAAGCTCAGTCATGGGACGGTCGCTGATAGGACGGTAGCCGCAAAGCGGTTGGAGGAAACCGGGAATTCTCACCGAGTTTTGCCCTCGCGTCGGCGGAGGCGGGGTCAACACGATGCCTTGCGTGTCTGTGATCGAGTCATGGGACCTGGCCGTGTTCCGGTGGATCAACCGGGACTGGGCGGGGCCTGCGGTGGATCCGTGGATGCATTTTCTGAGCGGCAACCGGTATTTCATTCCGGCGCTGGCGGCACTCGGGGTTGGGCTGCTTTGGCGTGGGGGACGTCGGGGTCGGGTGTTTGTGGTGACGCTCGCGTTGGTCGCTGCGTTCGCCAATGGGCTGGTGGCGGACCCGATGAAGCGGATCATTCGTCGGCCGCGACCGTATGCGGTGGTGTCCGACGTGGTTCTTCGTGTGGGCAAGGGGAATCCCCTGGGGAGCATGCCTTCGGCGCATGCGATGAATTGCGCCCTCATGGCCGCGGTGGCGGGCTGGTATTATCGGCGTTCGTTGTGGCTTGCGGCGCCGGTGGCGTTCGGCGTGGCGTGGTCACGGGTCTACAACGGGGCGCATTTCCCATCGGACGTCCTGGCCGGCGCGGGACTTGGAGCAGGCTCGGCTGGGCTCGGATTATATGTGTCCGAGCGTGCCTGGCGCTGGCTGGGGCCGCGCTTCGCTCCGGCGTGGGTGTTGGTCATGCCTTCGTGGACCAGGCCGGAATGGGATGCAGCCAAGCCCGCGTCGACGGCGGCGCATGGGCCGTCCGACGGTGCAAGGGGATGACGGAGTCAAAGCCATGCTCGACGGTCTTTGACGTCGATGAATACGACCTCGAGGCAACGCTCGATTCCGGTCAGGCGTTTCGCTGGGAACGGCTCGGCGAGGGTTGGGAGGGAATCGTGGGCGGGCGTTGGGTGCGACTCGAGGCTCGCCGTGATGGTCGCATCGGGGCGTCCACGGTGGTGGATGCCGGGGATTGGGGATGGCTCAGAAACTATCTCGCGCTTGACGTCGACCCGCGTGTGATCGCGTCGACGTTCCCACCGGATCCCCCGCTCCTGGAGGCGGTTCGGGCGTGCCGCGGTTTGCGCGTGCTGCGACAGGAACCGTGGGAGTGCCTCGCCTCGTTCATCCTTTCCTCGACCAAGCAGATCGTCCAGATCCGGCAGATTGTCGGGGAAATCTGCCGGCGTTTTGGACCTCGGGTGAAGGTTCCCATCGGCCATCCGGAGGCGTGGGGATTTCCGGGAGCGCGGGTCATCGCAGGATTGGAGGAGTCCGGGCTTCGCGCGTGTCGCATGGGGTTCCGGGCGAAGTATCTCCTCGGGTCGGCGCGGGCCGTGGTCGCTGGGCCGCTGGATCTGGAGGGGTTGCGCAACCTGCCGCTCGGCGAGGCGCGCGAGGCGCTGATGGAGTTGCCGGGCGTGGGCCCGAAGATCGCGGATTGCGCGCTCCTCTTTTCGTGCGGCTTCGACCAGGCGTTCCCGGTCGACGTGTGGATCCTGAGGACGTTGAGGGAACTGTATTTTCCGAGGCGCGATCCCGGGCGGGATCGGCTGCTTGATTTCGCGGGGAAGCACTTCGGTCCGTACGGTGGTCACGCGCAGCAGTACCTTTTCCACCATGCCCGGTTGCGTGCGGGACGAGTGGCCAGCGTGCGGGGGGATGGGGCAGGATCGGTCCGCGATGGAGATTGAAGTGCTCTTTGGGCCCGCGGATTTCGAGGTGCTTCCGCGCCGGGATCTGGGCGATGCGGTGTGTGTGGTGCTCGACGTGTTGCGCGCGACGACGACCGCGGTGACCGCGCTGGCCCGGGGTGCGCGCGCGATCCGGCCGGTGTCCACGATCGGCGAGGCTGTCGCTGAACGGGCGCGGGATCCGGAGGTGTTGCTCGCCGGCGAGCGCGGCGGTCTGCGGATCCGGGCGGACCAGGCGGGTGGCATCGACTTCGATTTCGGCAATTCACCGCGTGAATTCACGGCTGAACGGGTGGCGGGGCGGACCATCGTCATGACCACGACCAATGGGACCCGGGCGCTGCGGGCGGCTGCGGGCGCGGGTTGCGTGGTGGCGGCGGGATTCCTCAACCGATCCGCCGTGGTGGATTACGTCTGCGGTCTCAATGGGATGCGTAAGGTGCTGGTGGTGTGCAGTGGCACGGGCGAGGAGACGGCCCTGGAGGATTTGATGGGAGCGGGTGCGGTGGTGCAGGGGGTCGTGGAGAGACGTCCGGAACTGGGGATTGCCGACTCGGCGTGGATTGCGTTGGCCGCGTGGCGGGGGGCGCAGCCGGACCCGGTTGCGTTTGCGCGGAAGTCGTCGAACGCGCGGCGTTTGCTGGCGATGCCGGATCTGGCGGCGGACGTGGATTTTTGTCTGCGGTGCGATGTCGTGGAGAGGGTGCCTGTCATGAGGGGGGGGGAGTTGGTCTGAGATCTCAGTGACTTGGCATGGGGCGGCGCCTAGATTCGGCGCGGTATGTCGTCGCTTGTCATTGCAGGTCGAGAGTTCGGGTCCCGGCTGATTCTGGGCACGGGAAAATTTTCATCGCCGCAGGCGATGCGGGATGCGTTGGCGGCGAGCGGGGCGGGGATGGTGACGGTGGCGTTGCGGCGGGCGGATCTTTCCGGGGAGCGCGATCCGTTTGCGAACATCCTGGAGTTCATCGACCCGACGAAATACCTGGTATTGCCGAATACCAGCGGGGCGATGAATGCGGAGGAGGCGGTGCGACTGGCCCGATTGGCGCGTGCTGCGGGGCTTCCGAACTGGGTGAAGCTGGAGATCCATCCCGACCCGCGATATCTGCTGCCCGACCCGGTGGAGACGTTCAAGGCGGCGGAGATTCTTGTGAAGGAAGGGTTTGTGGTGTTGCCGTACATCAATGCCGATCCGGTGCTGGCGCGTCGGTTGCAGGACATCGGGACCGCGACGGTGATGCCCCTGGGTGCGCCGATCGGTTCGAACCGTGGGCTTCGCACGCGCGACCAGCTCCGGATCATCCTCGAGCAGGCCACCGTGCCGGTCGTCGTGGACGCAGGGATTGGGGCGCCCAGCCACGCGGCTGAGGCGATGGAGATGGGAGCGGATGCGGTGCTCGTGAACACGGCCATCGCGGTGGCGTCCGATCCGAATCGCATGGCCCGCGCGTTTGCGAAGGCGGTGGAGGCTGGGCGCGACGCCTACGAGATCGGGGTTGCGGAGGAGCAGGAGGGTGCGAGCGCCACCAGTCCCCTGACCGGGTTTCTCTCATGAACGACGGCGTGAAGCTTCCCCTGGCGCGGGTGCGGTCGTTGCTTCGGACCGCGAGGCAGCGCCGTGTCCTGGTGGTGGGCGACGTGATGCTCGACCAGTTCCTGTGGGGTGGCGTCCGGCGGATTTCACCGGAGGCGCCCGTTCCCGTGGTGGAGTTCCAGAGGGAAAGCTTCATGGCTGGCGGCGCGGCGAACGTGGCGCGAAACCTGACTGCGCTGGGTGCGAACACGGTGCTGTTCGGGGTCGTTGGGAGTGACGCGGCGGCGGGGCAGTTGAAGGAACTGCTTGCCGGGGATGGCGTTGATTGTGGCGGGTTGGTCGAGGTGTCGGATCGTCCGACCGCCTTGAAGACCCGCGTCATCGCGGGGCAGCAGCACGTGGTGCGGATCGATCGCGAACGGCGCGGCGCGCTCGGGACCCGGGACGCGACCCGCTTGGTCGATGCCGTGCTCGCGGCGTTGCCGGGGACGGACGCCGTGCTTGTGGGTGACTACGGGAAGGGCGTGGTGTTCCAGGAACTTCTCGAGGCGCTGAAGCGCGGATGCCGGGAGCGCGGGATCTGGCTGAGTGCGGATCCGAAGCCGGTGAACCGGGTGGACCTCTCGGGATTGTCGCTGGTGACGCCGAATCGGAAGGAAGCCTTTGAATTGGCGGGCATCGAGGACGACGTGCATGCGGTGGATCCGTTGTCGGATCCACCGTTGCTGGCTGTGGCGGAGAAGTTGTTGCAGACGTTGGAGCCTGCACTGCTGCTGATCACCCTTGGCGGCCTGGGCATGCTGCTTTGCCGGAAGGGGAGTGAACCGTTTCACATCCGCACGGTTGCACAGGAGGTCTTTGATGTATCCGGTGCGGGCGACACGGTCATCGCCTCGTTCAGCCTGGCGATTGCCGCGGGTGCGTCACCGGTGGAGGCCGCGATGTTCTCGAATCACGCTGCGGGCGTGGTGGTCGGGAAGGTTGGAACCGCGACCGTGACACCGGAGGAACTGGTCGCGAGTTTTGTCCGCGACACAGTGTAGGGACGCGGGAGGCTACCTCCCCTTGGAATCGAGGTTGGCCTTCATTTCCTCGTCGGACACCTGGGTTGTGGTGCCGTTGTGCGGGACGTCGGCCTTGGCGATCCAGAGCAGCGCGTTGAGCACCAGCTTGCGGAAGTCGTCGTTCGTCCAGTTCTTGTGGAAATGCCCGCCGGTGAAGCCAAAGCCGCGTCCGCCATCGGCGCGTTCAGTGCACCACATGACGTGCTGAGGTTCGCCTGCGGCGACGGCCGCGCGGACCGCCGGGTTTCCGCTGTGCGGGCCGTCGGGGCGGTCGAGGGTTTCCTTGGGAGGAAGTGCGCTGAGGATGGCGGTGACGCCCTTCATGCCTTCACGGAACCGCATGTGGTAATACCATTCGTCGCGCATCTTGAAGGACTTCACCCCGCGGGTGATGGGGTGGATGGGGAAGCTCTTGAACTCCGCGTCCCAATGCGGGTTGACGCTCCAGTAGGTCTCGAAATAGCCGCCCGTCCAGCGCATCCACGCATCCCCTGCGGCGCCCTTTGGAACTTCGACGCCGTAGTGGCAGGTGCCAAGGCCGACGCCTTTGGCCATGAGTTCGCCGAGTTTGCGGAGGCGCTCCGGCTTGACGGCCGGATGTCCGTCGCCGCCGTCGCAGTAGAAGAATATCGCGGCCGCACCGTCGAATGCCGACTCGTCCTTGGGCCAGCCATCGCGGACCACCTCGGCGACGATGCCGGGTTGTTCGTTGAGTTTCTTGGCGAGGAGCATGCAACCCGCGTTGTGCTCGTGTTCCCCGGGGCCGTGGCTTGGAACGCCGGCGACGAGGACGATTTTTTTCGCTGCCTGCGAGTCCGGGGAGAACGCAGCACAGGCCAACACGGCAGCGAGGTACGTGAGGAGGCGAATTTTCATGTCGGTGGATTGGACGCCGGAGGGTGGCCTGTCCGTTCGATCGACGCAATGGGCGCGATCCGTCGC
>CAIMTB010000106.1 GCA_903844265.1 uncultured Verrucomicrobiota bacterium
ACAACCCAATACCCGGTGATCTGGACACCGTAGTTGTTCCTCACGTCGCCGGCGGGCGGCGTGTTGATGTCGGGCGGCGTCGCCTGCGGCCACTCGAAGTAGGTGGGGTAGCCCACGAGATCCGGACGATCGGGGAACTTCGAGTTCCCGGTCAGATCGACGATGGCCGTGCCGCCAATGTTATCGAACTCCTTCGCCTTGGCGTAGCCTTGGGGAGTGGTAGGCACCGCCGCACTCGCCGCCAGGCCGCCCGATACTGCCAGCAGGCAGACCGCCAACTGCAGTTGGCGCTTTGTGTTTTTCATCATGGACACTCGGTTGTTCCTCTGGGTTGTTCTTGTTGCTGAGCCAATGGCTCCGAACCCGGATCTCGTCACCGCAGACTCCGCCCACCCCGTCGCAAGGGCGTGTGCGAAACCAGAAGCGGAGGCAGACGCGATCAAAGGGTCACGGACGGTGTCCAGAGGAAGGAACGGGAGTCAAGCGACGAAGCAAGTTCCACAGACCTCCGGCACGAACGCAACAAGCCCTTCCAACGGCACACGAGGGCGTCAGTCCACTGCCCGGCAGTCCCCACGGAGCGAGACCCTCCATCCATCCACCCTCCCGGCCTCCCACAAATTTCCGAGTTTCACCGAGCCCGGCGCTGACGCACGCTCCCGGCCATGCGTCACGAGTCCATCGACCCGCAGCTTTTCGTCGGCAATCGCCGACGCCTCGCACGGCTTCTCCCGCCGGGATCCATCGCCGTCGTCAACGCCAACGACCTCCTCCCCACCAACGCCGACGCCACCCTCCGCATCGTCCCCAACTCGGACCTGTTCCACCTCACCGGGGTGGAACAGGAGGAATCGATCCTGGTTCTCTTCCCCGACGCCGATGACGAGCGCCACCGTGAGATCCTCTTCCTCCGCGAGACGTCCGAATTGATCTCGATCTGGGAGGGGAAGAAGCTCACCCGGGAGGTGGCCCGCGAGGTCACCGGCATCCGCAACGTCCAGTGGGTCTCGGAATTCCCGAAGCTTTTCCACCGGCTCATGTGCGAGGCGGAGCACGTGTGGCTCGACTCCAACGAACACAAGCGCGCGGAGATCGTGGTCGAGACCCGGGAGGCACGCTTCGTCCACTGGGTGAAGGAGCGTTACCCGCTCCACCACTACCACCGCCTCGCCCGCCTCCTGCACCGGGTGCGCGTGACGAAGCAAGCGGCCGAGATACAACTCCTCCAGCAGGCTTGCGACGTCACCCAGGCCGGCTTCGAACGCGTCGCACGCTTCGTCCAACCCGGCGTGTCCGAGCACGAGATCGAGGCCGAGTTTGCCCACGAGTTCATCCGCCGCCGCTCCACGTTCGCCTACAACCCAATCATCGCCTCCGGCCCCAACGCCTGCGTCCTGCATTACGTCGAAAACGACCAACCCTGCCGCGATGGCGACCTGCTCCTGCTCGATGTCGCCGCCTGCCACGCCAACTACAACGCCGACCTCACCCGCACCCTCCCGGTGAACGGACACTTCACCCGCCGCCAGCGCCAGGTCTACGAGGCCGTCCTCCGCGCCCTCCGCGCCGGCATCGCCGGCCTCAAGCCCGGCGTGAAATGGAAACATTGGCAGGAAGCCGCCGAGGAACTCCTCGCCAGGGAATGCGTCGATCTCGGACTCCTCAAAGCCACGGATCTCCACAAGGCCTCGGACGATCCCACCAAGCGGCCCGTGAAAAAATATTTCATGCACGGCCTCGGACACCCGCTCGGCCTCGACGTCCATGACGTCGGCTTCACCACCGAACCCTTCGCCGCCGGCTGGGTCATGACCGTCGAACCCGGCCTCTACATCCGCGAGGAAGGCATCGGCGTCCGCCTCGAGAACGACATCCTCATCACCGACAAAGGCCCCGTCGATCTGATGGCCAACATTGCCCTCGAACCCGGCGAGATCGAGGCGCTCATGGCAAGTCGCCCAGTTGCCCAGACCTGATTCGCCGCTAACGTGGCCATCATCCCGCCGCGCCGGCGGGTGTCCTCACCAATCACGCCGTGGCCGCCACAACAACATCCCAGCCCAAGCCCGAGCTCAACTCCAACCCGGTGTCGCCCCTACGCGATAAACAAAGCGAGCCCGACCACCGCAACCTCCGCATCGACAAGGTCGGAGTTCGCGGCCTCCGGTTCCCGATCCAGGTCCGCGACAAGGCCCGCGTGGTGCAGAATACGGTCGCCACCATCGGCATGTACGTGGACCTCCCCAAGGAATTCAAGGGCACCCACATGAGCCGCTTCATCGAGGTGCTCAACGCCCACGGCGGCATCGTCCACGTCGAGAACATCCCCGACATCCTGCGCGCCATGCAGTCCCGCCTCGCAGCGCAGACCGCCCACCTCGAAATGGAGTTCCCCTTCTTCCTCACCAAGAAGGCTCCCGTCACCGGGCAGGAAGGCGTCATGGATTACACCGCGCGCTTCGAAGCCAACGCCACCGGCACCGAAATCGATTTCGTCCTCACCGTCGTCGTCGGCCTCACCACCCTCTGCCCCTGCTCCAAGGCCATCAGCCGATACTCCGCCCACAACCAGCGCGGCTACGTCACCGTCGCCATCCGATCCTCCGAGATCATCTGGATCGAGGACCTCATCGCCCTCGTCGAAAGCTGCGGATCCAGCGAACTCTACTCCCTCCTCAAGCGCCCCGACGAAAAAGCCGTCACCGAACGCGCCTACGAAAACCCCGTCTTCGTCGAGGACCTCGTCCGCAACGTCGCCCTCAAGCTCAACGAGATCCCCGACATCAGCTGGTACCGCGTCGAGGCCGAGAACCACGAAAGCATCCACAACCACAACGCCTACGCCTGCATCGAGAAGGGCTGACCCCGGGGAGTTCGTACCCAGGGAGTTCGTACTCGCCACGCGCCACGTCACATTGTCTAATGGAAGCATGAGCACCGCGAATCAGGCACGCACGGCATCCTCGTGCCGGGGCTTCACCCTCATCGAACTCCTCGTCGTGATCGCGATCATCGCGATCCTCGCCAGCATGCTCCTCCCCGCCCTGTCGAAGGCGAAGGAAAAAGCCAAGTCCACCGCCTGCATCAACAACCTCCGCCAGATGGCCCTCGCCCAGAAGGTCTACGGCGATGACTTCGACGGACGCTTCGCCTTCACGTTCCAGGTCCGCGGCGACAACGTCATCCGCAAGGGCTGGTTCAATTTTCTTCATCCCTACCAACAGACCACCAACCTGATCCTGTGCCCCAGCGAAACTCGCAGCTTCAAGAAGAAATTCGCCGAGTACCCGAGCGACCAGGGAGACAAGGTCATCTCCAACTACGCCATGAACTTCCGCCTGGGCGGCTGCGACTGGCCAAACGTCTGGGACAGCAAGGATTGGCCCCAGCTCAAGGACACCGCCGTCCGCAGCCCCTCCGCCACGGTCCACCTCACCGACGGAGGCAGCCAACCCGTGAACACGAAGGATCCACTGAAGTGCGTGACGGCGAATTCCCCCGAGAAAGCCGGCTGCTGGATCATCCATGACCCCGCGAACGACGCCCCGTGCTCCGGTTGCGTCGTATCCTCAGGCGACCCGAATTGGGGCGGCCCCCACCTCCGCCACAACCAGCGCAGCAACGTCGCCTACGCCGACACCCATATCGAGTCGAGGCGCGCCTCCGACTGGTACTGGGCCGGCACCCCGTGGCTCAAGCCTGACATCGGCGGCAATGGCCAGTGATCGCACCCGTCCCCAACCCACCCATGCCGACCAAGCCCGCCCTCCTGCTCGCGACATTGCTGCTCTCTGCCGCAGGACCCTCCCCCACGTCGCACGCCGCGGACGCCACCGCCCACATCGACTTCAATTTCCAGGTCCGCCCACTCCTCTCCGACCGCTGCTTCGCCTGCCACGGCTCCGATGAAAAAGCCCGCAAAGCCAAGCTCGACCTGCGCACCCGCGAGGCCACGGTCCGTGGCGGCAAGTCCGGCAAGGCCGCGATCGTTCCGGGCAAACCGGACGATTCCGAATTCATCCGCCGCCTCACCACCACCGACGCCGACGACGTCATGCCGCCGCCGGACTCGAAGCTCCCGAAGTTCACGCCTGCCGAGGTGGAAACCCTCCGCCGCTGGATCGCCGAGGGCGCTGAGTTCAAGGAACACTGGGCCTATCTTCCCATCTCCAGTCCCACGCCTCCCGGCTCCCCCGCAGACACATCGAACCTGTCCGCCCCCATCGACCAGTTCGTCCGCGCCCGACTCGACACGGAAGGTCTGCGCCCCCAACCCGAGGCTTCGCGCGAGACCTTGCTCCGCCGCGTCACGCTCGACCTGACCGGCCTGCCCCCGACCCTCCCTGAAATCGACGCTTTCGTCGCCGATGCCTCCCCCGACGCCTACGCCAAGGTCGTTGATCGGCTTCTCAGGTCCCCGCGCTACGGCGAGTCGATGGCGGTCGAATGGATGGATCTCGCCCGCTACGCCGACACCTACGGATACCAGGCCGATGTCGACCGCGACCTCTCGCCCTGGCGCGACTGGGTGATCCGCGCGTTCAACGACAACCTGTCCTGGGATCGTTTCATCACCTGGCAGCTCGCCGGTGATCTCCTGGAAAACCCGACGCCTGACCAGGTCCTCGCCACCGCCTTCAACCGACTCCACCGCCAGACGAACGAGGGCGGCAGCATCGAGGAGGAGTTCCGGAACGAATACGTCTCGGACCGCGTCCACACCCTGGGCACCACCTTCCTCGGCCTCTCCCTGGAATGCGCCCGCTGCCACGATCACAAGTACGATCCCGTGACCATGCGGGACTACTACAGCCTCGCGTCGTTCTTCAACTCCATCGACGAGGCCGGCCTCTACTCCCACTTCACCCGGGCCACGCCCACGCCAGTGATGTTTCTCTGGGAGGGCGATGCCCGGAAGAAACACGAGACCGCCGCCGCCGCCGTCCGCACTGCCGAGCAACGCCTGGAGTCCACACGCCGCGATGCCGCCCTGCGCTACGCCGAATGGCAGTTGTCCTCGAACCGCACCGCCCACGTCACGCTCCCGCCTCCGGTCAGTCATGTGAAGTTCGAGGAAATCGCGAACAGCAGAACCCCCGACGCCGCATCCACGAATGCCGTCCAACTCCACGACTCACCCGAGCTCGTCGATGGCCGCATCGGACGTGCCCTGAAATTCAGCGGCGACAATTCCGCGACCATTCCTGTCGCCGCCAAATTCGGCCGCACGGACGCCTTCAGCTTCGGGCTCTGGCTCAGGCCCACCGAGAAACAAGACCGCGCCATCGTCCTCCACGGCTCGCGCGCCTGGACCGACTCCGGCTCGCGCGGCTACGAACTCGTCCTCGACGGCGGCAGGCCCTCTTTCGCGCTCATCCACTTCTGGCCTGGCAACGCCATCGCCGTCCGCGCCCACGATCCCCTGCCTCAGGGTGAATGGACCCATCTCACCGTGACCTACGACGGCTCCAGCCGCGCCGTCGGAATCCGCGTGTTCCTCAATGGCTCGCCCATCGCCGTCGAGGTGGTCCGCGACAGTCTCTACAAGGACATCCAGCACCGGGGTGAATGGGGAGATTCGGAGGCCGGCAGCATCCCGCTCACACTGGCCGGTCGATTCCGCGACAACGGCTTCAAGAACGGCAGCATCGACGAACTCCAGGTCTTCAACACGGCCCTCACTCCCACGGAGGTTGCCCTCCTCGCCACCCCGGATGACGCGGCCCGCAACACCGCGCCTTCGCCTGACTTCGAATGGTTCATCGCACGCCAGGATGCCGCCTGCCGTGACGCCATCGCCGCTCTTCACGAGGCGCGCGTCGCGGAAAACACACTCATCACTCCCGTCCGCGAAATCATGGTGATGAAGGAACTGCCCCAGCGTCGCCCCACCTTCGTCCTGCGCCGCGGCGCGTACGACGCCCCCACGGACCCGGTCGGGCCCGCGGTGCCGGAGCGCATCCTGGCCTTCGACCCCGCCCTTCCCCGCACCCGCCTCGGCCTCGCGAAATGGCTCACCGACCCGCGCCACCCGCTCACCGCACGCGTCGCCGTGAACCGGATCTGGAAGACACACTTCGGCCGCGGCCTCGTCGCCACCTCATGGGACCTCGGCGCCCAGGGTCAGCTTCCGACCCACCCAGAACTTCTCGACTGGCTCGCCCGCCGCTTCATCGACTCCGGCTGGGACCGCAAGGCGATGCATCGGCTCATCGTCATGTCGGGCACCTACCGTCAGGCCTCGACCGGCCCCGACGGGCTCGCCGCGCGCGATCCCGACAACAAGCTGATCGCCCACGGACCGCGACATCGCCTTAGTGCCGAACAGATCCGTGACAGCGCCTTGGCCGTCAGCGGACTGCTCGTGCCCGTCATCGGTGGCCCGAGCGTGAAACCCTACCAACCCCCGGGCGTCTGGGAAGAGGCGGGCACCGGCAAGACCTACACCCAGGACAAAGGTGACAGCCTTCACCGCCGCAGCCTCTACACCTTCTGGCGCCGAACCGCGCCGCCGCCGAGCATGCTCACCTTCGACGCCACCTCCCGGGAGGTCTGCACCGCGAAACGCGAGATCACCGCGACCCCCCTGCAATCCCTGGTCCTTCTCAACGACGTCCAGTTCCTCGAGGCCGCCCGCGTCCTCGCCGAGCAACTCGTCGCTTCCCACCCCGACCGCCTCGACGACCGCATCCTCGAGGCCTTCCGTCGCATTGCAGGCCGCGGCCCCACCGTGCGTGAACG
>CAIMTB010000107.1 GCA_903844265.1 uncultured Verrucomicrobiota bacterium
CTCGAGTCCCCCGGCCGTGTTGAGCTTCAACCGTCGTCCTGACGGCACGCCCGGGGTCGACGTATTCCAGGAGCAGGTCTCCTGAGATGAGCGCGATGCGGGGGCGCATCCGGTAGTTTCACCCCGGTCAGGACGTAGGGCGGGCAGTCCCTTGCCCGCCGCGCATTCGTCGTCACCCGACGGCGCAGCGGAGTGCGCGCCCACAACTCGTGGATGCACCGGATGCGGGGCAGCGCGCGCGCAAGACTCGCGTCCACCGCCCGGACCCACTTATACTCAGGCCATGCGATTCTTGAACGGGATGTCAGTGCTGGTTGGGCTGACGCTGGTGACAGGCTGCCAGTCAAAGGACGCCGCTGATCCCACCAAAGCAGGGTCGGCACCCGCGGCCCGGAGCACAAAAGGCGGCGGCTTGGCAAACCTCAACCCGCCCCCCCCTGCCCCCACCAACTCGCCAGCCGGAATCCCGGTGGTGCTCCCCACAAGCGGGCGGATCCATTCCGTGAACACGGGACTCCGTTTCGCCGTGATCGACTACACGCTCGGCGGGATGCCCGACATAGGCGCGTTGCTGTACGTCTATCGGAACAACGAAAAAGTCGGCCAGATTCGGCTGTCCGGACCGGAACCGCGCAACGGATTCATCACGGGCGACGTCGTCGAGGGCTTCATCCAAATCGACGACGAGGTCCGCATCCACTGATCCTCACGCGAGAACGTGAGGAGGATCAAACCCAGGAACAGCTCGTTGAATGAAGCGTCCTTGCGTCGACTCCCAGAGCCTGAAATGTCTTTCTTGCGGACGGCTAGGCGCCTTCGTGCTGCCGCGCGGTGCGCGAGGTCCGCTGCTTATGGTAGGGACTGGACAGATTGAAATACACCCCGCAGAGAGGGCGATCGGTGTCGCTCTGGCTGAGGATCACCGTCACTTCGCGATCAAGCGCGATGCCGTGGCGAAGGCCTGGCCCGCGGTTTTCGTAGGCCTTGATCGCCTTTTCCACCAAGGATTGCAGCGATTTCTCCATGTCCTCGGGAGTTTTGTCGAGGCACACGACGAACTTGTCGTAGGTCCGTAATGCCTCGGCTATCTCGACTTTGAATGTCTCGACGGTCACGACCGAAGGTTAGAAAGGGTCCGCCCCAATGCAAAACCCGAATTGCGACGAAGAAGGTTTCCCGAAAACCCGCGAAATCCCCGGCCTCGGGCCGGTTCCCGTGCTCCACGAGGACGAATCCAGCCTCGGCATCGACAAGCCGCCAGGCAGCCCCGTCCCAAAAACATCACCCGCCGATCCCGTCGATCCCGCCGATCCCGTCGATGTCTCCACCTTCCTCGCTCCCATCCATCACCTCGACCCCGAGGAAAGCGGTTGTCTCTGGCTGGCGAAAAGTCCCGAGGCGCTGCGCGTGTACCAGCGCTTCGTCGCCCAGGACCGCGTGAGCTTCCAGCACCTTGCCGTGGTCGGCGGCAAACCCCGCCAGCGCCGATGGGAATGCCGGCTCAAGATCCATCCCGACCCCCGCTTCCCGGGACGCTTCCTCACCGATACCCAACGCGGCCGGCACGCGGCCACCGAATTCGAGGTGCTCGCCCACGGCGAAGGACTGGTCCTCATCCTGGCGACCACCACCATGAGCATTCCGCATCAGGTCCGCGTCCACCTCGCCGAGGCCGGGCTTCCCATCGTCGGGGACACGCTCTACGGATTTGGTCGTGACCTGCCGCGAGGCGGACGCCGGACACGGACCGTCGAGCGGACACGTCCGGCGACAGCACCCGACGGAGCAACCGCGGCCGGCACGGCAGCGCCTGACGCCCTGCGAATGCCCATCGCGTTGCGCTGTGTCGCGATCCTCCTCGACCACACGGAACCGCACGCAAGGATCGAGATCCAGGCTTCCGTCGACGAATTCCTCGCCCCTTTCGGCTTCGACGTGGACGCCGAGGAAACCGGCATCGACGAGGAATGAGCGTTGTTCCCGTCACGGGACCAGAGCGGCCATCGCATGAATCTCGACCTGCCCCAGGAACTTCGGAAAATCCTGTGTTCAGGGCCCGGGCTGGGCCGATCCTACCTGGTTGGCGGATGCGTCCGCGATGCGTTGCTGGGGGAGTCTGCGCTGAGTGACTTCGACATCGAGGTGTTCGGAATGGGTTACGAAACCCTCGCCTCGGTGCTCGGTCGTTTTGGGCGGGTGGACGTCGTCGGGCGCTCTTTCGGGGTGGTGAAGCTTACCGTCGGGGGGGCGGTGCATGATTTCTCGATACCGCGTCGGGACTCAAAAACCGCGGCTGGCCATCGCGGATTCGAGGTGGAACTGGATCCGGACATCCAGCCACGCGACGCGGCTGCGCGTCGCGATTTCACCATCAACGCGTTGATGCTGGACCCGCGCAGCGGCGAGCTCCTCGATTTCTTTGGTGGCGCGCAGGACCTCTCGCGGCGGGTGCTGAGGCACACCAGTGATGCCTTCGCCGAGGACCCGTTGCGGGTGCTGCGTGGCATGCAATTCGCCGGGAGATTCGACCTCGAAGCTGCGCCTGAGACATTGAAGCTCTGTCGCGGGATCGCGCATTCCTGTCGTGAACTCCCGGGCGATCGCATCCGTGAGGAGTGGTTCAAGTGGGCTTCCAAAAGCCGAAAACCGTCCGCGGGACTTCGTTTCCTCGAGGCCAGCGGATGGATCGGGAACTTCCCGGAAATCGCGGCGATGCGCGGGACCCCGCAGGATCCGGAGTGGCATCCTGAAGGCGACGTGCTGGCGCACACCGGTCATGTCCTCGACGCGATGGTGGACCTGCCCGACTGGAGAAGTGCGGATGCGGAAACGCGCATCGTCCTTTCCTTGGCGGGTCTGGCTCATGACATCGGCAAGGCCACCTGCACCTGCCCTGCGGAGCAGGATGGCCGCACCCGCATCGTCTCGCCCGGGCACGAGGCCGAAAGCGCGCGCCTCGCGGAGGTGCTCTTCGCGCGGATGGACGTGCCGAAGGCCATCGTCGCCCGGATCCTGCCCCTGGTGGGGAATCACATGGCCCACTTCAACGAGGTCAGTGATCGCGCGTTGCGGCGTCTCGCGCGGCGGCTCCATCCCGAAACCGTGGCCCGCCTCTGCGTCCTCATGACCGCCGACGCCTCCGGCCGGCCGCCGCTGCCTCGCAGGGTTCCCGATTCGGTCCGGCAAGTGCGCGAGACGGCGGAACGTCTCGCGCTCCACGACGCCGCGCCACGGCCAGTGCTCATGGGACGCCACCTGCTCACGCTTGGGTTCGAGCCCGGACCGGAGATCGGCCGCTGGATCTCGGCCGCCTTCGAGGCCCAGCTCGATGGTGCATTCACGGATGTATTGCAGGCGCACGCCTGGCTCGCTGCCCAGGTGGACCTGCCGGAGCCGATCCGAGCCCGTGCGAGCGAGGTCGCGGCGACCGTCCGCTGAATCGTTCAGGGCCCGGTCAGCGCGCCGGCGTCGAGGCTGATCGTCGGGGAAAGCGGGCGTCCGTCGACCTCGACGTCGAGGGTTCCCTCCGGGTTTTTCAATTCGTCGGGAAACAACACCACCACCGCAGTGAACCGGTCCTTGCGCCAGTGGTCTTCGCGCATCAGCCACGTACGGACGAAATCCGCGGACGCCTTCCGGCATTCCTCGCGAACCGCCCTCAGATGTCTTCGGTCAGAGGCCCGGGCCTGGAGCATCGGCGTGAGTTGCTTCTCCAACTCCTCCAGGTTCTCCGCCTTGTTGAACCGCGCCCAACCGCTCTCGGAACTCTTCTCGAGCAGGTCCGTGTGAATTGCCGGCGGCAGGCTTGGACGGATGGACGGCGCCACCGCGATGCAGACGTTGCCGCGGGTCGTGAGTTTCCAGGGGTCCGACAGCTTCAGGTGATACCGGAATGTCACCGGGACCCGGATCTCGGACACCGTGGTCCCCAGGTCCACCCATCCCCATAAAACCTGCCGCGAATCCTCGCGCCGGAAGAACTCGTGGCTGCGGCTGGTCGCCAATTCCAACACGCCGCCACGCGAAGCCTCGGCGTTCGCCAACCCGTCGATGAAGGTCGTGGTGATCGTGCCTGAGCGGAACTTCTCCGCGATCGCGGGCAGCTCGCGCATCGACTCACGCACTGTCCTGCCCGCCTCCTCGAGGACGGCCCGCCCCGAACCGACCGTGCGCAGGTACGCCACCGTGCCAAGCAACGCCAGCAACAGCACCGCGACCACCACCATCGCCGTGCGCCAGGGAAAGGTCTGCTTCCAGTCGGGCTCCATCATGGCCTCTCCTCAGGGATACACCCGCGCGGAACCGCCCACCCGCGGATCCGCCGCCGGCAGGAACTCCACCCCGGACAACCCGATGGCCTGCGCCGCGCCCAGCCCATCCACACGCCGAACCCGGTGGCCGCGCACCCCAAGTGCATCCGCCACCCCATCCTTCCAGCCGTTCTCAAGGAGCACCTCGTCCGGACGCCATTGATGATGCAGCCGTGGCGCCGCCAGTGCCTCCATCGGATTACGCCTGAAATCCACAACCCCGACGACGGCCAGGACGGTCTGCGAGATGATCGTCGGCCCGCCCGCCGCGCCGACGGTGAAAAAGGGCTTGCCGTCCTTGAGCACGAGGGTCGGGCTCATGCTCGAAAGCGGTCGTTTGCCGGGCGCGACCGCGTTCGCCTCGGACCCGACGAGCCCGAAGAAGTTCGCGACGCCGGGCTGGGCCGAGAAGTCGTCCATCTGGTTGTTCAGGACGACGCCGGTTCCGGGGACGACGACCTTGCAGCCGAGCGTGGTGTTCACCGTGGCGGTCAACGCGACCCAGTTCCCCGCGCTGTCCGCCGTGGTCAGGTGCGTGGTATGCCCGCCGAAGGTATCCGTCCACGCGCCCGGCGGTGTGCCATGGCCGCCCACTTCAACGGCCTGGTCCATCCGGATCTTCGCGGCGAGTTCCGAGGCGTATCCGGGATCGACGAGTCCCCGGGGAACCGCCGTGAAATCGGGATCACCCAGCCAATGGGTCCGGTCCGCAAAGGCGAGTTTCATGGCCTCGGCCGTGACGTGGGCCACGTCGGTGGAACCTGCCCCCATCACGCGAAGATCGAAGTGGTTGAGGATGTTGAGGATCTGGGCGACGTGAACCCCGCCCGAACTCGGAGGCGGGAACCCGACGACATCCAGTCCATGGTACTGGCTTCGAACCGGTTCCCGGTCACGGACGGCGTAGCGCCTGAAGTCCTGACGTGTGAGCAGGCCGCCGTTCGCCTTCATCCAGCGCTCCGTCCCTTCCGCGAACGGGCCCGAATAAAACCAGCGGATGCCACGTTCCGCGATCGCCCGGTAGGTCTTCGCCAGGTCCTGTTGCCGAAGGGTTTCGCCTGGCTCGGGAGCGGAGCCGTCGGGATGCAGAAAAATCCGTGCGGCCTCGGGAAACCGCCGGATGATCGGAAGATCGTCCTTGATCCGCCTCGAATAGTGCGGCGTCACGACGAAGCCATCCTCCGCGACCTTGGCCGCCGCGAGCAGTGCCCGGCGCATCGGCAATCGCCCGTGACGACGCGACAGCCGATCGAGCGCCGCCAGTTCCCCAGGCACACCGGCGGCAAGGGCTCCAGCCTGGCTCAACGCGGGCACGGCCCTGCCCTGCCGCACGAACATGTCGCGCGTCGCCGCGGCTGGCGCCGTTTCCCGGCCGTCGAGAGCCACGAAAGAACCGTCAGCCAATCGAACCAGAGCAAAACAACCGCCGCCGATCCCGGAGTTCTCGCCATCCACAACGCCGAGCATCAACGCAGCCGCAACCGCGGCGTCGACAGCGTTGCCGCCGTCGGCAAAGGCCCCGATCGCGGCATCCGTCGCGATCGGATGCACCGTGGCCGCAGCGCCGCGGAGGGGGTTCCCGGCGGCAACACAGCCCAGGCTCGCCGCGAGAAGGCCCAGAATCCCCCACAGAACGAAGGGGACCCATCGCCGCGACGTCGACCGCGACCCACGCCCGTTGTCAACGCTGCACACGCGCACTTCCGCCTTTCATCGCGGCCTCGACTTCCTTCTGGCTCGCCATCGAGGTATCGCCCGGAGTGGTCATCGCCAGGGCACCGTGGGCGGCACCGCAATCCACGGATTTCTTCGGATCGCCCGTGGTCATGAGCCCATGCACCAGGCCGCTCGCGAAACTGTCGCCACCCCCCACGCGATCGAAGATCTCCAGGTCGGGGAACTTCACCGATTCATGGAACTCCCCGCCGGCCCAGCAGATCGCGCCCCAGTCGTTCACGGTCGCGGTCTTCGCGGCACGCAACGTGGTGGCCACGACCTTGAAGTTCGGGTAGGCATTCACCGCGGTCTCGATCATCGCCTTGAAGGCCGAGACGTCGAGATGCAGCAGATGCTCGTCCGCGCCCTCGACCTTGAAGCCGAGGCACGCCGTGAAGTCCTCCTCATTGCCGATCATGACGTCGATGAACGGAGCGATCCGGCGGTTCACTTCCTGGGCCTTGGACTGGCCGCCGATGCTCTTCCAGAGGCTCGGACGATAGTTCAGGTCGTAGCTGACGATGACCCCATGCTTCTTCGCGGCCTGGACCGCCTCGATGACGAGGTCCGCGGCGGAAGAACTCAGCGCCGCGAAAATGCCGCCTGTGTGAAGCCATCGACAGCCTTCCGTCCCGAAGATCCTGTCCCAGTCGAAATCGCCGGGCTTCAGCTGGCTCGCCGCAGTGTGGCCACGGTCGGGGATGCCGACCGCCCCGCGCAGGCCGAAGCCGCGCTCGGTGAAGTTAAGTCCATTGCGGACGTTGCGCCCGACGCCATCGAACCCCCGCCACAGGATGTGATCCGTCGCCACGCCACCCTGGAGGATGAAATCCTCCAGGAGCCGCCCGACGTCGTTGTCGGCGAACGCCGTGCAGACCGCCGTCTTCATGCCGAAACAACGGCGCAGGCCACGGGCCACGTTGTACTCGCCGCCGCCCTCCCAGACCTTGAAATCACGGGCCGTCCGGATTCGCCCGTCACCGGGGTCGAGGCGGAGCATGATCTCGCCGAGCGCGATCATGTCCCAGCGTGTGGAGCCTGCGGGTTTGACGTTGAGATTCAGGGTTCCCATAGAGCGTTCTGTGAGGATGCGATTCCGGGCCGGACGGGGCCGGCGGGGGTTAGCGTGGCGCAGGGTCGGCCGGGCGAACAATGACTTTCAAAGGCCCACGGCCTTGAACCGGCGTCCCACTTCCTTGAGGTGGAAATCGAGGGAGCAAAGCTTCTCGAGTTCGCCCCCCGCGAAATGGCGTGCGACCTCGGGATCCGAGCCGAGCTGCTGCAGGAAATCCGCGTCGTCACGCCCTGCGTGCTTCACTTCCCAGGTCTTCATGGCGTTGCGCTGGACCAACTCGTAGGCCTGCTCGCGCGTCAGCCCCTTGCGGATCAGCGCCAGCAGCACGGTCTGCGAATTCCACATGCCGAGGCTCAGGCCGAGGTTCTTCCGCATGTTCTCCGGGTACACGTTCATGCCCTCGATCAACCGGATCAGGAGGCCGAACATGTAGTCGAGAAGCGTGCATGAGTCCGGGAAAATGATCCGTTCCACGGAGCTGTGGCTGATGTCGCGTTCGTGCCAGAGCGCGACGTTCTCGAGGGCGGCGAGTGAGTTGCCACGCAGGACCCGGGCCAGGCCGGTGAGGCGCTCCCAGGTGATTGGATTACGCTTGTGCGGCATGGCACTGCTGCCCTTCTGCCCGGCCTTGAACGGCTCCTCCGCCTCCAGCACCTCGGTCCGCTGAAGGTGCCGGAACTCCACCGCCCAGCGCTCGATGCTGGCCCCGACCAACGCCAGGCATTGCATGAACTCGGCATGGATGTCGCGCTGGACAACCTGGGTCGCGATCGGCGCCGGACGCAGGCCCACCTTGCGGCACACGAAAGCCTCGATCTTGGGCGAGAGATGCGCACTCGTACCCACCGCACCGCTGAGCTTGCCAACCGCCGCAGATTCCCGCGCCGACTGGAGCCGCTTCAACGCCCGCCCAAATTCGTCGTACATCAGCGCCAGCTTGAGCCCGAACGTCGTCGGCTCGGCATGAATGCCGTGGCTCCGGCCAATGCACGGCGTCATGCGATACTGTCGGGCGCGCTTCCCGATCACCTTCCGCAACTCCTTCACATCCGCGATCAGGATGTCGGCGCTCTGCACAATCTGAACCGCGAACGCGGTGTCCACGATGTCGCTCGACGTCAGGCCGAAATGCAGCCATCGGCTGGCATTCCCGTCGACCTTCTCCGCAACCGCCGTGGTGAACCCGATCACGTCGTGGTTCAGCGTCTTCTCAAGCTCGCGCTGCCGCTCGACCAACCCGGAAAGATCGTCCAGCCAGAAATCAGCACCCGCCTTCAGCGACGCGAAATCCCCCGCCGGAACCACTCCCGACTTCACGAGAGCCTCACTCGCCAGCAATTCCAGCTCGAGCCAGATCCGAAGCCGGTTCTCATCCGTCCAGATGCCCCGCATCACAGGTCGCGAATAGCGCGTAATCACGGGATGAGCCTACCCAGACACCCGCCCGCGGGCCAGTCAGGTCTTGTCGCAGCCTCTCCGAGGGCGCGGTGCCTGGGTGCGTCCGCGGAGGACGGCGCGCAGCGGAGTGCACGCCCTACCGTCAGTCTGTGGATGCACGACCGCCTCAGGGCCGCTGCTTCATCCGGTCTCGCGCCCGCTCCAGTATCCGCCGCTCCCGATCGGTCAGGCTCTGGAGGCCGTGCGCCGAAATCTTGTCGAGGATCGGATCCACCTCGCGCTTCATGAAATCCTCCGGGGTTTCGGGATCCACCCGTCCAGGGCTCGACCGCCTGGCTGGCGCGCGCGCGCCCACGGCC
>CAIMTB010000108.1 GCA_903844265.1 uncultured Verrucomicrobiota bacterium
ATGTCCCTGGAAAAGGCGCTCAAGCAGTCGCCGGAGCTCAAGCAGGCCTACGAGAGCGAGGAGGTCACGCGCGAGCTGCTGGACACCGCCTTTGTCCTCGAGGACCTGACGCGCAACGCGTCCGTGCATGCGGCGGGCGTGGTCATCGGCGACCAGCCGCTGGTGAACCTCCTGCCGCTGAAGCAGGACGACGACGGCGCGATCGTCACCCAGTTCGCCATGGGGCCCGTCGGCGATCTCGGCCTGTTGAAGATGGATTTCCTCGGGCTGAAGACGCTCACCGTGCTGCGCAACACCTGCGAGATGCTGCGCCGCACGAAGGGCATCGACATCGACGTCGAGCGGTTGCCCCTCGATGACAGCCGAACTTATGACCTCCTCAACCGCGCCCAGACACTCGGCGTGTTCCAGCTGGAATCCGGCGGCATGCGCGAGCTCTGCCGGCGTTTCCAGATAGCGTCGGTCGAGCACATCACCGCGCTCGTGGCCTTGTACCGGCCCGGCCCGATGGACCTGATCCCCGACTTCATCGAGCGCCGACACGGCCGCGCCAAGGTGGAGTACGTGCATCCGTTGCTCGAGGGCATCAGCCGCGAGACCTATGGCGTGCTGATCTACCAGGAGCAGGTCATGCAGGCCGCGCAAATACTGGCCGGCTACACCCTCGGCGGCGCGGATCTCCTGCGCCGCGCCATGGGCAAGAAGAAGCTCGAGGAAATGGCCAAGCAGCGCGAGAGCTTCGTCTCCGGCGCCGCCCGGGTGAACAGCATCCCCGCCGCGCAGGCCAACGGCGTCTTCGACATCCTCGAGAAATTCGCCGGGTACGGCTTCAACAAGTCCCACGCCGCGGCCTATGCATTGGTCGCGTACCAGACCGCCTACCTGAAGGCGAATCATCCGGTCGAGTTCTTCTCGGCCATGATGACCAACGACGTCTCCGATACGGATAAACTCGCCGAATATATCGCCGAGGCCCGCACGCTGGGTATCCGCATCCTGCCGCCCGACGTGAACGCCTCCGGCGTCTACTTTGGTCCCGAGGTCGCGACGGGCTCATCATCCACCGATGAGGGCGGTGCGATCCGCTTTGGTCTCGCGGCCATCAAGGGCGTGGGCGAGATCGCGGTGCAGGGCATGCTGCTGGCGCGTGAAGCCGGCGGTCGCTTCAAGTCGCTCGAGGACCTCTGTGAGCGTGTCGACACGCGGACCGTGAACCGCAAGGTGCTCGAGGCCTTCATCAAGTCCGGTGCCTGCGATTCGCTGGGCGGGACGCGGGCGCGCTCGTTTGCGCAGATCGATCGCGCCCTTGCGCGCGGCCAGTCGGTCGCCTCGGACCGCGCCTCGGGACAGGCGTCGTTGTTCGGTGAACTCGATGCCGCAACGCCGCCGCCGCAGATGCGGGATTCCGCGCCCGCGCCTGAGTGGACGTTGTCCGAGCGCCTGGCCGAGGAGAAGTCGTTGCTCGGCTTCTACGTCACCGGCCATCCGCTCGACGATTATCGTTTCGTGCTGCAGGCGTACGCCTTGTCCGACACCTCGCGACTGGCCCTGGTGCCGGCGCGGACCATGACCCGGCTCGCTGGGATCGTCTCCGTGGTGCAGCAGGGGTTGTCGAAGAAGAGCGGGAAACCGTATGCGCTGGTGACGATCGAGGATCACGAGGGCAGCGTTCAATTGCTCTGCCTGAACGAGGTGTGTGACACCTACCGGGATTTGTTCGTCGTCGGCAAGGTGTTGTTCGTGGTTGGCGAGGTGAGTGCGGGCGAGGATCGGCCGAAGATTTTCCCGGTGGAGATTTATCCGATCGAGGAGGTGCCGCGTCGGTTGACGCGCCAGGTGCATCTCCGGTTGCGGACGGCGGAGATGGATTCGGCGAGGCTCCGCGCCGCGCGCGACCTCGTAGCCGGGCATCCGGGGAATTGCCCGTTGTTCCTGTGTTTCGTGCGTCCCGATACCAGCGCGGCGTTCGTGGAGGTGAACGATCGTTTCCGCGTCGCGCCGTCGCTCGAACTCCAGCGGGCGGTGGAGGCGATGTTCGGTGCGGCAGCGTACTACGCGAAAGCGGACCCGACCCTCCCGGAGCGTCCGCGGCGGAAGTGGGAACAGGCGGCGGACAGCGGTGGGTAGATCGGGGCCTGTGCGGGCTTGAATCGTGGTGGTTTTCGGCGCTTCCTGTCGGGCACCAGCCTTTGCTTCCACCATGAGCCACCTCCATTGTTCCGTCTTGTCGTCGTGTCCGCCGGTTCCGCCCTGGTCTCGGTCCGGCGGGCTTGGGCACGTGTTGCACCTGTCGGTCCTCGGTGCGGTCCTCGTGGCCGGAGCCGGTGTGGCGGCTGGGGATCGGTTCCTGCACACGTTCAAGAGGCAGCCGTTGAGCGACCAGTTCTGGGGTGAAGGCGCGAGCTTCGCGGATTTCAACAATGACGGCGTCAACGACATCGTGTCGGGGCCGTGGTGGTACGAGGGGCCGGCGTTCACGAAGAAGCATGAGATCTATGCGCCGACCGCGACGTTCCAGTTGAAGCTCGGGGCGTTCACGACCGTGACCCTGCCGGGATATGAGGGCGCACTCGGGGCGAACAACGCCTACTCGGACAATTTCTTTGCGTTCCCCCGTGACTTCAACGGCGACGGCTGGATGGACGTGCTGATCGTCGGGTTCCCGGGCAAGGAAACCGTGTGGTTCCAGAATCCGAAGTCGCCGGATGGCCAGTGGGCGCGGCACGTCGTGTTCACGCAGACAGACAATGAGTCGCCGACGTTTGCGGATCTGACCGGGGATGGGCGGCCGGAGTTGGTGTGCATCACGAAGGGGGCCTATGGCTACGCGGCGCCGGACTGGAGTGACACGACGAAGGCTTGGACCTGGCATCGGATTTCACCGGAGAAAGGCTACGGCAATTTCACGCACGGCATGGGGATCGGCGACGTGAACGGGGATGGCCGTCTTGATCTGATCGAGAAGGATGGGTGGTGGGAGCAGCCGACGTCGTTGGCCGGCGATCCCGTGTGGACCTTCCACCCCGGCCCGTTCGGTCTCGGCGGATCCCAGATGTGGTCCTACGACGTCAATGGCGACGGCCTCAACGACATCATCACAGCCCTGACCGCGCATGGCTACGGCCTGGCCTGGTACGAGCAGAAACGCGAAGGCGCCGAGATCCGGTGGGTCGAGCACATCCTGATGAACAAGGAGCCGGGCGAGAACCGGTACGGCATCAAGTTCACCGAGTTGCACGCGCTGGAGTTGGTCGACATCGACGGTGACGGGCTCAAGGACATCGTGACGGGCAAGCGTTTCTGGTCGCACGGGCGGATGGGGGATCCGGACCGGAACCAGGTTGCGGTGTCGTATTGGTTCCAGTTGGTGCGGGGTGCGGGTGGGGCGGTGGATTTCGTGCCGCACCTGATCGATGACAACTCCGGTGTGGGCACGCAGCTTGTGGTGGGGGACGTGGACAAGGACGGGCTTCCGGACCTGGTGGTGGGCAACAAGAAGGGGACCTTCGTCCTGAAGCACGAGAAGAAGGCGGTGTCGGAGGAGGAATGGGTGAAGGCCCAGCCGAAGCCGTTCGTGTCCGCGGCCCATACGGCCACGACGTCGAAGGAGGTGGTCCTGGCGTTGACCGCGGCATGGAAGGGGGAGCGGTTGCCGGACGGCCGCCCGAAGGTCTCGGACGATCTGGTGCGTCGGATGCGGGAGGTATCGATGGAGGAGGCGTGGGGTGTGCTCCGGGGGCATGGGTACACGCATCAGTTTGCCGGGGATTGGAAGATGATCTGGGAGGACGTGCCGGTGGTAGGACGTGCGCTGACCGCGCTGTATCTCCCGAGCCGCCCGGACTACGCGGATCATGTGAATGCGACCGGCAAGTCGGAGGGCCGGATCGGCACCTCGAATGCGTGGCCGATCGACGCGTTGCAGAAGGGCGACGTGTATGTCGCCGATAGCTACGGGAAGATCGTCGATGGCACGCTCATCGGGGACAATCTGGGCAACTCCATTTTCGCGAAGTCCGGCAACGGCGTGGTCTTCAACGGAAGCGTCCGTGACATCGAGGGACTCGGGGAGATCAAGGGGTTCAACGCGTTCGTGCGCGGATGGGATCCGTCGGCGATCAAGGACATGGTCCTTGCCGGGATGAACGTCCCGATCCGCATGGGCGACGCAGTCGTCCTGCCTGGGGACATCGTCCTGGGCAAGCGCGAGGGTGTGATGTTCATACCGGCGCAGCTTGCGGAGGAGGTGGTGCTGACCTCGGAGGTGGTGCGGCTGAAGGATCGGTTTGGGCACCAGCGATTGCGCGAGGGAAAGTACACGCCGGGGCAGGTGGATCGGGCCTGGTCGACGGATATCAAGAGTGACTTCTGGCAGTGGTACGAGGCGTTGCCGGAGAAGCCGGCGACCCCGCGGGAAACCATCGAGAAGCAACTGTGAGGACCACCATGAACCCGATCTTGCGCGATTCTTCCGGGGCGCCGGCGTCCGGCCGGCAGGTGGATGGGGGCGGGGTTTCCGTCGGCGGCGATCGCCGTGGATTTCTCAAGAAGGCTGCGCTGGGGGGGCTGTCGCTGGCTGCTTTCCGCGGTTCCATCGAGGACCTGCTTGCCGCCACGACGGAGGGTGTGAACCGCAACTCGGCACCCTCGAAATTGAAGATCACGGACCTGCGGATCGCGGAGATCCGCGACGCGCCGATGCGGGTGCCGTTGATCCGGATCGACACCAACCAGGGATTGACCGGCTGGGGGGAAGTGAGGGACGGCGGGAGCAAGCGTTATGCGCTGATGCTGAAGAGCCGGTTGCTGGGTGAGAATCCGTGCGACGTCGAGCGGGTGTTCAAGAAGATCAAGCAATTCGGCGGGCACGGGAGGCAGGGTGGCGGTGTGTCGGGGGTCGAGATGGCACTGTGGGATCTCGCGGGCAAGGCCTACGGCGTGCCGGTGTACCAGTTGCTGGGCGGACGCTACCGCGATCGGATCCGGCTCTATTGCGATACCACGGTGTCGGAGGATCCGGCCGAGTACGCGCGGCGGCTGGAGGAACGGACAAAGCAGGGGTTCACCTTTTTGAAGATGGACCTTGGGATCAACCTCCTGAAAAGCGGGAAGGACATGCTGACCCTGCCGCGCGTCTACGACCCGCGCGACTTCACGATGGTCGAGCATCCGTTCACCCAGATCCAGATCACGGATCGCGGAATTGCACGGCTTGCGGAATTCGTGGCGGCGGTGCGCGAACGGGTTGGGTACGAGATCCCGTTGGCGGCGGATCATTTTGGTCACATTGGCGTGAACACCTGCATCCGGCTTGGGCGGGCGCTGGCGCCCTACCAGATGGCGTGGTTGGAGGATCTCGTGCCGTGGCAGTACACCGACATGCTGCGGGAGATCACGCTGGCCATCGACGTGCCGACGCTGACGGGCGAGGACATCTACCTGAAGGAGGAGTTCATCAAGCTCATCAACGCGCGTGCCGTGGACATGATCCATCCGGACCTGGCGACGGCCGGCGGAATTCTCGAGACCAAGCGGATCGGGGATTACGCACAGGAACATGGCGTGGCGATGGCGATGCATTTCGCCGGTTCACCGGTGTCATTCATGGCGAACGTCCATTGCGCGGCCGCCACCCAGAACGTCGTGGCGCTCGAGGATCATTCGGTCGACGTGCCGTGGTGGGCCGACCTGGTGAAGGGTATCGAGAAACCGATCGTGAAGGATGGGTTCGTGCGGGTGCCCGAGACGCCGGGGCTCGGCGTCGAGATCAACGAGGACGTGGTCCGCGAGCATCTGGTGCCCGGGGAGAAGCTTTTTGAGCCGACGGACGACTGGAGCACGGAGCGCTCGCACGACCGGCTGTGGAGTTGATGGGGGCCTCCGACGGGCCCTCAGGCGCGAGGGGTCGCGTTGCGCTGGGCGAAGTCGATGGACAGGGTCGCGTCGACGATGGGGAGGTCGTTGGAACCGGGTGTCGACGAGGCGGGCGGGCCGCTGAAGGACGTCGGGGTCGGGCTTGAATGGTCGGCCCACCACGCCGCGCGTCCGGCGAGGGTCCAGTCGCGGGAGTGCGGTGTGCTTTCGAGCAGGATCTTGAGTTCCGCGGCGGTTGGGGGGCGATCCGCGGGGTCTTTCGCAAGGCAGCGCAGGACCAGCGATTCGAGTTCCGGACTCAACGCGTTGGCTGTCCGGCGGTTGGGCGGGATCGGACTGGACGTGAGGTGGAGGTCGTAGAGTTCGATCAGGTTGTCGGCGTCGTAGACGCGTTCGCCGGTCAGCAGAAAGTAGCCGAGGGCGCCGACCGAGTAGAGGTCGCTGCGGGGATCGTTGGAGAGCGGGTCGCGCAGGGCCTCGGGAGGCATGAAGGAGGGCGTTCCGGCGATGCTTGATGACGACGTGGTGTCTGTTTTCGTCGGATCGAGGGGGCCGCCGGGGCGATGGATTTCGCGGACCAGTCCGAAGTCGAGGACCTTGACGCAGTCGGGGATTCCGCCGCGATGGCAGAGGAAGATGTTGGCGGGTTTGATGTCGCGGTGGACGAGGCCGAGGGCGTGGGCTTCGGTGAGGGCATCACAGATTGAGGCGAGGATGTGGACCACGCGGGGTTCAGGAACGGGCCCGTGCTGGCGGACGAGTTCGTGGAGGTTGAGCCCGCTGAGGAACTCCATCGCGTAGTAGAAGATGCCGTCTGGAGTACGACCGTAATCGTAGACCTGGATGGTGTTGGGATGGGTGAGGCGACAGGTCAGACAGACCTCGCGTTCGAAGCGGCGGATGGACTCGGGGTCGGCACGGTCGGGGAGCAGAAGTTTGACTGCGGTATCGCGCCGGAGGAGGGCGTGGCGGGCGCGGTAGACGACGCCCATGCCGCCTTCGCCGATGCGTTCCTCGAGGGTGTACTGCCCGAGTTGGCGCAGGCGGAGTTCGGCGGCGTTGACGCGCTTGCGCCAGGCGACGTTGGCGAACGAGGCGAGGAGCAGTGACGTTGCGGCGAGGAGGAGGAGGAGGAAGAGGATCAGGAATAGGAACTTCAGGACGCGCAGGGTCTCGAAGGCTTCGGAGGCGTCGATCTGGGTGGCGACACCGAACCCGCGCAGGGGCAGCCAGCGCCACGCTCCGACAACGGGGATGCCCCGGTAATCGCGGGAGGGCCTGACGCTGACGCCGTGGTTGCCGGCCACGGCATTGCTCACGATCTGGGTGAGGGGGCGCGTCGGGCTGTTCGGGTCCTCGGATGGGATCGATTTGGGAACATCGACGCCGGGATCGCTGAGGCGCACGCCGAGCGCGGAGCTGCCTTCGGACCCGCCCTCGATGAGGCCGAGCGCGCGCAATTGCTCATCGAAACGGCTCCGTGAGATGAGGAGCCCGCGCTGGTCGAAGGCGTAGGTTTCGCCGGACCGTCCGGAGCGCGCGACCGAGAGGATGCGGGTGAATTCGCGGTCGGGATCGACAATGAGCGAAAGGGCGCCGCGCACGGTTCCGGCGTCGTCGGTGATCGGGGCCGCGATCTGCATGAGCGTGAGATCCCCGCGGAAACGCGGGGGACCCTCGCGTGGGCCGCCACGAAAGCGGTTGGAGGCGCCGGGGCGATCGAAGCGGTCGAAGCGGTTGCTTCCCATCGCAGGCCCGTCGGGGGGGCCGCCGGGGCCAAGGCGGGGCGGGCCGAAAACGGGGCCTGTGTCCGGGCGTGGGCCTCGCTCAGTCTGCGATCCGGGATCGGGGTTGGTGCCGTTTCGGGACGTGGAGCCGGGGCTGGGTTCCGGTCTGGGGCCGGGACCGAATCCGGAGGGGAAGGCGCCGGGTGGGCCGGGTGGGCGGTTGGGGCGCGGGGGTTTGAAGGGGGTGATGATGACGGGTTGGCCGGAGGCGAAGAGCTCGGTGTAACGGGCGACGTGGTCTTCGAGGACGGATGATCCGCCGCGGGATCGGCCGCGGGTGGCGGTGCCGACGATGGTGAGGTTGGTGCTGACGAGTTGGGCCATGGCGTACCCGACCCGTTCGATGCGTGGGTAGAGCGTGGATTCGAGAATCTCCATTTCCGGGGACATGCGTGGGCGTCGTGGGCGCATGCCGCCGTTGGTGGGGACCGGGGCCTCGAGGGCGCGGAGGGCGAGTTCGCGGATTTTCGGTTCGGTCGCGAGGGCGGTTGCGAGGTTCATCTGGTTGGTCATCCAGATGTCGAGGGCGGTGACGTTGGCTTCGATGGTGGAATTGAGTTCGCCACGGAGCTGCGACTCGAGGACATGGCGCAGGCGCGCGTTGCACCACCAGCCGAAGACTGCCACGAGCACGGCGAAGACCAGCGGAATGATCCAGATGCGGCTCGTGGAACGGGATTTCATTTAGCGATCGGAGCAACAGACGTGGGTCGGGCCTGAAGGTTTCAGGATGTTTCTTTCGGTCGACAGTGTGTGGGAGTGCGGTTGGCGATCGTCGGGACGGGGAAGGGCCGGCATTTTCGCTCCGGCCGGGATCGGTCAAGGCTCGGCGATGCGGAAGAAGAGGGGGTCCCTTGGGGTCATCGGGACGTGGAACTGCAGCACACCGAGTCCCGTGGCGGTTTTTGTTTCGACGGTTTGCCAGTTGGAGGCTGGCACTGCGGGGGTTGCTTCGAGCCTGTAGGGACCGGCGTGTGTTGCCGGGTATTCGAGCAGCCATTCAGCGGTGCCCGGGCGGAGGCTGAGGCTGCCGGGTTGGGTGAGGCGGAGATCCTGGGGGATGCCGGGGAGGGGTTCGCCGAAACGGTTCAGCGCGGCGACGTTCACCTTCCCGGCGAGGGCGGCGGGTGTGGCCACGGCGGTCCAGGTCTTGGTCGAAGTCCAGGTGAGCGGGACGGAGACGCCGTCGATGCTGAGTGCGGTCATGTTGAGCGGCCCATTGCCGGAGAGGGTGAATGGGCCGGTCCCGGTGACGTCGGTGATGGCGAACGGTGCGGTGTCCTTCGAGAGCTGGGAGAGGATGTTGGCGCGGGCTGAATTGATGAAGGTGAGGAGCGTGGAGGAGTTGGCGGCGGTGATGCCGTGTTCCTGGAACGCGGCGTATTTCGCCTCGAGCATGGGGCCGATGGCGGAGGCGAGCATGGGGCCGGTGGCGAGCTCGTAGTAGGCGCTGCGGAAACGTCGGCGGAAGGTGCCGGACGAGAACCATCGCGTGAGCGTGCCGTCCGAGCCGGTGAAGAGGGGAAGACTGCCGGGCCCATCGGAGCCGTTGCCGAGGACGATGTTGGCGTCCCAGAGGAACAGTTCCCATCGGCCGTTGACGGGTTTGTAGGCGTAGGTGTTCTGGCCGTTGCGATAGCCGACACTGTCCCAGTTGCCGACGGCGTGGTTGACGGCGAAGGCGCGGAACCACTCATCGACATCGGCGAGTTGCTCGATGTTGGATTCGTAGCGCGGGTTGGAGGTGTCGGTGGCCGCCGTGTTGAGTTGGATTACATTTGTGAAATCGTTGGCGGTTCCGTCGGCGCCGCGGACGAGCCAGTTGCAGCGGTACCGGGCGAGCTTGAGCTGGCCGGCGGTGGTCGTGTAACGGCCGAAAGCGAGGAAGGTGTTGTTCTGCATCTGCAGGTTCTGCGAGGTGGAGTCGGGGAACTCGAACCAGGGCTGCAGTTTGAAGAGGTTGCCCGCGGTGTCGTCGGGCCAGAACTCGGAGACGAGGTCGTCGCTGCCGACCTGGGTGTCTTCCATGAGCGTTCGCTTGCGGGTGCCGTTGACGACGAGGTGGACGAAGCGGCGGTGGAGCGAGGGCAGTCCGGATTTGCGCGCCATCCAGTAGACGGCCTGCTCGCGTTGGAGCGCGTTGTCATCGAACGGGGAGTTTCCAGGGGCATGGATCTTGTTGAACGAGGTGGCGCCGATGACCTGTTCGGTGCGTGGGACGTCGACGACGAAATGGGCTTCGCTGCCCGGTCCGGCTGCGAACTGCTGGTGGAACGGGCTGCCGGCGAAGCGCGCGCCGATGTTGTAGACGACGCGGGTGTTCGCATAGACGAACGTGCCGTCGACCGGTTCGTTGCTCAGGATGGGCCGGTTCTTCCAGACGTCCGAATTCGCCTGCGTGAACCAGAGGCGGTAGGTGCCAAACGCGCCGCTTTGCGTCGGGTCGCCAAATCGCACCAGGCATTCCTTCTGCGGCGAACCGGGTGGAAACGTGGACGAAGCGGGCGCGGCGGCCTGGTCCTTGGCGACGAGGGTGAACGCCACGAGCCGCGCGGCGCCGGTGGCGGGGATGACCGCCGAGTAGATGCCGTCGCCTGGCACCGCATCCCCGCCGGTGCCGTCGTCGTGCATGGGGATTTCGGTTGGGGTCGATGAGGGATCCGTCCGGTAGCGGAGGGTTACCGACCCGATGCCGTCGGGGTCGTCGATGAGCGCGGTGACGGTGACGGGTTGGTCGGTGGCGGGAACGGCGGGGAAATGGGTGACGTGGTCGAAGGCGGGGCCGGCGTTGTCGACGGCGGTGGAGTTGCGGGAACCGGGAGTGCCCGGTCCGGCCGGGGCGTCGAGGCGGCCGTAGGCCTCGAGGTAATTGCCATGAAGGCGGAGGAGGATCTCGGGCCAGCCGCGGAGCCATTTGACGCGGGCGCGAAGCGTGGCGGTGTTGCCGGTGGCGAGGGCGGAGGTGAGTTTGGCGTAGACCTTGTTTGCGCCGGTATCGCCGTTGCCGGAGGCGCGCAGGTGGAGCGAACTCGAGCTGTTGTCGCCTTCGCTCGTCTCGAGGGACGAGCGGACGTGGTTGCCGGACGGGGTCCAGCCGGTGAGGCCGTTTTCGAAGGTGCTGTTGGGGATGCGGTTGGTGTTGCCGGGTCCGATGACCTCGACGTTGTCGACGAGGCATTCGCCCTCGCCCATGAGGTAGATGTGGAGGCTGTCGGGGCGCACGCCCGAGGCGCCGTTGTCGAGGACGCCGCGGAACTCAACGGTGGTCCATTCGCCGCGGGTGGATTCGTTGCTGGAAGCCCAGCTCGATTCGAGGTTGGCGTTCGCGCGTGGGTCGGTCAGTTCGAGTGTGCTTCCGCCGCCGGCGGCCCAGGGGCTCCAGCGTCCGCCGGCGTTGAGGGATGCCTCGGCGGCGGGTGCGAAAACCGTCTCGTTTTTCGTGCCGTTGCGGACCGTGACGGGTCGGGACAGGACGAGTTGCTCGCCGCGGGAGGAAAGGCCGCCGGTGAAATCGCCGAGGAGTTTGGTGGGATCGAGGCCGGGGTGGAGTTCGCGGAGACGCGTGGTGTTGCGGGCGACGACCAGGTAGCCGCCGGCGGCGATACGGGCGCCGGTGGGGAACGTGAATGCGATGCCCGAGGTGAATTTCCACCCGGCAAGGTCGATGTCGGTGGAGTCGGCGTTGAAGAGTTCGACGAATTCCTCGTCAACGCGGCCGGAGGTTGGCGCGGGGTGTGTCTCGTTGATGGCCAGCGTGGGCTTGGGATGCGGATTGGGAGTGCCGGGAGTGGGCTGGGGGAGGGTGCGGATGGCGTTGCCGCCATTGGGCCAGCGGCCGGCGGAGGTTCCGGGGAATTGGGGGGCGAACGTGACGGCGTCGAGGAAGCGGGCGCCGTCAGTGGCGCCAAGATAGATCCGATCGCCCGTGGTCTTGGCGGCGAAGCCGAGCTCCGACCACGTGAAGGCGGTGAAGCCTCCGGAGGCGAGGCGGGTTCCCGTGGGGATTACAAACGTCATCGACGAGGGCGAGCTGCCGATCCGGAGCCCGGCGAGGTCGGCCTCGATGGGGCCCGCGTTGAAGATCTCGACGAAGCCCCTGCCGGCGTCGTCGGGCAGTTGGCATTCGTTGAGGCGCAGGAACGAGGTGGGGAGGATTTCAACGGCTTCAGGGGCTCCGGGGGAACCGCCGATCACGCGGCTTGCGGCCCAGGCGCGCGGGTCGGTTTCACCGCGGGAGGGATGTGAGAGGACGATCGAGTGACCACTGCCGCCAGCGAGTTCGGGCCAGGGAGCGCGGTCGCTGAAGACCGCATCGAGGAGCACGGCGTCACGGTCGCCCAGGAGTCGAAGCTGCCCGCCCTGATTGTTGAGATGCCGTTTGTAGGGGCCGAGAACCCCGGAAGGCGCGAGCCCGTACGCCGCGACAAGATCTGCCGGGGCCGCTGCCACGACGAGGAATCCGCCGCCCGGAAGCGTTGTTCCCGGGGGAAAAGCGAAGTCGATGTCGCCGGCGAGTTTCCATCCCGACAGGTCCTCGAAGTACGGCTGGGAATTGTACAATTCCACGAACTCAAGCTGCCGCCCGTCGGCGCTTGGCGCCGGATGGAACATGATCTCGGAGATTACAAGTGAGGTCCTGCGCGAGGAGGGCCCGAGGGATTCGGCGGTTGATGGGATCGGGCGGAGGTCCGGGTTGGCGACGTCGCCGAGGTCGTGGAATTCGGCGAGGGTGGGGGCGTTGGTATTGTGGCTGGTGACGGCGAGTCCGAGTTGCGGGGTTGCGGTGAGGGAGAGGGCACGGCTTCCGAGGGCGGTCCAGTGGGTGCCGTCGATGCCGGCGAAACCGGCGAGGGTATTGCCGGAACGCCTGAGGCGCAGCCAGGTGAGGGGTTGGTTGGCGGGGAAGCTGCCGGAATTCGTGGCGGAACCGCCGCTGGCGAGGCGGGACTGGAAGATGCAACCGGCCCCGGAGGGCGTGGTGAAGACCGCAGCAAAGGGTGCGTCCACGCCGGTTCCGTCGCGCAGCATCAGGCCCGCCTTGGCCCAGAGATCGGTGTTCCGCAGCGCTGTGACCCGCACGCAGACGTCGAAATTCCCCGCGATCGCGGCGGATGCGAAATGGAACTGGTCGCTCTTGAACCCGATGCCGCGTCCGCCTGCGGCGATGCGGAGGGTGGTGTCCGTGGCCTCGGTTCTGCCTGCGGCGGAGGGAGACCCGATGTCTGCGGGTTGGAGGCGGGTGGGATCGAGGGTGGCGCTGAGGATGGGCGGGGCCCCGTACGCGAGGGTGACGATTGCCAGGGTAAGCGTGGCGAGGCTGCGGGCGCGACGGAGCGGGTGGGACATGGGAGCTTGGGCTCAATGTCCGTCGATTGGTCCGCGCGGTCAATCGGGCGTCCTTGTTTCGGGATGAATCCGGGGCTGCGTGATCCGTGGCCACTGGGGACCGACGCCCTCGCGGGGTGGTCAGCGGGCGGTCGCGGGAGGTGGGGTTGGAAGCGAAGCGGATGCGCGCCAGAGGTAGAGAAAGCCGCGCCCGTTGCGGGCTCCGAGCAGGTTGTTGTCGGGTGAGAAGGCGGGATCCTTGAATCCGGAGCCTTCGGCCGGGAGGGTGATCAGTTCCAGGTTGTCGTCGGGATCCCAGAGTTTGAGTGCTTCACGGCCGTCGCTACCCACGACGATGCGGGAACCGTCCTCGGAGAAGGCGACCGAGGAGAGGCCCTGCAGGAACCCGCTGATGATGCCGGTTCGCCTGGGCGGGGTGGTGTCCCAGATTTCGCCGGTGCCTGAACTTCCCACGAGGGCGAAGCGTTGGCCGTCGGGTGAGAAGGCGGCGTTGCCGTCGAAGCCGATGCCGAGCTGGATGGGGACGGCGAAGTTTTCGGACTCGTGGAAAAGCAGGGTCTGGCCCCGGTGAAGGCCGAAGAGCCAGAGGTGCGCGTTTGGGGAGACGACGATGTTGCCGGGCCCGGTGAAGCCCTGATGACCCGACATCGATCTCAGGATCTCTCCGCGCGCGGTATCCCATTCCTCGATCACGCCGTCGGGGAATCGGCGGGTCAGAAGGTGATTTGAACCGGGAACGAATCCGGCAGGCAGCCGCGGGTTCGAGGCGAATCGATCGTCGGCGATCGTCTCCCGTTTCTGCAGATCCCAGAGCTTCATGGGCCGGCCGGGCGGGCCCGTGGCAATGAGAAAGCGCCCATCGGGTGAGAAGGAGTGGGGGCGATAGGATGGGCCGAGTTCGAGGATCGTTGTCGGGTCCTGGAAATCCTCGCCCGCCCACCGAGCCACGCGGCCTCGTTCGTCACCGGTGAGGATTCCCGCACTGTCCCGTTCAAAACGCCACGAATGGACACGCTGCGGCAGGACGACGTGGGAACGTTGGCGGCGTGGAGAAGTCGCGTCCCAAACGAGCAGCGATCCGTCCTTGGAACCGCTCGCAAGAGTGCTGCCGTCGGAGCCAAGCGCGAGACTCCAGACCTCCAGTCGATGCCCGCGCAGGATGGCGATTTCACGTATCGCCGTTCCGTCGTTGCTTCCGGCCACGGATACGGACGAAGGCGCGGGCGAAGACGCGGGCGTGGATGGCGCGGCGTCCTGGGGATCGTCGCTGAGGTTGGTCACGTCCCACAGGCGGATGGTTTGGTCTGCGCTGGCGGACGCGAGGCGACGGCCGTCCGGCCAGAATGCGAGAGCTCCGACCCAGCCGCGATGACCTTCAAGCCGTGTGAGTTCCTTGCCGCGGGAGACGTCCCAGAGGCGGATCGAGGATTCGACGAAGCCTGCCGCACTGGCGAGGATTCGGCCATCGGGTGAGAAGGCGAGGGTCCGCAGGGTTTCATCGGCGGCGCGTGCGCTCCAAAGGACGCGACCTGTCATGACCTCGGCGACGCGGAGGGTATTGGGGCCGACATTATAGGCGGCGAGGGTGAGGTCTGCGGAAAGTTGGGTGATGCCGGAGCCGCCTCGGAGTCCGGGGAGCTGGGGGGTGGTGGTGGTGGTTTGCGTGGTGAGGTCGTGGACGATGACCCGGCTGTCGGTGCCGATGGCGGCGAGGAGGGTTCCGTTGGTGGAGAAGGCGAGGCAGGAGATCTCGGAAGGGGTGTTGAACTCGTGGATGAAGCGATGTTCCACGGCGTCCCATAACCGGATTCGCTGAGGGTTTCCATCGCGCCGTCCCCTGGGGGGGGGTGAGCCGAGGCCGGGCGGTTGGTCGAGGGAGGGGGCGTTGAAGGCGACGACCGGGGAGGTGGGCGAGAAGGCGATTTGCATCGGGCGACCGACATTCATGCGAGCCGCCTCGGTGCGGGAGCGAAGGTCAAAGAGGACGAGGTCGCCGGCGGCGGTGGCGGAGGCGAGCCAGTGTCCATCGTTTGAGAGGGCGACGCTGGCGATCTCGGAAGCCTCGCGTGGAAGTTCGAAGAGTGCATCGCTCTGGCACTGGCGGGCGAGGTAGCGCCATTCCCAACCCCGGTTGTCGGCCTCACCCGGAGCCGGGATCTGGCGGTTGAGAAGTTCCTGGGCGCGGCCCAGGTTGTTCACGGAGAGAGCGTGCTGGGCGAGGTTGATGTCGGCGGCGTAGGCGCGTTGCCGTGCGCGGAACTCGTGGTCCTCGGCTTGTCGGCGCAGGGCGTTTTCGGTGGTCTGGGCTTTTTCGGCAACAAACCGAAGGGTCCGCTGTTCTTGCTCGGCGCTTTCAACCCTGAGGAGGGCTGCGCTTTTCTCGATGTATTGCCAGGTGGCGAGGGCGAGGCCGAGGACGAGGGCTGCGGCTGTGGCGCCCGTGGCCGCGAAGCCGAGCCGGTTCCGACGCACAAATTTGCCGAACCGGTAGAGGGCGCTGGGCGGCCGGGCGGTGATGGGTTCGTCGTCGAGGTGGAGTTGGATGTCCTGGGCAAGACTGGTGGCTGTTGCGTAGCGACGGGACCGGTCCTTTTCCAGCGCCTTGAGGACAATCCAATCGAGGTCGCCGCTGAGGATCGAGATCAGGCGGCTTGGTTCAAGGCGATGACGTCCCGCGACCAGGGTGCGCTCGGAGTCGGCCATGCGCCGAAGCCGGTTCGACGGGGTGATGGGCTCGCATTCGCGGAGTGTCCGGCGCATGCCGTGGAGGCCCGACTCGATGAGTTCTTGGGCGCTGAAGGGAGTGTGTCCGGTGAGCAGTTCGTAGAGCAGGACGCCGAGGCTGTAGACATCGGTCCGCGTGTCGATGTCGAGCCCGCCGATGTCGGCTTGCTCGGGGCTCATGTAGGCAGGCGTCCCGACGAAGGCCTGCACCTCGGTCAGCAGCGTCTTGTCCTTGAGCCTTTGGTCCATGGCCTTGGCGATCCCGAAGTCGATGACCTTGGGGGCGGGGATGCCGTCGCTCTGGGTGACGAGGATGTTGGAGGGTTTGATGTCCCGATGGACGATGCCTTTCTGGTGGGCGTGCTGGATGGCCTGGCAGACCTGGATGAAGAGGCGGAGGCGCTGGCGGGTGGAGAGATGGTTCTCGTCGCAATAGGTGGTGATGCGCGATCCACGGACCAGTTCCATCACGAAGAAGGGCCGGCCGGTGGGGGTCGATCCGGCGTCGAGAACCTTGGCGATGTTGGGGTGATCCATCATCGCCAAGGCCTGGCGTTCCGTCTCGAAACGGGCGATCACCGAGCGGGTGTCCATACCCGCCTTGATCACCTTGAGTGCCACGTGCCGGCGCACGGGTTCACGTTGCTCGGCCATGAACACCGTGCCCACGCCGCCCTGGCCGATTTGCTGGAGCAGTTTGTAGGGGCCCACCCAGTCGCCTGAATCCGCAGATTCGGTGCCGCCGGCGGGCCCGCCGTCCCCCAGGCCGAATGTGGGCACGGTGCTGGCGTTTGCCCTGAGCGGGTCAACCAGCGGGCGCTCGAGGAAGTCGTCGTCGCGGACACATTCGAGGAGCGAGTCGACGGCCGCACGGAGGGCTTTGTCGCCGGTGCAGGCGTGAGCGAGGAAGGCGGCGCGTTCGCTGGGTTCGGCGAATTCGAGGGCTTCCAGAAACAGGTCGCGTTCCCTCGGTGAAGGGCTGTCCGACGGTTGGGTTGCTTCGGGCATTTCGGTCGGTGGTCGGTCGATCCTCTCCATCCCGCGGAATCAGCCGGGCAATCCCGCCAAGGCCCGGGGTTGGGCCGGACGATGGGCTCAGTCGGTGTTCCTCAAATGAGGCTCTCCTATCCGTCGCCGCAGCCAGGCACGCGCGTAGGTCCAACGCCGCTCCGCGCTCCGCAGCGGAATATTCAGGGCGGTGGCGGCCTCGTCCATCGTCATGCCCACGAAATACCTCAGTTTCACTAGGTTCGCTGAGATCGCGTCTTCCGCGGCGAGTTGGTCGAGGGCGTCGTCGACGGCGAGGATTTCATCCGGGGGCGCCTCCCAGACCATGAGCTGCTCGTCGAGTTCCTGGCGAACCGCGCCGGCGCCGCGCTTGAGGCTGTTCCGCTTCCGCGCCGAATCGACGAGGATCCGTCGCATGGATTCTGCCGCGGCGGCGAAGAAATGCGCGCGGCCGTCGAAGTGGGGATCCTGGTTGCCGACGAGGCGGAGCCAGGCCTCGTGAACGAGGGCTGTGGGTTGGAGGGTGTGGCCGCGGGCTTCGTGGGCCATCTGGTGGGCCGCAATCCGGCGCAGCTCATCGTAGACCACGGGCAGGAGTTCGGTGGCGGACACCTCGCCCCGGCCGACTGCGCCCAGGATGAAGGTCACATCGTGCACTTCCGTAGTCTTACGAACAACCCGCACAAATGCCAAGGTCGGCTGCCCGGATCGACATCGCCGTCAGGACGCATCCAATGAAAGACCTGTCCCTTGATTTGGATTTCGGTGTCCCGCGTGGATTGCACCATCGTCGTGGCAGCCATCGCTTGTCTTCCTGGACCTGAACCAGAACTCTCCGCCGCATGCGCTTCAACGCTCTGCCATCCGTTCTCGGAGCTGCGCTCGTGCTGGCCTTGTCGTTTGATTCCCGGTCCGAACCACCGGGTGGACCGGCCTCGGCACCCACGACGACAGGACCGCAGGCCCTCATCGGCAAGCCTCCTCCCCCCATCCAGATCGCCCGATGGATCAAGGGCGAACCGCTGACCGGCTTCGAGAAGGGCAAGGTCTATGTCGTCGATTTCTGGGCCACATGGTGCGGCCCCTGCAAAGCCGCCATCCCCCACCTCACCCGACTGGCCCACGCTCATCGAGGTAAGGTCGAGGTGATCGGCATCAGCATCTCCGAGCACCAGGACAATCCCACCGACTCCCGCTTCATCGGGGTTGTGGAGAAGTTCGTGCAGAAGATGGGGGACAGCATGGATTACCGCGTCGCCGTGGACACGGTGGACAGGAAGATGCATGCGACGTGGTTCAAACCCACGGGGACGGGCGGCATCCCGACCGCGTACATCATCGACCAGAATTCGCTGGTGGCGTGGACCGGTATTGGCATGCCTGCCGACATTGAGCGGATCGTGGGGCAGGTGTTGGCCGGCACCTTCGACATCCGGCAGGAAGCCGAACGGGAGCGTGTGGCGGAGGCCGAAGCGAAGAAGCGGAGCGACGCGGACATCGCGGCGGCGAAGGCGCGCAACCCGGGCACCGACCAGAAATTCCCCGGCTACCGCGAGGCCATGGAACGGGGTGACACTTCTGCCGCGCTTGCATCCCTTGACGCCGCGTTCAAGGCCGATCCGAATTCCGAAATCGAGGGCGCCTACCAATGGAAGCTGATGCTCCTGCTGCGGCGCATCAAACCCGAGGAGGTCAATCGCTATGCCCGGGATCTTCTGGCGCGCCATGGCGACAACGACGACATCATGGGGTTTGTGTCGGCATGCATCGTTTCCACCAGCGAGGATCCGCGCTTCGACACGCGCCTCGCGCTCGAGACCGCCCGCAGGGCAGACGAGATGGCGAAACCCGACAGCCGATGGGCGCAGTTCGCGAAATGGCGCCTCGCGTGGGCTTACCATCACGTCGGACAATCCGACAAGGCCGCCGCGTCTGCGAGCGAGGCCCTCGAGGGCGTGCGACGGCTCAAGGACCGGATCAACTTCGACAACCTCGAGGCCGAGTGCGAGGAGGCGGTTCGCCTCTTTGGCGGGCTTGCGAAGTAGGCGGAATCCAAGCCTCGGGGTCAGTCCCTCATATTCCCACGGACTTCACCCCGGCACAGTCGGGGGCGCTCAGAGCGACCAGCCCTTGCGGTATTCGCGATGGAGCAGGTTGTTCGCCGGCTCCGAATTCAAGACCTTGCCGCTGAGCGTGTCGTATTCAATCGGACCTTCCACCAGGGTCGCCAGGTTGGCGAGCTGGGCCAGTTCCGTCAGCGGACCGCCGATGTCGAAACTCGAGAAGGTCTTCCCGTTGCCCTTGCACGCTTCGATCCACTCCCATTGATGGCTCTGGACGCGCGGCAGGGATTCCTTCGGTCCTCCGTTGAAGTCCTCAAACCGCTTCTCAGGCAGCAGCGCGTAGTTGGCGTTCCAAGGATTATCCGAATAGATCGATCCCTTCGATCCCACCAGCAGATCCCCCCAGCCGCCACGCTTGTATCCGAGCAGCAGATCCTCAGGCGGCTTTTCCTTCGCATACCACGTCAATTTCACGGGCGGCAGCGCCCCGCGCGCAGGGAGGTCCATGACCACCTTCAGCGAAGTCGGATATCCTTCCGCATCGACCTCAGAGGGCCAGGCCTGGAGCCGGACAACCACCTGGCTGGCACCTGGATTCATCGACTTCTGCCAGAGCTGCTCCAGATGGAGCGCTCGGAACATGATGTTCGCCGTGTGGCAGGCAAAATCCCCGACGATGCCGCTTCCAAACGCACGCCAGGAGCGCCAGGTCGCGGGCACGTACACGGGGCTGTAAGAGCGGTTCTGGGCCGGTCCAAGCCACAGATCCCAGTTCAATCCTTCCGGAACAGGCGGGGCATCCGTCGGGCGCTTCATGGGGCCGTTTCCGCCATCAAACCAGACGTGCGCCTCGCGGACCTCGCCAATGACACCCCCCCACACGAGTTCGACGGCCCGGCGGAGACGGGTCTCAGCAGAACCCTGGTTCCCCATCTGGGTGACGACCTTGTGGCTCGCCGCGGTTTCCCGCATGACTCGCGCCTCGTGCACCGTCCGTGTCAGGGGCTTTTCACAGTAGACGTGCTTGCCAAGCTTCATCGCCGCAACCGCCGCGACGGCATGCGTGTGGTCGGGTGTCGCAACAAGGACAGCATCAATCTGCTTCTCCATCCGATCAAACATCTCGCGGAAGTCCTGGAACGGCTTCGCCCCCGGGTGCTTCTGGTAGATGTCGCCCGCCCGCTTGGTGTCCACGTCGCACAGCGCAACCAGATTGTTGCCCATGCGGTGAAACGCATCCAAGCTGCCCCGCCCCTGGCCGCCGACACCGATTCCGGCAATGTTCAGCTTGCTGTTGGCCTCGTAGGCGAAGGCAAGCCTGCTGTTCCGGAGAATCAAAAGTCCGGCCCCGGCCGTCGCTGATTTGTGTAGGAAACTGCGGCGGTTGGTGGTGGCTTTCATGGCAAAACGAATGGATGCTGGTCCGACTTGGGTACGATCGGACCGTATCCAGCCCACTCTCCCGGCACAATGAAAATGCAGTGGATGTCCCAGAGGCGCCTCCAAAGGGGGCCCGTGATGTCTCCGGCGGCGAGAGCCCCTCATCACCACCCTCAGAATCTCCTCCTTGACCCCTCCGAACTGCGCTTGCTGTACACCTTCTAAAACAGACTAGGTGAATCACCTACGAAAAAACCGGATGGTTACCCATAGTGAGGTTTGTGGTGTTGGGCTAGCTTGCCTTAGGGGAACTTTCCACGTTCGCTGACCGTATGGAATCGATACCGTCCACATTCAGGAGTCGCGAGACCGACCCAACCCGCAGGCATCGGGCGGGGGGTTGGGGCGCGCGTATTGGCTCCTGCGCCGTCGGGGTGTTGGCGCTGAGTGGGGTCCTTCCTTCGGCGGCCCAGACCGCGAAGTTCGACTTCGACACAGCCGCGCCGGTGTTGACCACGGGTCGCAATCTTCCATTCACGCAGACTGCCGGTGGAATCTCGGTGAGATTCTCGAACGTCACCGGGGCCTTTTCGGTCCAGACCGATCGAAGCACGGGCTTCGTCACGTCCTTCTCCGGGAAATATCTCTACCCGAACAGTTTGTTGGGGAACGTCGTGCGGATGCAGTTTTCGCAGGAACTGACCGACATCGCCCTCACCTTTGCGACGACGGACCAATCGCCGGCGGCGGTGACCCCGCTGACCCTGAACGCCTATCTGGCGACGGACAGTGCGACCAATCTGGTCGGGTCGTCGGTCGCTTCGGCTGTTTATGCGAGAGCGCGCTTTCCGATGGGGACGAATTCCTATTCGCCGTCTTCGAAAACGTTCAACTACGTGGAGCTGCGGTTTCCCGCAACCGCGAAGGTGACCTATTTTATCGATGATGTTGTGGTGACCGCGGTGCCGGCGCTGGCCATTCAGCGGGGAACCAACAGTGTGGTCTTGTCATGGCCCGTGCCCTCGACCGGGTTTGTCCTCCAGGAGAACGTCTCGGTGAATCCGGCTGCCTGGGTGACCGTGAAGCACACGCCCGAGAATGAGGACGGGCGATATCAGGTGACCGTGGCTCCTGCCACGGGGACCGGTTTCTACCGCCTGGTCCGTCCCTAGCCAGGGATTGGGTTCCTGGTGTGAACTCTGGAAAGCAACATTTTCCGAGATATGGTTTTCAAGGTTGGGTTACGATATGAGCACTTCGAATAGCAATCAGGGGGTCCGCCTTGGTCTGATAGGTGTGGCTGTGGTTTTTTGCGCTCTGGCTGTCGCGCTGGTCTGGCAATTCAAGATCAGGACGACTCCAGCCGATAACCCCACGGGTGGCAGTGAGTTGGCGGTCGGACAGCCGGACGAGACAAGAGCTCCCGGCTACCTGGCCCGCATGGGCTTCAAGTCGCGCGTGGCGCGATCCCCGTCAGAGGCCGGGGACCGCGGTGCTGCGCCTGCGGCTCCGGTGGCGCGTCCACTCACCGCTTATGTGCCTGCGTCGGCTACTCCGCCTGACGTCGGGACTGGCACCGGCGGTCCGGCTGTGACGGCGGCCTTTGATTCAAGGGCCAAGGGCGTGCAGATCGCGGAGGCCGTCCGAAACGCCGTTGCGCGGGTGGAGGAATCGGGTGCTGGGGCGACTGGCGGGGACGCCGCAGACCCTGCCACGTTTGTGGCGACGACGCGCGTGAAGGCCGCGGCTCCGTCGGTTCAGGCCAGTGGGAGTTCCGCCGCGGCGGGTTTGACGACGCCCACCTCGGCGTCGAGGTCGGCGTCGGCATCCTCGATGCGTGGGCCCGTGGCCTCTGTTTCGACGATGGCGACGGTCACCGGGTCCCAGCGGTCTTCCGGCGCTGCGGCCGGTTCCGCGGGTGGCGCGGGGGGTGGTTCCGATGCCGGAGGGAACGTGGGTGGCGGCGGTCGTTCGACGGGCGGCTACCAGGTGCCGGTATCCCAAATCAACGGGAAACTGGGCTTGCCGGAGGCGAGCAACCCGGTGGAAGCCTTCCGCGAAGGTGTTCCGGTACGCAGGGCGGTGGTTGAGGAACTGCGTCAGAAGCGCATCCTGGATATCCTTGAGGCCCGGCAGAAGGAGGGGCAGTAGTCAGGGGGCATGCAGTCGGGCGTGCGTCGTGTTGATTTGTCGGCGGTGTTGGAAATCATTTCGTCATGAAGAAGCTGAATTGTTCGATTGTTGCAGTCTTGTTGTTGTCCGCCTCGTCGGTGGTCTCGAGCTGGGCCTTGGCTGAGGCTCCTGCCTTGGCTGAGGCTCCTGTGCGGCCGGCGCCGCCCACGCCCGGGGCGGTCCGCCCTGCGGCACCTCCACCCGGGGCCGTGCCAGCGCCCAAGGTGGTTGCGCCCGCGGCGCGGGACGTGACCCAGGAGACCTTGAAGCGTATGACCGAGGAGGCGGGGTTGGATGCGGTGCAGCAGAAGAAGGTCAAGGGTGTGTTCGAAGCCCACGAGAAGCGGATGCGTGAGATGCGGGCGGACAAGACCCTGTCGCCTCAGGATTTTGGGATTCGCGGGCGGGATTCGCGGGCTGAGAATGACAAGCAGCTCCGTGAGATCCTGACGCCTGAGCAGTACCAGAAATGGCAGAAGGTTGTCGCCCAGCGCACTCCGACCCGGCGGCGGGTGGAACAACCCGTGGGGGGCAGTGCTCCTGCAAAGCCTGCACCTGCGCCGGTTGGGGCTGAGAAATCGGCTGAGACCAAGAAGTGAGATGATTTGATGAAAATGCAGCGGCAGTTAGGCCCCCTTTTGGCGGGGCTCGTTGTCTTGGGGTTGGTGGTCGGCGTTTTTCGCAAAGGGCCTCTCTTCGGAGGGGCCGGGAGCGGGGCGCGCAAGGTCCAGTTCTACCAGGACTCGATGCATCCCTGGGTGAAATCGGACCAGCCGGGCAAGTGCACGATTTGTGCGATGGACCTGACCCCCATTTTGGAGGGGCAGGGCGGGTTTGATGTCGGGAGCAACCTGGTGGTTCTGAGTTCCAACAGCATCACCGTGCTGAATGTGCAGTCGGCGGAGGCCAGGCGGCAGCCGCTTCGGAGCACGTTGCGCGTGTCTGGAACGCTGGAGGCGAACGAGTCCAGCAAGACGGTGATCTCCGCGCCGGCGCCCTGCCGCATCCAGGCCATCATGGTGGATCACGTGGGGATGGAGGTGCGCAAGGATCAGGCCTTGGTGAGTATTTTCAGTCCGGAATTGGTTCAGAAGGCGGGTTACTTCCGCAATGTCCCCAGGGCCCAGCAGATACTCGATCTTCCCAAGGCCACCGCGGATCCCTACTCCCGGGATTTGGTCGCGCCGTTTGCCGGAGTCGTGGTGGAGCGCAATGTTTTCCAGGGTCAATATGTGCCGGAGGGCGAGAAGCTCATCACCCTCGTGGATGCGTCCGTGATTGGGTTCCGCTTCGAGGTCAATGATCGCCAGTCGATTTGGCTGGAGCCAGGACAGCGCATTGACGTCAGCGTGTCGGCCCTCCCGGGGAAGGTGTTTCCCGCCGTGATAGCCTATGTGGAGCCGACGCTCAACGAGCTCACCCGCACCCTCAAGGTTCGTGCCGATCTGCAGAATCCGCTCATGGCCGACAAATCCGGCGGCCATCGCCTGCTTCGCTTCGGGACGTATGCCGAGGGCCGCATCCGGGCGGAGGCTGCGGATGTCCTGGCTGTTCCGCGCACGGCGGTTCTTTACCCGGGCAATTCGGCGTTCGTCCATGTGGAGAAGGGCGACGGGGCTTACGAGCGCCGTCGGGTGCGCGTGGGGCGTCAGGGCGACGACCTGTGGGAGATACTTTCCGGGTTGGACCCGGGGGACCGGGTGGTGACATCTGGGAACGTGCTCATTGACGCGCAGGCCCAGTTCAACCGGACCGGTGAAGCCGAGGAGGTTGAGGCGGCTGAGGAGATGACGTCGAAGGAGATGCCCGCTGGCGAAGTGGCTGCGAAGCCGATGGATCATGCGGCGATGAACAGTCCCGAGGGCGGAGGGGACGCGAAGGTCATGTCGGAGCAGGAGCACGAAGACAAAGCTGCCCCGGCTGCCGTTGTCTCGGCCGCACCCGGAACCAGAGTGCCCGGGATCGCGGGGCGCGGGGCGATCAAGGATGCCGGGGAGATGCCCGCCGCGGAATTGGCTTCGGCCGCGAGACCATCCGCCGTCAACGGGGCGAAGACCAACGGTCTGCAGGCGGTGAATCCCTTTGCGTTGCCGGGTGGAGGCGCGGGCGGGACGAACCAGCCGTTGTCCAGGGCCCAGCGTTCGAGTGCCCGCATGGCCTCGGTGGATGAGATGCGGCGTCAGCGGATCTCGATGATCGTGGCTGCGCGCGAGCAGGAGCGGGAGATGTCGAACGCGATGGCCAAGGGCTCGGCCGCGGCCATGGCCGGTGGCGCCTCGAATGCGACGAGCGCGGTGGCGATGAAGGCGACCGCGATCCCGGGCGCGAATACGAACACCCCTGGTGCTGCCGCGGCGGCGCCTCCGAAGCCGGTGGCCAGTCATGAGGCATTTTCGGCCACCCAGCGTGAGGCCCTGGTGGCATTCACGACGGAAGCGGCGGTGATCAGCAAGGCGCTGTCCTCGGACGATCTCCCCAGGTTCAATGACCGGTTGCCGCGGCTGCCGGCCGCCATTGAGGGGCTCAACAGGGAATTCCCTGCGCCCCATCGGTGGCAAAAGGTGATCGAGCGTCTGGGGGTCGCAGTAGCCAAGGCGGCACCGGCCAAGGATCTCGCCGAGGCGCGGAAGAGTTTCCTGCCTTTCTCTTCCGGGGCGGTTGAGATTGTCCGGGAACTAAGGAAGCAGGATGCCCGGTTCGCCTCCCTGAAGGTTTATCATTGTCCCATGGCTCCCAAGCCGGGGCTTTGGATCCAGTCGCAGGGACCTCTCGAGAATCCCTTCTACGGGGCTGAGATGTTCAAGTGCGGTGTGGAGATCCGTGAATGAGTCGAATGAGTTGCGGCCGGGTACGCAGCCTGCTCGTGGATCGACTCCTCTCCCGACGCGTGGTCCCCTTGCACGTGTCACGTCACTAATGTTGGGGTTTCCCAGGAATATCGGATGATCAACCGACTGATTGAATGGTCGCTTCGCAACCGCTTCCTGGTGGTTTGCGGTGTCTTTCTCGTGATGGGCTGGGGCGTGCGTTCCCTGTATCGGACGCCTGTGGATGCGATTCCCGACCTGAGCGAGAACCAGGTCATCGTGTTTGCCGACTGGCCGGGTCGCGGGCCCCAGGAAGTGGAGGATCAGGTCACTTATCCGCTGTCGGTCAACCTCCAGGGGTTGGCGGGCGTGAAGGCGGTCCGTGCCTCGTCG